>CACJGR010000006.1 GCA_902592985.1 uncultured Pelagibacteraceae bacterium | reverse complement strand
TAAAATTTTTAATTGTTTATAAACCTGCATGCTATCTGCATTGATTATTTCTCCATCAATCTTTTTAGCAAGTCTTGCTGCAAAGTTTGATTTACCAGATGCTGTTGGTCCTGCAATTAAAATGATCTTGGACTGATTGTCCATTATTAATCTAGTTTAACACCAATATATCTTCTTTGGTTTTGATTATTGTAGATTGCAATAAGCATAGTTTTTTCACTAGATTTAAGCACGTTGTTAATTATTATCTGAAAGTCTTTAACTGATTTAATTTTTTTCTTTTGAGCTTCAATAATAATATTATTGACTTTAAGATAATTAATAGGACTGTCATTTTGAATATTTGTTATAACTAAGCCTGAAGTATCCTTGGGAAGCTTTCTGTCTTGAATATCTTCTGCGCTTAAAACTCTTACTGATATTTTTAAAGTTTTAATTTCTAAAATATTTGGGTCAGTTCCTTCTTCTTTTTCTGCTTTAAAGTCTTCTGAGGTTTCTAATCTTCCTAGTTTAATTTTTTTGGTTAATTCTTTTTCATTTCTCCAAACTTTTACTTCAACAGTTTTACCAACTTCGGTCTGAGCTACAATTCTTGGAAGCTCTCTCATTTCTTTAATTAAAGTACCATCAAATTCTAAAATGATGTCTCCAGCTTTAATCCCAGCTTTATCTGATGGACTATTTTTAGCAACGCTTGCTACCAATGCTCCTCGAGGTTTATCCAATTTTTCTACATCAGCAATTTCTTTAGTGACATTTTGAATTCTTACACCTAGCCATCCTCTTTTTGTTTCTCCAAATTCAATTAATTGATTGATAACTTTTTTGGCACTGTTAGATGGAATTGCAAAACCAATTCCAATTGAACCTGACTGACCTAGAATTGCTGTATTGATTCCAATTACATCACCATTCATATCAAATAAAGGTCCACCAGAATTACCTTGATTTATAGATGCATCAGTTTGAATAAAATCTTCATATCTTGATAAACCAAGAAATCTGTTTCTTGCTGAAATAATTCCTGATGTAACTGTACCGCCTAGTCCAAAAGGATTTCCAATTGCTATAACCCAATCACCAATTCTTGCTTTGTCAGAATCTCCAAATTTTACAGGAATAAATTTATCTTTTGACTGTATTTCCAAAACTGCAAGATCAGATAAAGGATCAGATCCAATTATTTTTGCTTTATACTCTTTTTCTCCATTAACTCTTACTAAAATATCTTCCGCACCTTTAATAACATGATTATTTGTAATAACTATTCCTTTAGCATCAATTATAAATCCAGAACCTAAAGCACTAGCTTTTCTTTTTTGAGGAGTGCTGAATTCTTTAAACATATCTTCAAATGGCGACCCTGGGGGAAATTCAAAAGGAAAAGGATTTACGTTAGTAATGACTGTTTGGGTTGTTGAAATGTTTACAACAGAAGGCATCAATTTTTCAGCCAACTCAGCAAAGGACTCCGGTGTATTTTTGGCATTAGCGGAAATAGAAAAATTGAATACTAATAAAGCTACACATAATATTTTAATCTTTTTCATTTTAATTCTTAATAGACCAAATAATAATAAAGCCAATAATAGCAAAAAATAATCCACCAACTCGTAGTTGTGAATCTTTTATTGTTTCCATCTTTTTTAACATATTTTTCATTTTTGATGGAAATAAGGCATATATAATTCCTTCAATGAAAAGAAAAAGACCAAACGCAATGATTAGCTCTTTCATAAACCTATCTTAATTTATTCTGATTTTGCTTTTATATTTCCAAAAAATTTAAAAAACTCACTGTCAGGTGATAAAATTAAAGACGTTTCGCCACCAATTAGAGCTCTTTCATATGCTTGCATAGATCGATAAAAAGCAAAGAATTCTGGATCCCTTCCAAAAGCATCTGCAAATATTTTATTTCTTAAACCATCGCCTTCACCTTTCATGATTTCTGATCGTTTTTCAGCATTTGCTAAAATTACAGTGACTTCTTTATCAGCCTTTGATGTAATTGTTACTGCCATTTCTGCTCCTCTTGCTCTAAATTCTTTTGCTTCTCTTTCTCTTTCTGTCTGCATTCTTCTATAAATTGCCTCACTATTTGCTTGCGGAAGATCTGCTCTTTTTATTCTTACGTCCACAATTTTAATTCCAAAATTTTCAGCTTCAGCATTCACACCTTCTTGTATTAAAGTCATTTGTTTAGTTCTGTCTTTTGATAACAATGTTTGAAGTTCTTGTTTACCTAAGACGTTTCTCAGTCTTGAATTTATAATTGTTGCCAATCTTGATCTTGCAACTCTTTCATTTCCAACTGAAATATAAAACTTTAGTGGATCTATAATTTTAAATCTTGCAATAGCATCAACAATTAGACGTTTTTGATCAGATGCAATTACTTCTTCTGGTGGAGTGTCTAAGTTTAATATTCTTTTATCAAGAAAAACTACATTTTGAATAAAAGGTATTTTAAAATTTAATCCAGGTTTAGATATAATTTTTTTTGGGTCACCAAACTGAAGTACTATTGCTTGGTTAATTTCTTTAACTATAAATATAGAAAAAAAAGACAATACAGCTATTATTATAATTACTGGTAATAAAATTTTTTCTATTTTCATTAATTTTGTGCTTTCTTTTGATTTAATTCTTGTAGTGGCAAATAAGGAACAACCCCTGAGCCTGAATTTTTATCAATAATTATTTTATTAATATCGGCCAAAACTTTCTCCATTGTTTCTAAAAACATTCTTTCTTGGGTAACAGTTTTTGCTTGTGCATATTCATTATATATTGCAATAAATCTACTTGCTTCACCTTCAGCTTTGGCAACAACTTGTTTTTTATATGCCTCGGCAGCTTGTAAAATTTTTTGTGCCTCTCCTCTAGCTCTTGGAATAACATCGTTTGCATAGGCTTCTGCTTCATTTTTTGATCTTTCCATATCAGCCCTTGCAGCTTGTACATCTCTAAATGCATCTATTACTTGATCTGGTGGATCAGCTTTTTGAGTTTGTACTTGGGTAATTTGAATTCCAGATTCATATTCATCTAATATGCTTTGAATAATTTCTTGTGTTTCATTTTCTATATTAGATCTTCCTTCAGTTAAAATAGATTGGATATTGCTTTTTGCTATAACTTCCCTCATTGCTGTTTCTGATGCAGCTTTTACAATTGTTGAGGGATCTTGTATTTTAAATAAAAAGCTACCTGCATCTTTAATAACCCAAAAAACAGAAAAGTCGATATTAACAATATTTTCATCTCCTGTTAGCATTAAACTTTCTTCAGGCACGTCTGCAACTCCAGATGATCCGAATCCACTGTCCCTTTCAGCTCTAAATCCTATATCCATTCTATTTACTTTAGTTACTTTAGGAGTAAGTACTGATTCAACTGGAAAGGGGATGTGATAATTTAATCCAGGTTGAGTTGTTTTTACAAATTTTCCAAATCTTAAAACTACACCCTGCTCATCTGGTAACACTCTATAAAGACCACTAGCCAACCAAATAAATCCCAAAATAATTAGACCTAAAATAATTGGTTTACCGCCTAATTTACTTCCACCAGGTAAAAATTTTTTTATAGTATCTTGAATCTTTCTTACAATCTCATCAATGTCCGGTGGAGTTGGTCCTCTTCCTGAACCATTGCCTCCTCCTCCTCCTGAGGGTGAACCCCAAGGGCTGCCACCTCTACCTCGAAAATCATCAACCATGACAATCTATATAATGTCTTTACTGGGAAAAACAAGTTAAGATAAACATATGCCAAAGGAAAAACCAGAATTAAGTGACGCAATGAAGAAAAAACTGGGCGGTAAAACCATTATAAAAAACCCAATTCAAGGAACAAAATATACTATCGCTATATCGAGTGCAAAAGGAGGTGTTGGAAAGTCTACATTTGCAACCAATTTGGTTTTAGCGTTAAAAAAAGTTGGGTGCAAAGTTGGTTTACTTGATGCAGATATTTACGGTCCATCAATTCCAAAAATGTTTGATATTAATGAAAAACCACAAAGTGATGGTCAAACTTTAAGCCCAATTATAAAATATGATATTCAGTGTATGTCGATTGGTTTTCTTGCTGATCAACAAACACCAATGATTTGGCGTGGTCCAATGGTGACTAGTGCGATTAAAACTTTTACACAAAAAGTATTATGGAAAGATTTAGATTTTATCATTGTTGATATGCCACCTGGAACTGGAGATACACAATTAACTTTTTCACAAGAAATAAAAATGGATGGTGCAATAATCGTGTCAACTCCTCAAGAAGTAGCATTATTAGATGTAAAAAGAGGAATTAAAATGTTTGACAAATTAGGAGTTAAGATTTTAGGATTAGTAGATAACATGAGTTATTTTATTGGAGATGATGGAAAGAAATACAAAATTTTTGGTGAAGGTGGAGTTAAAAAAACTGCAGAAGAATTTAATAAAGAATTTTTAGGTGAAATTCCAATCAATCCAGAGGTTGGAAAATTTGGAGATCAAGGAAAACCGATTGTTGAAGCTTTGCCTGATCATGAAATTTCAAAAATTTATTTAGAGTTTGCTAATAAAATTAAATCAACTTATCTTTAAGACCAAAAGCAATCATCAATTCATTCCATTCTCTTTTGGATAAACCTGAGTCTTCAGAATTAACATTTTCACCTTTTATTAATTTCTGAATTATCAATTTTCCTTTTGCAGATACTTCTGTTCCTCCAACTCTATAATCCATAAAAGCTTCATATGTAGTTGGCACCCATTTTTTTAAAGTATCTAACATAGTATCTGCATATGCTCTTATTTCATATTGCGCATGATCATCGGCTCTTAATCTTAAAAAATTCATTAGATTTAATAAGTCAGTTTTCCAGTACCATTGAGTATAAGTGTTTAAAGTTAAATTCATTCTGGCTAATTCTCTTGCTAATCCTTTTTTATTTTCATCTATTGTTGTTCCATCAAATCGTTCGTTAAGCATCATTTCATAATCTTTATAAGTTTTTTCAGCATCATTTTTTAATAAATCTAAAACCTCTTTAGCTTGATTACCTTCAAGCACTTCTCCTCTTCCTTGTCTGTTACTTTTGGATTGAGCAGCAAGATTGTCTGGAGAAGGTAAATAAAATTCTTTATCTAAAATAGAGTATCTTGCTGAATATTCATTTACATTTGCAGTTCTGTGTCTAATCCATTGACGGGCAATAAATATTGGAAGTTTTACATGATATTTTATTTCACACATCTCAAAAGGAGTAGTATGCCAATGGCGCATCAAATATTTTATCAAGCCACTATCCGTTGATACTTTCTTAGTTCCTTTACCATACGAAACCCTTGCTGATTGAACGATAGATGTGTCGTCTCCCATGTAATCAACCACTCTAACAAAACCATGATCAAGGACTGGTATTGCTTCATAAAGAATTTTTTCAAGCTCAGGTGCCGTTACTCTTTTTGTTTTATTTTGTTGAGATTGTTGATCTTTTATTTCTTGCGCCTGTTCCTTAGTTAATTTCATGATTTATCTATTGAATATATCGGTTTAACTTTTATATTATTAATGTTGGTTTTCCAACTACGACGATAAACGAATTTCGTAATAAGCATTGCGGACGTGGGGGCAGTACCCACCACCTCCACCATTTACAACTTGCGGGGGTGAACCAGAATCGACGAGTGTCTAAAGGTTATTCTTTCGTTCGGTATTGTTCCGCCGTA
Organism: uncultured Pelagibacteraceae bacterium; assembly: GCA_902592985.1. GTDB lineage: Bacteria > Pseudomonadota > Alphaproteobacteria > Pelagibacterales > Pelagibacteraceae > Pelagibacter. The sequence continues at coordinate 35,901 of CACJGR010000006.1, read as the reverse complement.
ATGGGCTAAATTATAAATGCTAACGAAAGTTACGCACTTGCTGCATAATTAACTTAGGTTAATTATAAAAGCACGGTCTGGGGCACCGGGTAACAGAACGCCCCTTAGCATCTTATAATTTGGAATAATTATTATTCTACAATTACTGTATTGAATAATGGTAGTGATTCTCCATCAAAGCATGCCGCAATTTTTACTTCACTTGCAGTTTCATGATTTTTTCCTAAAATCCCATGGATATTGAAATTTCATAGACCATAATCCTAATTTATTTGCTTTAGCAAACTCTTCATCTTTAATAAATTTTTTTGAGTATTTTTTGTAAGCAAATGCATAACCACTCTTTACTAAAAAACTTGATAAACTTTCACCGTCAATAAAACACTCCGCTAAAGTTCTCTTGTAAACATCCTTGCCTTCGCTAATACATTTAGGTATTTTATTGCCTATTTTTTTAATCAAAAGCATCTTTGCAGAAATACCACAAAATATTTTCTGATCATCCTTCATACATATTTGCTTTAATTCGGGAGTATCTATACCTGAAAATCTTATCTTTTCACCATTAAGAATTATTGTATCGCCATCAACAACCTTAAGATTATTTGCTAAAGATATATTGTACCACAACAAACTCAGAACCAAAGTCACTAAAAGTTGTTTCATAATCTTTAAGTTTATCATAATTGCCAAGAATTTATTAGATTATTGAAAAGTTTTTCTCCTTTTTTTTATTGGTTTTTAAGCTAGGTTGTAAATTTGTTATTAAAAGATATAATTTATAAAAAGTAAGGTCCTTATTACCTAAATATTTTTAATGAATAAGTCACACTCGCATATTGATAAAATTGGTTGGCAATTTGATAATACGTACTCAAAATTACCAGATAATATGTTTTCAAAGTTGGGCCCAATACCAGTAAAGGCACCCAAGGTTGTTATTTTTAATCATTCTTTATCAAGTAAAATTGGATTAGATTTTTCTAATACAAGCAATGAAGATTTAGCTTTAATTTTTTCAGGAAATTTATTGCCTAAAGGATCAGATACAATCGCACAAGCTTATGCTGGTCATCAATTCGGACACTTTACTATGTTGGGTGATGGACGGGCAATTGTTGTTGGTGAACATATTTCTAAAAATAATAAACGCTTCGATATTCAGTTTAAAGGATCTGGTAAAACTCCATATTCAAGAAATGGTGATGGAAGAGCTGTTTTAGGACCAATGTTAAGAGAATATATTATAAGTGAAGCTATGCATAATCTTGAAATTCCAACGACAAGAAGTTTAGCTGTTGTTAAAACTGGAGAAGCTGTAATGCGTGAAACTCCTTTAGACGGTGCAATTTTAACTCGTGTTGCTTCAAGTCATATTCGTGTTGGAACATTTCAGTATGCTGTTTTTTCTAAAGATAAAAGTAATTTAAAAACTTTTTTTGATTATACTATTGAGCGCCATTATCCACATATAAAAAATTCAAAAAATCCAGCAATTGATTTATTAAAAACTGTAATGGAAAAACAAATTCAACTAATTACTGATTGGATGAGAGTTGGTTTTATTCATGGTGTGATGAATACTGATAATATGGCAATATCAGGTGAAACAATTGATTATGGTCCTTGTGCTTTCATGGACACATATGATCCAAAAACTGTATTTAGTTCAATAGACCACCAAGGGCGTTATGCTTACTTTAATCAACCTAGTATTGCTAGATGGAATTTAGAAAGATTTGCAGAATCCTTAATCCCTTTAATTGATAACAATAAAGATAAAGCAATTGAAATGGCAACCGAAATTATAAATAGTTTTGCTGAAAAATATAAAAAAAGCTGGTTTAAAATGATGCATAAAAAATTAGGTTTGCTAGGAGAAAACCCAAAAGATGAAAATTTAATTTTAGATTTATTATCATGGATGCATCAAAACAAAGTTGATTATACAAATACTTTTTGTTTTTTAATGAATGAAAATATTCAAGTAAATAAAGTTTATGAGAATCAAGGATTTATTAGTTGGAAGCGGCAATGGCAAGAACGTTTGAAACTACACCATAATTCGCCAGAAAAATCTTTAAAATTAATGCGTCAGGCTAATCCATTAGTTATTCCAAGAAATTACAAAGTGGAAGAAGTTTTAAAAAAAGCCAATAATGGAGATCTAGATCCCTTTAATGATTTTCTAAAAGTTTTGGAGAAACCTTACGAAAAACAAACCAAAACTAATAACTACCAATTTCCAGCTCCATCAAGTGAAAAAAAGTATCAGACTTTTTGTGGTACTTAAAAATTTAACTTTTTAAAAAAAATTTGTTAATAAATCTCAATTATTGGTGCGGCCAGAGAGACTCGAACTCTCATGGGAAAACTCCCACTTGGCCCTCAACCAAGCCTGTCTACCAATTTCAGCATGGCCGCGCGCGGAAAATATGCGACAGATTAAATTAATGACAACTTCATTTCAAGTTGGTAAATTATTTTTATAACAATGGAAAGTTTACAAAAAAATACATTAAACGAGATTTATAAAAAAATATCATCTGTTATCCCAGAGATTGAATGGAAGGTTCATGCTCCATTAATAGAAAAAATTAACAAATTAAAAAAAGATAAAAATGCAGTGATACTCGCTCACAATTATCAAACTCCAGAAATTTATCATGGTGTTGCTGATATCTCTGCAGACTCTCTTGCTTTAGCTGTAGAAGCATCAAAAACTTCTGCAGATATAATTGTTCTTTGCGGGGTACACTTTATGGCAGAAACTGCAAAATTAATGAACCCAAAAAAGAAAGTTTTAATACCTGATATGAGCGCTGGATGTTCATTAGCATCATCAATAACAGGAGAAGATGTTAGAATGCTTAAAGAAAAATATCCTGGAGTACCTGTGGTCTCATATGTAAATACTTCAGCAGAAGTCAAAGCTGAAACTGACATATGTTGTACATCTGCAAACGCAGTAAAAGTAGTCGAGTCACTTGGCGTTAATAAAGTAATTTTTCTTCCAGACCACTATCTAGCAAATTATGTTCAAAAAAATACGAAAGTTAAAATTATATCTTGGCAAGGAACTTGCATTGTTCATGAAAAATTTACAGGAAAAGAAGTTGAAAATATTAGAAAAGAAAACCCAGATATAAAAATTATTGCTCATCCAGAGTGTCCTCCTGATGTTATAAGCGCATCTGATTTTGCTGGTTCTACATCAACTATGGTAAAATATGTAAAAGACAACCAACCCAAAAAAGTATTATTGGTAACTGAGTGTACTATGAGCGATAATGTTCAAGTGGAAAATCCAAATGTCCAATTCATAAAACCATGTAATCTCTGCCCTTATATGAATAAAATTACTCTTCAAAAAATTTATGATTGTTTAAAAAATGAAAGTAACGAAATTAAAATTAGTCATAATATTGCTGCTATGGCAAGGAAGTCTGTTCAAAGAATGACTGCGATTGGCAGATAACTTTAGTGTCAAAAATAGTTTTAAGCAACAACTTTATAAGAAACGTTTGTAAACTAGCTTTAAACGAAGATCTTTATCCATCAGGTGACATAACATCAAATCTCATAAAAAATAATATAAAAAAAAGAATAAAGTTAATTGCTAATCAAAATGGAGTTATTGCTGGATTAAAGTTTGCTATTCAAACTTTTAAATTGATAGATAAAAAAATTAAATTTAAATTAAAAAAAAAAGAGGGTTCTGCAATTAAAAAAGGAGATTTAATAGCAGTGATAGAGGGTAATATAAAAAATATTTTAATAGGTGAAAGAGTTGCTTTAAATTTTCTATCTCATATTTCTGGAATAGCCACAATGACAAATCAATTTGTAAAAAGAGTTGGAAAAAAATGTAAAATTTGCTGTACCAGAAAGACAATTCCAAACTTTAGAGTAATTCAAAAATATGCTGTTAAATTAGGAGGAGGAATGAACCACAGGTTTAATCTTAGCGACGAATATCTAATTAAAGACAATCATATAGTAAGTTCAGATATAAAAACTTTAGTTTTATTAGCTATCAAAAACAAAAAGGGTAAAAAAATTACAATTGAAGTAGACAATCTAAACCAATTAAAAAAGATATTGGGTTTAAAATTTAATACTGTTCTTTTTGATAATATGAACATTAAAGATCTTAAAGCTGGAGTTAAATTAGCTAAAAAATATTATGTAACTGAAGCTTCTGGAAATATTAACTTAAAATCTATTAAAAAAGTAGCTGCAACAGGTGTTGATAGAATTTCTATTGGCAGCATAACTCATAGCGCTCCTGCTGTGGATTTAAAATTAGAAATTTAATTTTTTTCACCAAGTTGAGCTTGTGCTGCAGCCAGTTTTGCAACAGGTACTCTGTATGGAGAACAAGAAACATAATTTAATCCTATTTTAGCACAGAAATATATACTTTTTGGATCACCCCCATGTTCTCCACAAATTCCAAGTTTGATATTTTTATTTTGTTTTTTTCCTTTAATTGTGGCTATCTCTATTAACTCACCAACAACTTTATCGATTGAAATAAACGGATCAATATCAAAAATTTTGTTTTCAATATAATCATTTAAAAATTTTCCAGAATCGTCTCTGCTTATACCAAATGTAGTTTGCGTTAAATCATTCGTTCCAAAACTAAAAAAATCCGCATGCTTTGCAATATCTTTTGCTTTTAGTGCTGCTCTTGGCAGCTCAATCATTGTTCCTACTAAATATTTAATTTTTACTTTATTCTTTTTTTGCACTTTATTGGCAACACGAGTTACTAAATCTTTCATAATTTTAATTTCAGCTTCTGTTGAAACCAATGGAATCATTATTTCAGGAATTATTGATTTATACTTTTTGTTTTTACATTCAATTAATGCCTCAAAAATTGCTCTACATTGCATTTCATATATTTCAGGAAAAGAAATTCCTAGTCTACAACCTCTATGACCAAGCATAGGATTGTGCTCGTGTAATTCGTTAATTCTAAGCTCAATTTCTTTAACTGATAATTCTAGAGAACTTGACAAGTCTTGAATTTCTTTTTCATTTTTAGGCAAAAATTCATGAAGAGGTGGATCAAGAAGTCTTACTGTAACGGGCAAACCTTTCATTATTTTAAATATTTTTACAAAATCTTTTTTTTGATGTGGTAAAAGTTTTGCTAAGGCTTTATTTCTATCTTCCTTTGTCTTTGATAAAATCATTTCTCTAACAGATAGAATTCTTTCTTCATCAAAAAACATGTGTTCTGTCCTGCATAAACCTATGCCTTCAGCACCAAAATCTCTAGCTGTTTTTGCATCTAAAGGAGTTTCAGAATTTGTTCTAACTTTTAGTTTTCTAAAACTGTCCACCCAGCTCATTAATTTAGAAAAATTTCCTGATATCTCGGGCTTGACTGTTCCTACTTCGCCTAAAATAATTCTACCAGTTGAGCCATCAATTGTAATTAAATCACCCTCTTTAACTTCTGCATTAGTTGTTTTAAAAGTTTTATTTTCATAATTAATATCAATTTCACTAGAACCTGAAACACACGGTCTACCCATGCCTCTCGCAACCACAGCAGCATGACTTGTCATGCCGCCTCTTGCTGTTAAAATTCCTTTCGATGCGTGCATGCCATGAATATCTTCTGGAGAAGTTTCAACTCTTACTAAAATAGTATCTTGCATCATTCCATTAAGTCGTTCTGCTTCATCAGATGAAAAAACTACTTTTCCGCTCACTGCTCCAGGAGAGGCAGGCAAGCCTTTAGCAATTACTTTAATATAACTTTTTTCATCAAGTGTTGGATGAAGTAAAGTATCCAATAAATTTGGGTCTATTCTTAGTATCGCTTCTTTTTTTGAAATTAACTTTTCTTTAACCATATCTACTGCAATTTTTACTGAAGATTTAGCAGTTCTTTTTCCAGATCGCGTCTGCAACATCCAAAGTTTTTTATTCTCTATAGTAAATTCAACATCTTGCATATCTCTATAGTGTTTTTCTAAAGTACGTAGATTTTTTTTTAATTGAATAAAAAGTTTTGGCATAAACTCTTCCATTGATTTTTCTTTTGTTCTAGAATTTTTTCTTAATTTTTTAGTAATATTTTGGGGTGTTCTTGTTCCGGCCACAACATCTTCTCCTTGAGCATTAACCAAATACTCTCCATAAATTTCATTCGTTCCATCTGATGGATTTCTTGTAAAAACTACTCCAGTTGCGCTGTCATTTCCCATATTTCCAAAAACCATTGATTGGACATTAACTGCTGTTCCCCATTCTGAAGGAATTTGATTTAGTTTTCTATAAACTTTAGCTCTATTGCTTTCCCAAGATAAAAATACTGCACTAATAGAGCCAAATAATTGATCAAAGACATTTTCAGGAAATTCTTTATTTGTTTTTTCTTTAATTACTCTTTTAAAATCTTTTATTAATCCATCCCAATCATTTTCATCTAGTTCAGTATCCAATAAAACTCCCTTGGTAAGTTTATAATTTTCAATTAATTCTTCAAAATGATAACCTTTAACTCCCATAACTACGCTGCTATACATTTGAATAAATCTTCTATAGCTATCTTTGGCAAATTTCATATTGGAAGTTTTATTAGCTAAAGCTAAAACTGTTTTATCATTAAGACCGAGATTTAAAATTGTATCCATCATTCCGGGCATTGATACTCTTGCACCAGATCTAACGGAAACTAAAAGAGGATTTTTTAAATCACCAAACTTTTTACCAGTTTCTTTTTCAATAACTTTAAGTTCCGCCTTAATATCTTGAACTATTTTTAAGTTTAATTTTTTTTTATTTTTATAAAATAAATCACATACTTTTGTAGAAATTGTAAATCCAGGAGGAACTGGAAGTCCTATTTTTCCCATTTCTGAGAGATTAGAGCCTTTTCCACCTAAAAAAGTTTTAGAATTTTTAATCTTTTTAGATTCTTTAGATTTAAAATTAAAAATTAATTTGTTCACTACAAACTTTCAATACTTGAAAAAATTATAAAATTGTCAAATGTTTTGCATAACATATTTAAAAGTTCCAATCGATTTTTTTGAATTGCCTTATCTTCATCATTTACTTTTACATTATCAAAAAATTCAAAAATAACTTTTTTTGACTCAGCTAAATTTTTTAGCGTTAACTCAAAATTTTCATCTCTATTTATGCTTGTAAAATATTTTCTTAATTCATGTATTTTTTTATATAAATTTTTTTCGTATTCACTTTTAAAAAGCACAGGATCTACAGAATTATAAATTTTTAATTCTTTATTATTTAATTCATATGTCAAAATATTAGATGCCCTCTTATAACTTGAAATAATATTATTTCCAATTTCCTTATTTATAAATTTATTTAATACAATAGATTTTTTATATATTTTTGTTATTTGATTTATACCAAAAGAATTTAAACTGGCATCAATAATATCTGATCGAATATTTTTTTCTCTCATATAATATCTTAAACGTTCCAACAAAAACTCTGCTAAATCTTTTTGAATTAGTTTGTTTGTAAATTTAAAAGATTGTTCTTCATAAAGTTTTATGGAGTAGTTTATTAAATCTTTTATTTTAAATTCTTTATTGTTCTCGATTAACAATCTAATTAATCCAAGAGCTGCTCTTCGTAATGCGTAAGGATCTTTTGAGCTCGTTGGTTTATGATCAATTCCAAAAAATCCAACTAATGTATCTAGTTTATCTGATAAAGCTAATGCAATACTGAATGGTTTTTTAGGTGTATTGCTATCAAGACCAATGGGCAAGTAATGTTCTTTAACTGCTAAAGAGATATCTTTATCAAAACCTTGAGCTTCAGCGAAATATCCACCCATAATTCCTTGAAGCTCAGGATATTCACTAACTAAATCAGACATTAAATCAACTTTACAAATAGAACTTGATACTTCAACTTTTTCTTTACTTATCAATAATTCATCAGAAATAGTTCCTCCAAGTTTTCTCATTCTTTGAACTTTATCGAAATAAGAACCAAGTCCCTTAAAATAATTCATCATTTTAAGCTTTATAATTTGCTTAACTAAATTTTGTGATTTATTTTTTTTCCAAAAAAATTGAGCATCATTTAATCTCGCTTCAACGACTCTTTCATTGCCAGATTTAATAAAACCTTTTAGATCTTTATTGTTTGCTACAACCAAAAATTGATTAGTAATATTTCCCTTATTATCAAAAGTATGAAAATATCTCTGATGATGCTTCATTGTAATGATTAATATTTCTTTTGGTATATTCAAAAATTTTGAATCAAATTTACAAATTAAAATATTAGGTTTTTCAACTAAATTTGTAACAATATCCAATAGTTTGTTATCAATTTCTAAAACAAGGTTTTTTATTTTTGCGTTTTTTCGAAGCTTTTTCTCAATAAATTGTTTCCTTAAGTTTTGATCAATGATGATTCCTGACTTCTTGAAATAGTTTTTATAAGATTTAAAATTTTTAAAAGTTTTTTTTTTGTCTTCAAATTCTTTATCAATATATGTTGAATTAGAGCTTTTAAGATGATGGTAATCAAATTCTAGACTTTTATTATCAAATATTGCTAATATTGATTTTAATGGTCTTGCCCAATTAAGATCAAAATCGCCCCATTTCATTGATTTTTTCCAGGATATTTTATTAAGTATTTGTGGAATATTTTCCTCTAATAAATCAACTGTATTAATTTTTTTTTCTAGCTTTTTATAAAAATAAAATTCTCCTTTATCCGTATTTTTTTTAAAAATTTTTTCTTTCGTTATGTTGTTGGACCTTAAAAAACCTTCTAAAGCTTGTTCTGGTGAATTAATATTGGGACCTCTTATTTCTTCAGCTTTTTGAATTACTTCTTTGTTTATTCTATTAAATAAAATTAAAAGTCTATTTGGTGTAGAAAAGGACAGACTTTTTCCAGAAAAAATAATATTTTCTTTTTCAAAAAAATCTTTAAAATTTTTCAAAAGTATTTCTCTAGTATTTTTTTGCAAATTTACTGGTATTTCTTCGCTGAAAAGCTCTAAAAAAAACTCTGACATTATTTTGTTTGGCTTTTTAACCAAATTTCACCAGCGCCTTTTGTGGCTTCTCTTATTCTAGAAATGTACTCTGTCCTTTGAGCAACGCTAATTACTCCTCTTGCATCAAGTATATTAAATACATGGCTTGCTTTTAAACATTGGTCGTAAGCTGGCAATGATAAATTTTTTTCTAATAATGACTTACTTTCTTGTTCCAACATATCAAATATTTTAAATAAATTATCTGTATTTGCATGTTCAAAATTATATGCTGAAAATTCTTTTTCAGCTTGATAAAATACATTTCTATATTTTACACCTTCGTCATTCCAAGATAAATCAAATACATTTTTTTTTTGCTGCGTAAACATGCAAATTCTTTCAAGACCATACGTAAGTTCTACAGAAACTGGTTTACATTCTATTCCTGCCATCTGTTGAAAATATGTAAATTGGGTTATTTCCATTCCATCACACCAAACTTCCCAGCCAAGGCCTGCCGCTCCAAGCGTAGGGCTCTCCCAATCATCCTCAACAAATCTTATGTCATGCTCTTTATGGTTTATTCCTACGACTTTTAAACTATTTAAATACAATTTTTTTATATCTTTTGGTGAAGGTTTTATTAATACCTGAAATTGATAATAATGCTGAAGTCTATTAGGATTGTCACCATATCTTCCATCTGTTGGTCTTCTAGATGGTTGTACATAAGCGGTTTTCCATGAATTTGGTCCTAATGATCTTAGTGTAGTAGCAGGATGAAAAGTTCCAGCACCAATCTCCATGTCATAAGGTTGTAAAATAACACATCCTTGTTTGCTCCAATATTTTTGAAGATTCAAGATTGTATCTTGAAATGTTTGAAATTTAGGTTTTTTATTTTTTTTTTTAGAAACCATATCTTTGCCAGATAGATCTTTCTTCTAAGACATTTGCAAGTTGATCCATTTGATCTCCTGAAGATGAAAGTTTTTTACTTAACCAACCTTTAGTTTTTTCAAATTTTTTAATTACTACATCTTCTCCAAATTTTTCTCTTAAAATTTGATCAGCATTTCCAATTCCATCAATTAAACCTAGTTCTTTTGCTTTAGTGCCCGACCAAAATTCACCTGAAAATAATTCGATGTCATTACTTTTATTAAGTTTAGATCCTCTACTATCTTCAACTACTTTTATAAAATCTTTATGGAGATCTAATTGAATATTTTTAAGCCTTTCAATATCTTCGCTTTTTTCTTCAAGAAATGGGTCTAAAGTGCTTTTATTTTTTCCAGCTGTGTGCACTCTTCTTTCTACGCCAATTTTTTTTATTAATTCTTTAAAACCAAATGAAGAATAAATTACTCCAATTGATCCAATGATCGAGCTGGAATTTGCATATATTTCATCACCAGCGCAGGCTATCAAATAGCCTCCTGAAGCCGCAACATCTTCGGCAAATACTAATACTTTTTTTTTATTTTTTTTTGCTAATCTTCTAATATATTTGTAAATTAAATGTGATTGAACTGGTGAACCACCAGGAGAATTGATTGTTACAGCAATTGCAATTGCTTTTTTTAAAGAAAAAGCCTTTTTTATAATTTCTTCTTGTCCAGAAAAGTCCATTCCTTGTTTAAATTTACCAACATTTCCGATTACCCCGCTTAGTCTCAAATGAGCGATGATTTTTTTCTTTTTAAAAAATGAAAACATTAACAATCCTTATAGAATTTTTGATTTAATATAAAGTCTACTTATAGTTGAAGATTAAGGTGCGTCAATTGATAAGTAATAAATAACGCTTAATTATATTAACTTAAATTTATGGGAACTGTAGTTCAACTTAAAAATCAAATAAATAATTCTTATTTCGACCTTAAGAATTCTGTTGAGGATAAATTAGTTTTAGTTGAAGAAAAAATTAAAACTAAACTTAATAGTGATGTGGCCCTAGTCCAAAAAATGACTAACTACCATATTAAAACTGGAGGAAAAAGATTGCGAGCTCTTTTAACTCTTGGTTCTGCAAAACTATGTAGTTATTCAAAAGGTAGTCGAGATATAAATTTGGCGGCATGTGTTGAATTAATACACGCAGCAACTCTAATGCACGATGATGTAATAGATGTTAGCAATGTTAGGAGAGGAAAAAAAACAATAAATTCAATTTGGGGTAATCAATCGTCAATTTTAGTTGGTGATTATTTGTTAAGTCGTTGTTTTGAAATGATGGTTGAAGATGGAAGTTTAGAAATATTAAAATTATTATCATCTACATCTTCAAAAATTGCTCAAGGTGAAATTCTTCAATTACAACACAAAGGTGAGATTGATATGCTTGAAGAAACTTACTTAAAAATAATTTCCACAAAAACAGCAGTTCTTTTTTCTGCATCCACTAAAGTAGGTGCAATTTTGGCTAATAAAAAAAATAAAGAAAAAGATGCATTAGAATTTTATGGAAAAAATTTAGGACTCACGTTTCAAATTGCGGATGATACTTTGGATTATAATTCTGAAATAAAACTTTTTGGTAAAAGAATAGGAAATGATTTTTATGAAGGTAAAATTACTTTACCTATAATTTTGTTATTTCAACAAATCAACAATGTGGAAAAACAAAATTTAAAAGATATATTTAAAAAAAATACAAAATCAGAAAATGATTTAAAATTCACATTAAACTTAATTGTAAAATACAATATAACGAACCAATGTTATAAAAAAGCAGAACATTTTATTAATCTTGCTTCAAATTCACTAAGTATATTTCCAGACTCAGAAGAAAAAAGAGTTCTAGAAAATTTAACTACTTTTAGTTTAGAAAGATCTTTTTAGGGATTAAGTAATTTTTTTATCCAATTATTTAATTCTTTATAATATCTCATTCTTTCATGAATTCTATTTGGTCCTTCTAACCAAAATTCAATTATTGTTGGTTCTAAAATCCATCCAGACCAATTTTCTGGTCTTGGCACATTTCCAGTTTCAGGATAAGTTTTTTTAAATCCATCAACTCTTTTAAATAGATCACTTCTATTTTGTAAAGTTTTAGATTGTTCGGATGCCCATGCTCCTATTTTACTATCATAATCTCTAGAACTAAAATATTTATCAGCTACCTCATCAGACGTTTTATTAAGTGATCCAAAAACTCTAACTTGACGCTGTAAACTTTTCCAGTGAAAACACATTTCGGCTCTTGGATTGTCTTCAATATCTAAACTTTTTGGACTATCTAGGTTTGTATAAAAAGTAAAACCATCTTTGCTAAAATCTTTTAGTAAAACGATTCTAACAGAAGGTGTTCCGTTTTTATCTGCTGTTGCCAAAGAAAGAGCATTAGGGTCATTTGGTTCAGTTTTTTTTGCCTCATTCATCCAGACATTAAACAATTGAATTGGATCATTTAGATCTAAAAAACAACTATTAAGGCCTAATGAGTTTTTTTGATTCATAATTTTAACAAAATAATCTATATAATATAATTAATGTCATTTAACACTTTTGGAAAGATATTTCGTTTCACAACATGGGGAGAATCCCATGGGCCTGCAATAGGCTGTATAGTTGATGGATGTCCACCAAATATTAATATAAAAGAACAAGATATCCAATCTGAATTAAATAAAAGAAAACCTGGTCAATCAAAATTTACTAGTCAACGTAAAGAGGATGATAAAGTTCAAATTCTATCAGGTATATTTGAAGGAAAAACAACTGGAACTCCTATTTCTTTAATAATTTACAATAAAGATATGAGATCAAGAGATTACGAGACAATTAAAAATAAGTTTAGACCTGGTCATGCAGATTTTACATATCTTAAAAAATATGGAATTAGAGATTATCGTGGAGGTGGAAGGCAATCTGCTAGAGAAACGGCTAGTAGAGTTGCTGCAGGTGCTATAGCAAAAAAAGTTCTAGAAAATAAAATTGGAAAAAAATTTAAAGTTATTGGTGCCGTCACTCAATTAGGAATTCTTGGATGTGATATAAAAAAATGGAATGACAAGGAAATCAGAAAAAATTCATTCTTTTGCCCAGATAAGTCAATAGTAAAACTGTGGAAAAAATATTTATTAAGTATAAGAAAATCAGGCTCATCTTGTGGAGCAATAATTCAAGTAAGAGCTAGAGGGCTGCCTATTGGTTTGGGTGCTCCAATTTACTCTAAGTTAGATATGGATATAGCATCAGCTATGATGAGCATTAATGCTGTCAAAGGAGTTAACATTGGATCTGGCATGAACTCTGCTCAATTAACTGGTGAACAAAATTCTGATGAGATTTCTCAAAAAGGAAAAAAAATAAAATTTAATTCAAATAATGCTGGTGGAATTCTTGGAGGAATTTCAACTGGTCAAGAGATCATAGTTTCTTTTGCCGTTAAACCTACTTCATCAATTTTAAAAAGCAGAAAGACAATTGATAAATTTGGCAAAAATACATCAATATCAGTTAAAGGAAGACACGATCCTTGTGTTGGAATACGTGCTGTACCAGTTGGTGAGGCTATGTTAAACTGTGTACTACTAGACCATTATCTAATGAATAAAGCGCAGTGTAGTTAAAAATTTATTTTTGTTTTTGTAACACAATATTTGAATCAAGAGTGTCTAAAATTTTCTCTTCAATTGAATTTGAATCTAGTCCAACTATTTTATACATAACATCCGGTTTATCTTGATCAATAAATTTATCCGGAAATATCATTGATCTAAATTTTAAATCTTTATCTAATAAATTTTTTTCTGATAAAAATTGAGTTACATGAGATCCAAATCCTCCTATAGAACCCTCTTCAATTGTAAGAATTGCATCATGGTCGGTTGCAAGTTGCCATATTAAATTTTCATCCAAAGGTTTGGCGAATCTTGCATCAACAACTGTAACATTAATACCCTTTTTTTTTAAATTTTCCGCTGCATTTATACATTCATTTAGCCTCGCACCAAAACTCAGGACTGCTAATTTTTTACCTTCTAATATTATTTTTCCTTTGCCAATTTCTAATTTTTCATCAATAGATGGCAATTCTATACCTATGCCAGCTCCTCTAGGATACCTAAAAGCAGTTGGTCTATCATTAATCTCAACAGATGTATTAATCATTCTAACAAGTTCTGCTTCGTTGCTTGCGGCCATAACAATAAAATTTGGCAATGTAGATAAATAAGTAATATCAAATGAACCAGCATGAGTAGGTCCATCTGCTCCAACCAACCCTGCCCTATCAATCGCAAATCTAACGGGAAGTTTTTGAATTGCTACATCATGAACAACTTGATCATATGCTCTTTGTAAAAATGTTGAATAAATTGCTACATAAGGTTTTAATCCTTCTGTGGCCAAACCTGCGGCAAAAGTAACAGCATGTTGTTCAGCTATTCCAACGTCAAACATTCTTTTTGGAAATTTTTCCCCAAAAGTATCTAATCCGGTTCCAGATGGCATTGCTGCTGTAATACCAATTATTTTGCTATCCCTTTCAGCATGTTTAATTAGAGTATTAGCAAATACTTTTGTATAAGCTGGAATATTAGTTTTGGATTTTTCTTGTACTCCAGTTTGAACATTAAATTTTGAAACTCCATGATAATGATCATTTGCCTTTTCAGCATATGAATAACCTTTTCCTTTTTGAGTTTTTATATGAATCATAATTGGACCTTCGTGCTTAGAATTCTTTGCATTTTTTAAAATTGGTATCAAAACGTTTAGATCATGACCATTTATTGGTCCAATATAATGAAAGCCCAACGAGTTAAAAAGAGTTCCTCCAGTAACTGCTGATCTTAAAAAGTCTTCAGCTTTACCTGCTTTATCACTAAATCTTTTTGAGAAGGAAGAAATAATTAATTTAAAAATTTCTCTTAAGCTAAAATAAACTTTTCCTGAAAATAATTTTGCTAAGTAGGATCTCATTGCCCCTACTGGTTTTGCAATTGACATATCATTATCATTTAAAATAACAATCATTTTTGTATTTGAGGTTCCCGCGTTATTCATTGCTTCATATGCCATCCCAGCACTAATTGCACCATCTCCAATAACGGCAATTACGTTATTTGATCTATTGGAAAGTTTATTGGCCATAGCTATTCCAAGCGCAGATGAGATTGATGTAGAGCTATGAGCTGCACCAAATGGATCATACTCACTTTCTGATCTTTTTGTAAAACCAGATAAGCCATTACCTTGTCTTAAAGTTCTAATTTTATCTTTTCTTCCTGTTAAAATTTTGTGAGGATAACTTTGGTGTCCTACATCCCAAATTAACTTATCATTTGGTGTATCAAAAATATAATGCAGCGCAACTGTAAGTTCAATAACACCAAGACCCGCTCCTAAGTGTCCCCCTGTTTCAGACACGACACTAATTAATTCTTCTCTAACTTCATCTGCTAAATTTTGAAGTTCTGATGCTGATAACTTTTTAATATCTGAAGGAAAATTTATGTTTTTTAAATATTTATAATCTTTATTCATTTATTTCTTTTTAAAATATAATTTAATGTTTCGTTAATATTTTTAGATTTTGATCCATATTTTTTTAAATTATTAATAATTTTAGATTTTATTTTTTCGCCATATATAATAGTATTTTGGTATCCTAGCAAACTAATAAGTGTCGCTTTCCCTAGCTTTTGATCTTTTTTTGTTTTTTTCCCAACTTTTATAGTTTTGCCTCTATAATCAATTAAATCATCTGCAATTTGAAAAAGTAAACCAATTTCTGCACCAATTTTTTCAAAAAATTTTATAACATTTATATCTTTGCCTTTTATAATTGCAGGCACCATACAGCTAAAAGAAAATAATCTACCAGTTTTCTTTGTTGCCATATCTATAATTTTTTTTTTAGAAATTTTTTTATTTTCAAAACTTAAATCTAAGAATTGTCCACCAGCAATTCCTGTGTGACCCGAACATTCAGATAATTTTTTAATTAAATTAATTTTTATGTTATCTGATATAATTAGTTTTTTATCACTTAAAATTTCGAAGGCCATTGTCAAAAGAGAATTTCCAGCCAATACTGCTGTTGACTCGTTATATTTTATATGTGTTGATAACTTTCCTCTCCTAAACCTATCATTGTCCATACAAGGAAGGTCATCATGAATTAAAGAATAAGCATGAATACATTCTATAGCGGCTCCGACCTTAATTAGTGTTTTATAATTTACACTAAATAATGAACCTATATCTATTAAAACTTTTGATCTAATTTTTTTACCTCCTGGAAATAATCCATATTGCATTGGAAAAATTAAGTCTGTTTTTTTTTGATGTTTAATAAAATTTTTTAAAAAAATATTAGTATCAACTATAATTTTTTTAAGTTTTTTTTGCATTTTTTTTATTGATTATATTTTTTATTTTTTGCTGGGTAATTTCATTTATATGCTTTGATTTTTTTTGAAATTTTTTTACAATAATATTATTTAGCTTAATTAATTTTTGATAATTATTTAATGAATTTTCGAGATTTTTTTCTTTTTCTAGCTGTTCAATAATTTGATTTATATCTTTAGTCAATTCATCAAGAGTTTGTGAATTATTATCGTCTGGTAAATTTTTATCTTTCATATAATAGTAAGTATTAATACATGAAATTTAATCATTCAAATATCAAAAAAGCCAAAAAATACCTTGATCAAAACAAATGTATAGCAGTACCTACAGAAACTGTTTATGGATTGGCTGCAAACGCTTATTCTACTACTGCTGTAAAAAAAATCTTTAAATTAAAAAAAAGACCTAAATCAAACCCTTTAATTGTACATTATTCTAAGCTTTCAAATTTAAAAAAAGATTGTTTAATAAATGATAAATTTCAAAAACTTTATAAAAAATTTTGTCCAGGACCAATCACATTTGTATTAAAACTAAAAAAAAATTCAAAAATATCAAAAATTGTTACCAGCAATAATAAAACACTGGCTATTAGATTTCCTAAACATAAAATTTTGAAAAATTTATTGAAGATCTTAAACTACCCACTTGCAGCGCCTAGTGCAAATGTATCAACTAGATTAAGCTCTGTAAAGGCTGAAGACGTTAAAGAAGAATTTGGAAACAAAATAAGTTACATCTTAGATGGTGGTAAATCAAAAGTAGGCATAGAATCTTCAATTCTTAGTTTGGTTAATTTTCCAAAAATATTAAGACTAGGTGGACTTGAAGTCTCAAAAATAGAAAAAGTTTTAAATCAAAAAATTAAAATTGATATAAATCCACTAAAAAATATTGCTCCTGGTCAATCAAAATTACACTATTCTCCTGGAATTCCTATTAGAATGAATATTATTAAACCAAAAAAAGACGAAGCATTCATTCTTATAAAAAAAAGAACAGACAAGTCTCCTAATTATTATTATTTATGTAAAAATAAAAACCTCAAAGAAGCTGCAAAAAACTTATATTCTTGTTTAAGAAAAATTAAAAATAAAGGATATAAATCAATTGCAGTGCAAAAAATTAAAAATATTGGGATGGGAAAAACTATTAATGATCGTCTTTACAGAGCATCAAATAAATGACAATTGAAATAAAAAATTTAAACAAAGAATATAATAATATTTTGGCAGTTAAAGATGTAAATTTTACAATTAACAAAGGTTCGATAGTTGGTCTTTTAGGTCCAAATGGTTGTGGAAAAACAACAACAATAGGTATGATGTTAGGATTAATTAAGCCTACTTCTGGTACTGTTTTTATTAACGGTGAAAATATTGAAAATGAAAACAATAGAACAAAAATATTAGAAAAAGTAAATTTTATTTCTCCTTATGTTGAGCTGCCAAAAAAACTTACTGTTGAAGAAAATCTTAAAGTTTATGGAAAATTATACGGTGTAAATAATTTACAAGACAAAATTTCAGATTTAATGGGACAGTTAAATTTATTTGAATTTAAAAAAAGAAAAACAGGTGAACTTTCTTCTGGACAAAAAAATAGAGTTTCTCTGGCCAAAGCGTTAATTAATGAGCCCGAAATACTTCTTTTAGACGAACCAACGGCTAGTCTTGATCCTGATGTAGGTGATTATATTAGAGCCTACATAGAAAGTTTTGCATCAAATAAAGGTACAACTATTCTATTGGCTTCACACAACATGAATGAAGTGGAAAGACTCTGTAATGAAGTAATGATGATGAAGAATGGTAGAATAATAGATAAAGGTACATGCAACAGTTTAATAAATAAACATGGAAGAAAAAATTTAGAAGAAACTTTCTTAAAAATAGTTAGGGAATAATATGAAATTTCACAGAATTTATGCTTTGTCTATTCGTCACCTTTATTTAATTAAAGGTTCTTTTCCAAGAATCTTAGATTTAATCTATTGGCCAACAATTCAAATAATTCTCTGGGGATTTATTTCACAATTTTTTACAATGTATAGTGATTATTATAATAACACCATTGGTGTTATTTTAAGCTGTGCTATCCTTTATGATTTTTTATTTCGATCTAGCATAAGCTTCAATATGTTATTTCTAGAAGAAATATGGAGTAGAAATTTTACAAACCTATTTGTTGCTCCACTAAAGTTGAATGAAATTATAATTGCACTAACATCTACAGCTTTACTAAGAACATTAATAGGAATAATTCCCGCAATAATCCTTATGAGTCCACTATTTGGAGTTTCATTATTTAAAATGGGGCCACCACTATTTTTGCTTTTTTTAAGTTTATATCTTTTTGGAACTACGTTAGGCTTGCTGGTTACCTCTGGACTTTTAAGATATGGCCCTGCTTTTGAAAATACAGCATGGTCATCTCTTTTTCTTTTAGCTCCGCTAGGCTGTGTTTATTATCCACTATCAATTTTACCAGAATGGTTACAAATATTAGCCAAAGGTTTGCCATTGGTTTATATATTTGAGGAAGCAAGATTTATTTTAGTGAACAATGTAGTAAATTATAAAAATATTATGACTGCACTAACATTAAATTTACTGTATTTTGTAGGTGCTATTATTGTTTTTTATTTAGCTTTTCACGGAGCACGGAAAAAAGGTACTTTGGTTAATATTGGTGAATAGTTTAATGTGTTGGTGCGCCCGGAAGGATTTGAACCCTCAACCTCCTGATCCGAAGTCAGGCGCTCTATCCAATTGAGCTACAAGCGCATACAATATTATTAATATAGTTTATGAAAAAAATCATTAATTTAATAACTCAATTAGAAGACAATAATCTAAGAGTGGATGTGTTTGTTAATAAAAAAGAAAGCTCATTAAGCAGAACTAGAATTAAGAATTTAATTTTAAATAAAAAATTAAAATTAAATGGTAAAGTGATTAATAGCCCTGCTCGTAAAGTATTTAATGGAGATAAAATAAATTTAGAAATTCCGGAACCAAAAAAAGCTTCAATAAAACCTTTTGATTTTAAATTAAATATTATTTATGAGGACGATAGTTTATTAATCATCAATAAGCCTGCAGGTATAATTATGCATCCGGGAGCAGGAAATTATGATAAAACAATCGTTAATGCTTTAATGCATTATTGCAAAGGAAATTTATCTAATATTGGTGATGAATTAAGACCTGGTATAGTGCACAGAATAGATAAAGATACTTCGGGTTTATTAGTTGTCGCAAAAAATAATGAAACACACGAAAATTTATCAAATCAATTTAACAAACATACCATAAATAGAATTTATCAATTAATGATTTGGGGAAAACTTAGACCTCAATCAGGAAAAATCGAAACCTTAATAACTAGGAGTTCTAAAAATAGACAATTAATGGAAGTGGGAATTACAAAAGGAAAAAAAGCAATAACCAATTATAAAACTTTAGAAGTTTTTGAAAATGATAAAACACCAACCTTAAGTTTAGTTGAGTGTAAACTTGAAACAGGACGAACTCACCAAATTAGGGTTCATATGAGCTATAAAGGAAATAACATCTTAGGAGATAACAAATATAAAAAAAAATTTAAGAAATTTAAAAATATTGATATGGATTTAGAAAAATCTTTATATAGATTAAATAGACAATTTCTTCATGCTAAAACATTAGGATTTATTCATCCTAAAACAGGTAAAGAATTAGAATTTTCCTCAATTTTGCCACAAGATCTTGAAAATATATTAAAAATGCTAAGAAACATTAATAAATAAACAATTGTAATAATAAAAAAATTTATTAAATAAGTATCTGCTATGAGTGCTACAACAAACTATAATCTGCCTGCTCTTTCAAATGAAGGAGGGCTATCAGCTTATCTTGCTCAAATTAAAAAATTTCCAATGTTAGCTGCTGAGGAAGAATATATGTTGGCTAAAAACTGGAAAACTACAGGAAACATTAAATCAGCTGAAAAACTTGTAACAAGTCATTTAAGATTAGTTGCAAAAATTGCTATGGGCTATAAAGGATATGGTCTTCCAGTAAATGAAATGATTTCTGAAGGAAACGTAGGCCTAATGCAAGCTGTTAAAAAATTTAAACCAGAAAAAGGTTTTAGACTGGCAACTTATGCTATGTGGTGGATTAAAGCTTCAATCCAAGAATATATTTTAAGATCTTGGAGCTTGGTTAAAATTGGAACCACTACTGCACAAAAAAAATTATTTTTTAATCTTAAAAAAATAAAAAACCAAATAGCACCTAAATCAGAAGGTGATTTGAGAGATGAACATGTAGCGGAAATTGCTGATAAACTTGACGTCAGCAAAGATGAAGTAGTTTCAATGAATAGAAGATTATCTGGAAAAGAATTTTCTTTAAATTCTCCAATTGGTGAAGATGGAGATGAATGGCAAGATTGGCTTGTAGATAAAGAACTAGATCATGATCTAAAATTTGCTCAACAAGAAGAAATGGAGCAAAGAAAAGATTTGTTATTAGATTCTATTAAAATTCTAAATGATAGAGAAAGAGAAATTCTTTACGCAAGAAGATTAAATGACAATCCAATTACACTTGAAGATTTGAGTAAAAAATACAAAATTAGCAGAGAAAGAATAAGACAAATTGAAAACAAAGCATTTGAAAAACTTCAAAAACATATGCTGAACTCCGCTAAATCAAAAAACCTTTTGCCAGCTAATTAATTTTAGTTATACATCAAACGGATTTTCTATAAGAATTGTATCTTCCCGTTTAGGACTTGTGGAAATACTTGAGATTTTTGCTCCAATAAAATCTTCAATTGAAAAAATATATTTTTTTGCATTTTCAGGCAATGCATCAATATTTTTTATCCCGCTAGTAGAAGATTTCCACCCCGTAAAGGTTTTATAAACAGGCTTGATTTTTAATTGATCCTCAAAAGCTGCGGGAAGATAATTAAGTTTTTTTCCATCAAGCTCATACTGAACACACATTTTTATTTCATCTAATTCATCCAAAACATCTAATTTTGTTAATGCAATTCCATCAATTCCTGAAATTTTAATTGTCTGACGAACTAGCACACCATCAAACCAACCGCATCTTCTTTTTCTACTTGTAACAGTTCCAAATTCTTTTCCTCGTTTACCGAGTAATTTTCCAGTTTTATCTGTAAGTTCAGTTGGAAAAGGACCTTCTCCAACTCTAGTTGTGTAAGCTTTTGTAATTCCTAAAACATAATGAATAGAATTAGGTCCACAGCCTGTACCTGTAGCAGCGCTTGCGGCAACTGTGTTAGAAGACGTTACAAATGGATAAGTTCCATGATCCACATCTAACAAAATACCTTGTGCACCTTCAAATAATATTTTCTTTTTTTTCTTTTTAAATTCATTAATTTTAAGCCATACAGGTTGTGAAAATTTTAGAATTTCTGGTGCTATTTTTAATAAGTCTTTTTTAAGTTGATTTTTTTTATAGATTTTTTTGCCCAAACCTTTTCTAATAGCATTGTGATGAAGTAAAACTGTTTCTAGTCTGTGATCTAAATTACTTTCAGATCTCAAATCCATTACGCGAATTGATCGTCTTCCAACTTTATCTTCATAAGCTGGGCCTATTCCTCTACGTGTCGTTCCTATTTTACTTTTACCGGCTGAATTTTCTCTAATTTCATCCATTTCCCTGTGAAATGGCAAAATTAAATTTGCTGATTCTGAAATTAAAAAATTATCTTTATTTACATCAACGCCTTTTTTTTTTATTTCTTTAATCTCTTCTAATAATGCCCAAGGATCAACTACAACACCATTACCAATAATTGATATTTTGCCTTTTCTAACTATCCCCGATGGTAGCAATCTTAATTTGTAAGTTACACCATCAATAACTAATGTATGACCAGCATTGTGGCCTCCTTGGAATCGAATTACAATGTCAGCTTGGTCTGATAACCAATCAACAATTTTACCCTTACCCTCATCACCCCATTGCGAACCTACTACTACAATATTTTTCATTATATAAATTTTTTATTTACTATAATTGAGTTTAAGTGGTTTATTGGACCACGGCCTTTTCCATAATTAAGTTTAGATCCTATGGCATTACTTACATACTTAATACCTAGCTCACAAGATTTCTTTAAAGGTTTTCCACACGAAAAGAATGTTGTTATAGCGCTTGATAAAGTGCAGCCAGTTCCATGTGTATTTTTAGTTGTAATTTTTTTATTTTTAAAAATCTTTATTTCTTTTTTATTTACAAAAACATTTTGAATAATTCTAGTATTTAAGTGCCCACCTTTTACTAAAACATTTTGAGCTCCAAAATTTAACAAAATTTTTCCTGCATAAATCATATCCTCAACACTTTTTATTTTAGTTTTAGTCAATGTCTCAGCTTCTGGAATATTTGGTGTAATTAAAGTAGTTTTTTTAATTAGTTTATTTTTTAAAATTTGTATTGCTTTATGATTAATTAATTTTGTTCCGCTTTTTGCAACCATTACAGGGTCTAAAATTATTTTTTTTACTTTGATTTTATTAATTGAGGTAATTACAGATTTTATAACACTGGGTGAGTGTAACATGCCTATCTTTATTGCATCCGGCTTAATATCTTTACAAGTAAATACAATTTGTTTTTTTATTTCTTTAGGATTAACTGAAACTATAGATTTAACTCCTGTGGTGTTTTGAGATGTAATAGCTGTAACAGCAGTCATTGCGAACGAACCTAATGATGTTACAGTTTTAATATCTGCTTGAATACCTGCGCCACCAGAAGAGTCTGATCCAGCAATTATTAATATTTTTGATTTTGGTTTCAATTTATCAAATAGACTTTTTAACTATTTTAATGCACTTCTCAAGTAATTTTATATTATTAGATTCTCCCATAATCCTAATTTTAGGTTCAGTGCCAGATTTTCTAACAAGCATCCTTCCCTGCCCTTTAATTAAATTATTTGCTTTATTAATTGCTTTTTTGCAATTTAAACTATTTATAATATTTTTATCCTTAACGACTACATTTTCTAAAATTTGAGGAGTTTGATCAAACATATTCAAAAATTTACTCGCTTTTTTTCCTTTTCTTAGTGAAAATAAAATCTCTAAGGCCACCAACAAACCATCACCTGTTGTTGCAAATTTTCCTAAAATAATGTGTCCAGATTGTTCACCGCCCAAATTAAAATTATTTTTTTGCATTTTTTCTTTTACATATCGATCTCCAACTTTTGCTCTTAAAAATTTTATTCTGTTTTTTTTTAAAAATTTTTCCAGACCGTAATTAGACATTAAAGTTCCGATTACACCACCCTTTAACATTTTTTTATTTTTCCATCTTTTTGCTAAAGCAGCAATTATTTGATCTCCATTAATTATAGTGCCTTTCTCATCACACATAATGATTCGATCTGCATCCCCATCTAAAGAAATGCCTAGATGTGCTCTATGCTTTTTTACTGATATTTGAATTTTTTTTGGAAATGTTGATCCACATTTTTCATTGATGTTTAATCCATTTGGATTTATTCCAATCGAAATTACTTTAGCGCCTAAAGATTTAAATAACTTTGGACCAGATTTATATCCAGCACCATTTGCACAGTCAATTACAATTCTAGTTCCTTTTAAACTAAAATTTTTTGGAAAGTTTTTTTTAAGAATTTTAATATATTCCTCATTGCCATTTTCCAATCTTTTTACTCTTCCAAGTATTTTTGGTTTAGATAATTGAGCATCTATTTTTTTATCAATCAAATCTTCAATTTTTTTTTCAATTCTATCTGATAATTTTAACCCATCTGGGCCAAATAGCTTTAATCCATTATCATAATAAGGATTATGAGAAGCAGTAATCATAATTCCCATATTTGCCTTCATTAATTTTGTTAACATTGCGAGACCATTTGTTGGCAATGGTCCTAGTGTAAAAACATGCATGCCTGCAGAAGCCAAGCCAGATACCAGTGCAGGCTCCAAAGTATAACCAGATAATCTTGTATCTTTCGCAATTATTGCAGTTTGTTTAAATTTTTTTTGATTTTTAAAATATGTTCCTGCCGCCAGACCAAACTTAAAAAACATATTACCATTAATATTGCCTTGATTAACTTTGCCTCTTATTCCATCAGTCCCAAAATACTTCTTTGTCATTAACTTTTAATTAATTTTTTAAAAATTTTAATACTTTGAATAATATCATTAACATCATGAACTCTTAAAATCTGTACACCCTGCATCATAGAAAATAAAGATGCGCTAACAGTTCCGCCTAATCTTTGTTCACTATCATTCTTTCCAGAAATATCTTTAATAAATCTTTTTCTAGATACTCCAAGCAATATAGGAAAACCAAGGCTATGAAAAATAGAAATATTACTAATCAACTTCATATTATGTTTCAAATTTTTTCCAAACCCTATACCTGGGTCAATTATAATATTGTTATGTTTTATTCCATTAAGTCTTGCATATTTAATTCTCTCTTCAAAGAAATCATAAACATCAAATAATACATTTTTATATTTTGGGTTAATTTGCATAGTGGTTGGAACACCTTGAATATGATGAATTACAAAAGGTATATTATACTTTTTTAAAACATTAACAGATTTTTTGTCATGTTTTAATCCTGAAATGTCGTTAATTAATTTAACACCGATTTTAATTCCTTTTTCCATAATTTCTGATTTTCTTGTATCTAAAGATAAGACAATTTTTTTTTTAAATTTTTTAATTGTTGAATTAATTCTATTCCATTCAACTTTAGTTTTAATTGTTTTTGATCCTGGTCGGGTAGATTCACCTCCAATATCAACAATGTTAGCTCCCTGTTTAAATAGCAAAGCTGCCTGTTTATAACCTGAATTTTTTTTTTTATATTTTCCACCGTCTGAAAAACTATCAGGAGTTAAATTTAATATGCCCATGATATTTGGAATATTTTTAAAATTAAAATTAGAAAAATTTTTATTTTTTTGAATAATTATTTTAATATCTTTATTAACCTTGTTTTTTATTAATTTAGATAATTTTTTTATTTTTTTAATATGAATTTTTTTTTTAAAGTTTCTTGATAAAATTTCTATATGATCAAATGAAATTTCCACATTACCATTTAAAGGTAATGTTTTTTTTTGTTTAACTAATTTTTTTGATATATTTCCGTAGTAAAAATTACACGCTCTAGTGTAATATTTTTTCATTATATATTAATGAACTATTTTTGGCTTTAATCCAATCGATCCTAGAGCTGATCCTTTTTCTTCATCTTCAGCTTTTAAGTCTTCTTTGTTGGCTGGAAAGACGTTTTTATTGATTAAATCTTCAATTTCTGCTCCAGTTAAAGTTTCATATGTTAAAAGAGCTTTTGCAAGTTTATGTAGATCATCAATTTTTTCATTTAAAACTTTTTTTGCTCTTTCATAACCTTTTTCAACTAATTTTCTTATTTCTGCATCTACTTTTCTAGAAGTTTCCTCTGACATATGTTGATGTCTTGCTACAGATCTGCCTAAAAAAACTTCTTCTTCATTTTCTCCATATGCTACAGGGCCTAATTCTTTGCTTAAACCAGCCTTCATAACCATCGCTCTTGCTCTCTTTGTTGCTTGTTCAATATCGCTTGCTGCTCCAGTTGTTACTTTTTCATCACCAAAAATAATTTCTTCTGCTACTCTACCTCCCATAGCAATAGCCATCTGGGAATTAAGTTGTTCTCTAGTTTGTGACAATTCATCCCTTTCTGGTAATTGCATTACCATCCCTAAAGCTCTTCCTCTTGGTATTATGGTTGCTTTATGAATTGGGTGTGCAGCTTTTTCATTAATAGTCACAATCGCATGACCTGCTTCATGATAAGCTGTTAGTTTCTTTTCATCTTCAGTCATTACCATAGATCTTCTTTCAGCACCCATCATAACTTTATCTTTAGATTCTTCAAATTCAGCGTAAGTTACAACTCTTTTATTTTTCCTCGCTGCTAGTAAAGCCGCTTCATTAACCAAGTTAGCTAAATCTGCTCCTGAAAAACCTGGTGTTCCTCTTGCTACTGTTCTTAAATTAATATCTGGTGTCATTGATATTTTTTTCGCATGAACTTTAAGAATTTTTTCTCTACCAATAATATCAGGTAAAGATACAACTACCTGTCTATCAAATCTTCCTGGTCTTAAAAGTGCAGGGTCTAAAACATCCGGTCTGTTAGTTGCTGCTATTATTATTACCCCTTCATTAGTATCAAATCCATCCATTTCAACTAAAAGTTGGTTTAAAGTTTGTTCTCTTTCATCATTACCGCCACCTAAACCTGCGCCTCTGCTTCTTCCAACTGCATCTATTTCGTCAATAAAAATAATACATGGTGAATGTTTTTTTCCCTGTTCAAACATATCTCTTACTCTTGATGCTCCAACACCGACAAACATTTCAACAAAATCCGATCCAGATATAGTGAAAAAAGGAACGTTTGCTTCTCCAGCAATTGCTCTTGCTAATAAAGTTTTACCTGTTCCTGGTGGACCAACCAATAAACATCCTCTCGGTATTTTACCACCAAGTCTACTAAATTTTTTTGGATCTTTTAGAAACTCCACAACTTCTTCAACTTCTTCTTTAGCTTCTTCAATTCCCGCAACATCATTAAATGTTACTTTTCCTTTTAATTCATTCATCATTTTTGCTTTAGAGCGTCCAAAACCCATTGCTCCACCTCTTCCACCTTGCATTTGTCTCATAAAGAAAATCCAAACAGCAATCAGTAACAACATTGGAAACCAAGATAGTAATACACCTAAAATTGAAGGCATTTTTTCTTCAAGAGGAACAGCTGAAATGCTCACACCTTTATTTGATAATTTTTCAATTAAGTTTGGATCATCAGGCGCATAAGTAGTAAAAACACCTCCATCAGATAAAATTCCCTTAATGTTATTTCCTTTTATTTCTACTTTTACAACTCTTCCATTATCCACTTCTGATAAAAATTCTGAAAATATAATTGTATTTTTTGTCGCTATAGAGCCTTGAGGGTTTTTGAACATATTATAAAGGCCAATAGTTAAAAAAACTATTACGGCCCACATTGCTAAATTCTTTAGATTCATAAGAGTAAGATAAGAATTATTATAAATTAAACAAGTGCCAATTTGTTATAAAAACTAAGTTTTAGAGGATTTTTCTCTTGAAATTAATATAGTTTTGTTAAATTTTTCAACAAAACATCCACCAAGTGTTACTTTTGTACTAATTTTGTTTAACTTAATTTTTTCAATTAAATCATTAACTCTCTTTCCTCTCGCAGCATAATGTTTTCCACTAATTGTTTTCATCAAAAATAATAAAGATCTAAAAATCACTTCATGAGATTGATCAAAAAAAAATTCGTTTAATATAAAAGTATTTTTTTTATTAAAAAATTTTGTATTTTTATCTATGTTTTTTTTAACATAAAAATTTATTGATTGATTCGAATCTTTCAAATTTCTAATAGTTAATTTAAGTTTTTTTTTGTCTAGACCTTCTTTTTTAAAATTTTCCATTAAATTTCTAATTCTAATTCTTTTGAAATTTTCATTTAAATTAGAAGGATCTTTAATAAAGAAATTAAATACCTTGTTTGATAAATAAATTAACTCCTTTTTTTCTAAATTAATTAGTGGTCTTAAAATTTTAATACCATTTCTTTGGTATTCTGCAGTTTTTCCAAAAGATGTTAAACCTTTTAATCCACTTCCTCTAAGAAGCCTAATTAAAAAATTTTCATACAGATCATCTATATGGTGTCCTAGTAAAAGATAATTGACCTTATTTTTTTTACATTGGTTTGTTAAAAGAGAATACCTATGATCTCTTGCTAACGCCTGGATATTAGTTAATGGCTTTTTTCCGTACCAAGTCAATATTTTGCAATTAATGTCAAATTTTTTTAATGTTAAAGATACTAATTTAGCCTCAGATGATGAATTTTTACGTAGTTTGTGATCAACTATGTAAAATTTTACATCTCTTTGATTAATCAATGAAAAACATTTTGCTAAAAATGCTAAGGATAAACTGTCTGGTCCTCCCGATACTGCTACAGCAAAATCATTGTTTATATTTAAAGAATTTTTAAACTCTTTATAAATCCTTAATACCCTTTGATTAATTAAATGTTTGAGAATTGAATTATGAATTTTCTTTTTTGCAGTCAAACTTTTTTTCTTCATATTTGGCTTTTTGAAGAACAGATTGGTTTGCTTTTGGATATTGTTTCTCTACACCAGTGATCATCAAACAACCTTGATCTTTTTCTCCTATTTGAACTAATGATACACCAAGTTTTAATAAATTTATAGGAGCCTTATCACTTTTAGGATATTTCTGATAACCTTCAAGATAAGCTGAGGCTGCATCTGTATACAACTGTCTAATTCTAAACGTTTCGGCATACCAGTATTGTGCATTTCCAGCTAACTTATGTTCGGTATTAGTATCAATAAATTCTTTAAACGCCCTTTCGGCTGTGTTGTAATCTCCTACTTTTAAAAAACTTATCGCAAACTCATATTGTTTTTCAGGACTTTCATCAGGTAATAATTTTTCTTCAGATTCAAAAGTTTCCGTTAATATTGTTCCAGTAGACTCTATAGACTGAGTTTGCTGTGTTAATAAATTGGTTTCTGTGTCTTTATAAGATATTGAACCTAAATCTTGAGGTTCTGAAGATCCTGGTAAAATTTTTTTTGTTTCTTCTTTTGGTAATGATGTTATTTTCCTACTTTCATCATCTGAAATAATTGAATTATTTTCTAGTTCTTGAAATCTAATTTGATTATCTGCCTGTACTTTTGATAATCTATTCGATAATTTATCAATTTTAAAATTAATCTCTTCGAATTTGTTTGTTAACTCTTGAAATTGTTTTTCAATGTCTGACAATTTTAATAAATGTCTAGTTAAAACATCTTCAGTATTTTGATCAATAGAGCTTGAAGAGGTTGAATTATTTACACTATCATTTAATGAACCTGAATAAACTGCCTTTTCCAGTGTCTTAAGATCTTTTTGTATTAGCTCTAATATTTCCAATATATTATGATTTTCTGAAAAAGATTTTGTACTTACTAGGATAATTATTATAAATAAATTTATAACAATAAAATTTTTTAACTTAATCATCCATTGATTTGTAATTATAATAATGGCAAAAAAAAGACCCTGTATATTTCATAACAGGGTCTTTTAAAATTAATTTAACTAATTAGCTTTTACTGTAACTGATCTTCTGTTTTTTGACCAAGATAATGGATTAGATCCTGAATCAACAGGTCTTTCTTTTCCATAACTAATCACTTGCAATCTATTTCCAGCCACTCCATAAGTCATTAGGTAATCCTTAGCTGCATTTGCTCTTCGCTCACCTAAGGCTAAGTTATATTCTCTTGTTCCTCTTTCGTCTGCATGTCCTTCAATCACAAAAGTTAGTTCACTATTTTTTCTCATCCATGCAGCTTGTTTTCTTAAAGTATCTCTTGATTTAGTTGTTAGTACTGATTCATTTGTTGCAAAGAAAACTCTATCCGGTACTCCTGATGCTAAATACTTAACTGTATCTGTTCCAGTGTACACATCACCCTGCATTTGGCCGGTGCTGTCTACTTTCTTTTGAGTTGCACAAGCTGATAAAGCTATGCATGCTACTATAACTAGAAATGTATTTTTAAAAATTTTGCCTAAGTCCATTACTGCTCCTTATATTGAATATGTAACTTTTTCATAACTATTTAAATGTTTCAAGTTAAAAATCAACCATTTACTATTAATTACTCAATAAAGATGACCAGGATGGGTCTGAAGCGTCTGTTTCTGTCTCTACTAACCTCTCATTATAGCCTGTTAAATCTATAGACCATAATTTAGCTGAAAATCCTTCTCCTTTTTCATCAGTTTTCGTTTCTCTATAAAATATCAAAACTCTTCCATTTGGCGACCATGATGGGGCTTCTTGGTAAAAATTTTCAGTTAACAATCTTTCACCTGAGCCGTCGGTTCTCATAACTCCAATATAAAATTTACCTTTATGTAATTTTGTAAAAGCAATTAAATCACCTCTCGGTGACCAAACCGGAGTTCCATACAAACCTTTACCAAATGAAATTCTTTTAACATTACTGCCATCGCTTCTCATTACATAAATTTGCTGGTAACCACTTCTGTCAGAATTAAAACAAATATATTTACTATTGGGCGAATAAGACGGAGATGTGTCAATTGATGGATGGTTTGTAATTCTTTCAACAATTCTATTTTCAAGATCCATCGTATAAATATCTGAATTGCCATCCATAGCAAAACTCATTATTATTTTTTTTCCATCTGGTGAAAATCTTGGTGCAAATGTCATGCCTGGAAAATCACCTACAACTTCTTGAATTCCAGTTTCTATATCAAGTAAATAAACTCTAGGCAAATTTCTAAAATAAGATAAATAAGTTACCATCTGATTGGTTGGGTTAAATCTGGGTGTTAGCACCAATTCATTTCCTAAAGTTAAATATTTTGTATTAAAACCATCCTGGTCCATAATTGCCAATTTTTTAATTCTATTTGTTTTTTTTCCTTCTTCAGCAACATAAATAATTCTAGTATCAAAATAACCTTTTTCTCCAGTTAACCGTTCATAAACTTTATCTGTAATTATATGACCTACTCGTCTCCAATTATTTGGTACAGTTGTAAAAGCTAAAGCCATCATTTCTTTTGCAGCTAAAACATCCCACAGTCGAAATTCAACTCTCAATTTTTCATTAATAAAAGTTACTTTCCCTGTAATTAAAGCTTGAGCTTTAATTAGTGCCCAATCTTCAAATCGAGGTTTTAAATGTGCAATATCTGGTTTTTGCAGAAATGCATTTTTATTTAAAGGATTAAATAAACCTGATTGTTTTAAATTGTTTTCAACAATCATTGAAATCTCTGCACCAATATCTTTCTCATTTTTTAATATTTCGTTAAAACTTTCTTTAGATTTTTTATCTATAGATAAAGGGGATACTGCTATCGGTAAAGGACTTAGATTTCCTCTTGTGATATCAACTTCTATTAAAGCAAAAGTTTTAATAGGTAAAAAAATTATTAATATAAAAAATAAGTATCTAAATAACATTTTTAACCTTCTAACATCTCTCTCGCATCAAAGTTTAATTGTAAATCTTTCCATCTTTCATAGCCTGTAGTTGGAACTCTTAATGGTTGACATAATTTAATTGCTCTTAATGCACTTTCGGCTAATACTTTATAAAATCCTTGCCCAGGTTTATTCATTCTTGCATGATCTAAAACTTCCGATCTTATAACAGATCCATCTGGTTTTAACTTTAACTTTATTCTAACTAATAAATTTTCATTATAAGGTAATCCTAGCGGTATGCTCCAACACGTAAAGATTTGTGCTTTTAAAGCATCTTCTTCACTTAGTGATAAACCTGTCACATCAATACTTTTATCTTGGTCTTGACTAATTTTATTTGTTTTTATATTAGTTTCTGCAGCTTCTTCTTTAGATTTGTCAATAAGTGCTGCAATATTGTTCGGGTCAAACAATTCTTCTTTTTCAAACTCTGAAACTTGTTTAACTTCATTATCTATTTGTTCTGGATTTTGTTTTTTATCTTCTAATTTTTCTACTTTTTTAATCTTCTCATCTGGTAAGGGAATTGATTCAGGTTTTTCTTTTTTTATAATTTTAGGTGGAGCTTGCTCAGAGACTAGTTTTTCTTTTTTCTTCACTTTTTCAATTATTTTTTTTGCCTTTGGAGCAAAAGGAATATTAGTTTTATCAGTAATTTGAATAAGTTCGATTGAAATAATTGGCGGAAGATCAATCGGTTTTTTTAATAAAAATGGCAAACTCATTGATGCAATTAAAATTATAGACAAATGAAAAGTTGAAGAAATAACAATATTTCTAATCACGACTTTACCTTTCTTTATAAGGCTCTGAAATTAATGCAACTTTAGTAAAACCTGACCCTGAAAGCATGCCCATTATTTCTAAAACTCTTCCATAATTAATTGTTTTGTCTCCTCTTACGTAAATCCTTGTATCAGTTCTATTTTTTGAAATTGCTAATATTTTTGCAATAATTTTTTCATACTCAACTTTAGCCTCTTGAATAAAAATTTCACCTTTAGAATTAATAGTTAATGTTAAAGGTTCTTGCTCTTCTGGAAGTGAGTCTGCTGAACTTTCGGGCAAATCAACTTGAACTCCAACAGTTAATAATGGAGCTGTTACCATAAAAATAATTAACAATACCAACATTACATCAACGAATGGAGTAACATTTATTTCGCTCATTGGTTCTCGAGATGAACGTTTTAATTTAAATGCCATTATTAAATTATTGATAAAAGTCTTTTTGAAAAATTTTCCAATTTTTGTAAATATTTTCTAGAATCATTGCTAAATTTATTAAAAGCTACTACAGCTGGAATTGCTGCTAGTAATCCTAAAGCTGTTGCAAACAAAGCTTCAGCAATGCCTGGGGCAACAATTGCTAAACTTGTATTTCTAGAAATTGCAATTGACTGGAATGAATTCATAATTCCCCATACTGTTCCAAATAACCCTATAAATGGCGCAGTAGATCCTACTGTTGCAAGAAACGTATAGCTTTTTTCAATCTTTTCCATTTGCCGATAAATATTTATCTCTAACATTCTAGACATTTTTTCATTTAGATTGGAGCTACGTTTAGATTTTAACAATACTTGCATTGAATCTTTAAAAACGTTTGCCATAGGATCGTCTATGTTTATTGGAAGACTATTATAAAAAGTTTCTGCAGATTTTGATTTCCAAAATTTGTTCTCAAAGTCATCAGTGCTTGTATTAATTTTTTTAAATAATTTAATTTTTTCAAAAATAATTGCCCATGAATAGATTGAGCTAGCTATCAATAGTAATATTACTGACTTTACAATTATGTCAGCTCTAATAAACAATGTCATTATAGAAAAATCTGTATTGCTTGCTAAACCAACTGCTTGAGATGTTATGTCTGCTTCCATAGCTAAGATCTCACACTAAAATGTGTCATGAATT
Organism: uncultured Pelagibacteraceae bacterium; assembly: GCA_902592985.1. Taxonomy (GTDB): domain Bacteria; phylum Pseudomonadota; class Alphaproteobacteria; order Pelagibacterales; family Pelagibacteraceae; genus Pelagibacter. The sequence continues at coordinate 2,418 of CACJGR010000006.1, read as the reverse complement.
TGTCTATAATAATAAATAACTACTCTTCAGATTGATAAGTTTCGTAGAAAAAACTGGCTATTAGAATGGCATCCGCTTTATTTGCGTCTTTTTTTCTAGATAATTGTGCTGAAATATAAGGAAAAATTTGAATTGCTTTGGTTCTACTAGCATCTTTTTCTGAATTAATAAGATTAAAATACTTTTTCCATTTTGCTGGTCTTACAAGATACATTGAAAGTTGCATAGCTGAACAAACCCCTTTTAAAACTCCAAATGATTGACCAAAATTAAACATACTAGTTACACCTTGACCTGGCATTGCAGATACTTGCTCAATAACAACTTTAATATTTTTTTTTTCAAGATTTTTAATCCTTTTATTAATTTCATTATAAATTTGAGCAGCATTAACTTGTTTTTTATTTTTTTTTCCTTCAGCCATGCTAGGCATTTCAACAAGATCAATTATTTTTCCATCTTCAAAGAAACATATTGAACCTGAAATGCCTGGATCAATTCCAATTATAAGCATTAATTATTTGTTAATTTTAGGTTGGTATAAACACTTTGAACATCATCATTGTCTTCTAGAGTTTCTAAAAATTCAGTCGTTGCTTCTAATTTGTCTTTACTGATTTCCACGCAATTTAAGGGTTTCCATTCTATTCCTGCAAAAATGAAATTTTGAATTGTAGATTCTAATTTTTTTTTTACACTATAAACTTTACTCATTTCACAATGAATTTCATGAAAATCATTACTTGATATACATTCATCGGCACCAGAATCAATTGCAAGCTCTAAAATATTTTCATCGGATATCTCTTTTTTATCAATTTTAATAACTCCAAGTTGACTAAAATTATGAGTTGCCGAACCTTGGGTTCCAAGACTACCACCACTTTTTTGAAAAATAGTCCTAATACTTGATGCTGTTCTATTTTTATTATCTGTTAATGTTTCAACAACTACTGCTATTTTATCTGGACCAAATCCTTCATATCTTAAATTTTCAAAATTTGAACCAATACTTGTTGAAGATTTATTGATAGCTCTTTCAATATTTCCTTTAGGCATATTTGCTGATCGTGCCGCCTGGATTGCTGATCTTAATCTTGCATTCATATCTGGATCTTTATCACCTAGTTTTGCTGCAACTATAATTTCTCTTGATAATTTTGAAAATATATTTGATTTTTTTTTATCAGCTTTACCCTTTTTATGCTTAATTCCTGCCCAATGTGAATGACCTGCCATAATTAATCAGAATTTTTTAAATCTCCTCCGTATATAAAATTTTCAATACCTTTTGCCAACCCATTTTTTGTATCAGCTTCAACAATTACACCGCTCAAAGTAGCTTTACCTATTGCTGGAAAATGTTTTTTATATTCTTTTTTTAAAAATTTATTTAAAGAATTATTTTTATTCATTCCAATTACTGAATTATAATCTCCACACATGCCAGCATCTGTTAGATATGCAGTGCCATTTTCTAAAATTCTAGCATCATTGGTAGGAACATGGGTGTGAGTACCAACAACTAAAGTTGCTTTTCCATCAAAAAAATGTCCCATTGCCATTTTTTCACTTGTAATTTCGCCGTGAAAATCAACTACTAAAAAATCATAATCTTCTTTTAAATTATTTTTTTTTATAAATTCTTTTGATGATTCAAATACATCGTCACATTTTTTCATATATATGTTTCCCATTAAATTAAGAACACCAACTTTAAAATTGTTTTTTGTTTTAAATATTTCAAATCCCTTTCCTGGAGATGGTTTAATTAAATTTTCAGGTCTCAAAAGTCTATTTTCCTTACTAATATAACTTAATGCCTCTTTTTGATCCCAAACATGATTACCGGTAGTTATTACGTCAGCTCCACAATTAAAAAGATTATTGCTGATTTCTTCTGTGATGCCTACTCCTTGATCGGCAGCATTTTCTCCATTTATAATTACAAAATCTATTTTTCTCTTTTTTATTAGGTCTGGCAAATTTTGGGTTACAGCTAAACAGCCAGATTTTCCAACTACATCACCTAAAAAAAGTATCCTCATTATAAAATATATTTATCCGTTACAATATAATCTAGTTTTTTATCATATTTTGTTACAGGTACATTATTAATTTTTTGAACTGAAAAGGCTAAACCAATTTTTAAAATTTTTTTTTTCTTTGTTAATTTTTTAATGAAACGATCATAATAACCTCCTCCATAACCCAAACGGTTTAAATTATTATCAAAAGCAACTAATGGTATTAGAATTATATCTGGATAAATTAATTTTTTAGAACTCGGTTCAGGAATTCCAAATTGGTTAATTTTTAGAGAGTCATTAAAAGACCACTTGTAAAAATCCATGTCAAATTTTTTTTTAATTACAGGCAAAGAAATCTGATATCTTTTCTTTGCAAATTTTTTTAATA
>CACJGR010000005.1 GCA_902592985.1 uncultured Pelagibacteraceae bacterium | reverse complement strand
ACAATTCTTCTAGATGTTCTTCTTGTCCATCATCACATGACAAAAGAAAATCTTTTCCATTAAATTTAATATTTACATTTGCCATTTATCAATTTCTTCTAATAGAGTATCTGTTTCTTGATTTAATTCATCAATTTTCTGTGAAAATTCTATTTCTTTCTTTTGTTCATGCTCTTTATATTTATTTATTTTATCTAACCTTTGTTTAAGCTTTTCGTAATCTTGCATTAAATTTTCATATTTTATTTCAATTTCTTTTTTTTCAATTTCTAATTGATTTTTTTGGCCATCTAAATTTTGCAAGGCATTTGCAAGACTAGGGTTTTCAAGGTTTAAATTTTTTAATTTAGAAAGTGCTAAATTAAGTTTTTTTTCTTTTTCGTTAGAAGTTTTCATATATATATATTTATATTAAATAGAATCTTCTTAGTCTAGATAGGATAATTTTTGAGCATACAACATAAAGATTTGTCTAATGCAATTAGGTTTTTGTCGATGGATGCAGTACAAAAAGCTAATTCTGGTCATCCTGGTATGCCAATGGGTATGGCTGATGTTGCGACTGTTCTTTTTAAAAATTTTTTAAAATTTAATCCAAAAAATCCAAATTGGCTTAACAGAGATAGATTCGTTTTATCAGCTGGTCATGGATCAATGCTTCTTTACGCTTTACTATATTTAACTGGATATAAAAGTATTTCTCTTAATGATATTAAAAATTTTAGACAACTAAACTCCATTTGTGCCGGCCACCCGGAATACCATCCAAATTCAGGAATTGAAACTACTACAGGACCTCTGGGGCAAGGAATTGCAAATGCCGTTGGATTTGCTATAGCAGAAGAAATTCTTAAAAATAAATTTAGTAAAAATATTATTAATCACAAAACTTATGTTGTGGCAGGAGATGGTTGTTTAATGGAAGGTATAAGCCATGAAGCATTAAGTCTTTCTGGACATTTAAAACTTAAAAATTTAGTTATGTTATTCGATAATAATTCAATCTCAATTGATGGTCCAACTAATTTAGCAGTATCTGATAATTTTAAAAAAAGATTCGAAAGTTACAATTGGGATTATATTGAAATTGACGGTCATAATGAAAAGCAAATTTTTAAAGCATTAAAGAAAGTTCAAAAAGCAAAAAAACCTACAGTAATTTCATGTAAAACTAAAATTGGCTTTGGCTCTCCAAATAAATCTGGAACAGCATCGGCCCATGGAAGTCCATTAGGTGAAGATGAAATAAAGTTAGTGAGAAAAAAATTAAAATGGGAGCACAGTCCTTTCATAATACCTAAAGATATATTGCACGAATGGAGAAACATTGGAAATAAAGGCTTTAAAGAAGAAAAAAAATGGAAAAAATACTTTAATAAAAAAAAGAATATTTTAAATAAAATATTTTCAAATAAATTTGAAAATATTTTTCAACTTGAAAAAAAAAATGTCATTAAAAATTTAAAACCAATTGCAACAAGAAAATCCTCAGAACAAATTTTAACAACTCTTGTAGAAAAAAACTTAAATATTATAGGTGGCTCTGCAGATCTTGCTGGCTCAAATAATACTAAGACAAAAAATCACAAAATAATTAAACCCGCTAATTTTAAAGGTAATTACATTCATTATGGTGTAAGAGAACATGCAATGTGTGGCATAATGAATGGTCTTGCATTACACAGCAGTTTAATTCCATATGGAGGAACTTTTCTTATTTTTAGTGACTATTGTAAACCATCCATAAGATTATCGGCTGTAATGAAACAAAGAGTCATATATGTTATGACGCATGATTCCATAGGCCTTGGTGAAGATGGTCCAACTCATCAACCTATTGAACAACTATCTGGATTAAGATCAATTCCTAATCTAAACGTTTTTAGACCTGCAGACACAACGGAGACTTACGAGTGCTGGCAACTTGCTTTGGAAAATTTAAACACTCCAAGTGTTCTAGCTTTAACAAGACAAACTCTTAATCCTATTAGAAAAGAATTTTTTAAAGAAAACAAATGCTCATTTGGAGCTTACGAAATATCAAGATCTAACAAAGATATAAAAATTACAATAATCGCAACTGGCTCTGAAGTGAATTTAGCTTTAGAGGTAAGTCATAAATTGGCCACAGAAAACATTTATTCAAAAGTTATATCTGTTCCATGCCAAGAAATATTTAAGCAGCAAACAGATAGCTATAAAGACAAAATTTTAAATGAAACAGAATTTGCAATAACAATTGAAGCTGGATCAATATCTTGTTGGCAAAATTATATTGTTAATAAAGGGCTAAATTTTGGTATTGATGATTTTGGTAAAAGTGCACCTTATAAAAAAATATATAGTTATTTTAGCTTAACAGTTGAAAATATTACAAAAAAAACTAAGGAAATGATAAATAAATAAATATGGCTTTAAAAATTGGAATCAATGGTTTGGGCAGAATAGGTAGAATGGTTATTAGAGCCATAATTGAAAGTAAAAATAGAAACATTGAAATCAAACACATAAACAATAGGTCTAATTTAGAAACCAGTTGTTCACTTTTAAAATATGATTCTGTTCATGGAAAATTTAATGCAGAAATTGGATTTAATAATAATGGTTTAATAATAAATAAAAAAAAAATATCATTTTCACAAGAATCAGACATTAATAATATTAAATGGAAAAAATTTAGTGTCGATTATGTTTTTGAATGCACGGGTAAATTTAACTCTAAAGAAAAATTATTAGCTCATATTAAAAATGGTGCAAAAAAAGTTATTGTTTCAGCGCCCTGCAAAAATGCAAACAAAACCATTGTTTATGGTGTAAATCACAAAACTATAAACAATAATGATTTAATAATTTCTGCGGCTTCTTGTACAACCAATTGTCTTGCACCAGTTGCGTATGTGTTAAATAAAGAATTTAAAATAGAAAAAGGTTTTATGACAACTATCCACTCCTACACCTCCGATCAAAGATTATTAGATAATTCTCATAAAGATTTAAGACGAGCAAGATCTGCTGGTCAATCTATGGTACCAACTTCTACAGGTGCTTCAAAAACACTTGGTAAAATTATACCAGAGCTAGAAGGTAAACTTGAAGGTTTGGCAATAAGAATACCAACTCCAAATGTTTCATTAGTAGATTTAGTGTTTATTTCAAAAAACAAAATGTCGGTGAAAAAAATTAATGAATCTTTTAAAAAAGCTTCAAAAAAAGAATTAAAAAATATCCTTGAAACAACAGAAGAAAAGCTTGTTTCGGTTGATTTCAACCACAACCCAAATTCTGCCATCGTGGATTTATCCTTAACCAATGTTGTTGGAGATAACATGGGTAAAGTTTCAGCGTGGTATGACAATGAATGGGGATTTGCATCAAGAATGTGCGATTTAGCAGAATATATTCATAAAATTTAATTTTTAATGAATAATATTTTAGACCAAAACTTAGTGCTTAAAGATAAAAAAGTATTACTAAGAGTTGATTTGAATGTTCCAATGAAAAGTGGTGCCATCACTGAAACTTCTAGAATAGAAAAAATAATACCAACAATAAAACTATTAGTAGAAAAAAAGGCAAAAATAATAATTTTATCTCATATTGGTAGGCCAAAAGGAAAGATTGCTGAAGGGATGTCTTTGGAGCCTATTTCTAAAAAATTGTCTTTATTATTAAATAAAGAAGTTTTGTTTAATAAAAATATAATAAACGAAAATACTCTTTCTGAAATAAATAAACTTTCAAGTGGCTCTATAATGATGTTAGAAAATATTCGCTTTAATGAAGGAGAAGAACTAAATAACAGTAAATTTTCAAAAAAGTTATCAAATTTAGGAGATTTATATGTCAATGATGCTTTTTCTTGCTCTCACAGATCCCACGCTTCTATTGAAGGGATTACAAAATATATTCCTTCGTATTTTGGATTACAAATTACCGAAGAAATTAATGCACTAAATAAAATAACTTCTGAAATAAAAAAACCAATTACACTTATAATAGGAGGTTCAAAAATTTCTACAAAAATAAAAATTATTAAAAATTTAATAAAAAAATTTAATAATATAATTATCGTTGGTGGTATGGCTAACACAATGTTAAAATATGCCGGTTCAAAAGTAGGAAAATCAATATGTGAAAATAATTGTGGGACTTTAATAAAAGAAATTATAGAAAATTCTAATAAATATAATTGTAAAATTATATGTCCTGTAGATGTTGTGGTTGCAAAAAAACTTGAAGGTACGGGAGAAATTAAAGATATCAATGAAATAGATGACGATGAAATGATATTGGATATTGGACCAAAAACTATTTCTTCTATTAAAAAAATAATTAATGATTCAAATACAGTATTATGGAATGGTCCCGCTGGATATTTTGAAAATCCAAATTTTGAAAATGGCACTAAAAAAATCTTAGAAATAATTTCTCAAAAAACAAAAAATGATAAAATTTTTTCTATAGCAGGTGGAGGAGAAACAGTTGCTGCAATAAAAAAATTTAAAAAGTTTGATTCATTGACATTTGTTTCAACCGCTGGTGGAGCTTTTTTGGAACACCTTGAAGGAAAAACTCTACCTGGTATAAAAGCGTTAAATCGAAATGTCTGAATTAAATAATATTGCTTTAAAAATAATTGGTAACGGAAAAGGAATTCTGGCTGCAGATGAAAGTACTGGAACGATGACTAAAAGACTGCAGAGCGTAAACGTAGAATCTAGTTCTGAAAATAGATTAAAATTTAGACATACACTTTTCTCATCTAAAAGCATGAAAACATGCATAGGCGGCGTAATACTGTATGACGAAACAATTAAACAAGAATTTAATTCTAAAAAAATACCTGAGCTAATTATTAATACTGGTGCGATACCAGGAATTAAAGTCGATACAGGAACAAAAACTTTGGCAAATTCACCTGAAGAAAAAATTACAGAAGGTCTAGATGGTTTAAGAGATAGACTAAAAAACTATTACAAAATAGGTGCAAGGTTTGCAAAATGGAGAGGTGTATATCTAATTTCAAATAGCTGCCCAAGTAAAATTGCAATTTCAACAAACGCTCATGCATTAGCTAGATATTCTGCTCTAGTACAAGAGGCTGGTATGGTTCCTATAGTGGAGCCAGAGGTTTTAATGGATGGTAATCATTCTGCTGAAGTTTGCCTAGATAAAACCTCTGAAGTAATAAAAAAATGTTTTGAAGAATTAATATTACAAAAAGTAGATTTAAAAGGAGTAATACTAAAACCAAATATGATATTACCTGGATCAAGATCTGATCAAAAAATATCAAGCGACGAAATTGCTGAACTTACTGTTAAATGTTTGATTGAAAATGTTCCCACTGAAGTGCCTGGAATAGCTTTTTTATCTGGTGGACAAACAGAAGTTGAAGCAACAAAAAATTTAAATGCAATTAATAAAATAAATAAATCAAATTTTATAATGAGTTATTCATATGGAAGAGCTTTGCAACAAAGTGCTCTTAAATATTGGTCAAAAAATTTAGATGATATCGAAGGCACTCAAAAAGTTTTTAATCATAGAGCTGATATGTGTAGTTTAGCTTCTAAAGGCAAATGGACTGAACAAGTTGAAAAAAACTAAGAAGTTCATTTATTTAATTTCACCAAGAAAAATTAAAAGTAATATATTTTACAGTGAACTTGCTTCTATTTTTAAATCAAAAAAAATATCATTTTTTCAATTAAGATTAAAAAAAGAAAATTCAAAAAAAATTATCAATATTGGAAAAAAAATTAAAAAACTATGTAAAAGATTTAATGTTAAATTAATAATAAATGACAATCCATTATTAGCAAAAAAAATTAATGCTGATGGATGTCATCTAGGCCAATCGGATTCAACAGTCTTTGAGGCTAGAAAAATATTAAAAAAAAAGATAATTGGCGTTACTTGTCACAACTCTAAGAAATTAATTAAAAAGGCTATAATAGATAGAGCAGATTATATAGCCTTAGGAGCTTTTTATTATACAAAAACTAAAAAAGTTAAATATAGAGCTAAAATAAAACTTATAAAAGAAGCTAAAAAAATTACAAAAATTCCTATAGTTGTGATTGGAGGAATAAATTTAAACAATTATAAAAAACTCTTATTGAATAAAGCTAACTTTTTGGCTATCTCAAGCTACATTTGGAATAATAAAAAATATAAACCACTAAAGGCTATATTAAAATTAAAATGAAAATATCAGGAAATGAAATTAGAGTAGGAATGTTAATTGAACATAAAGACGATTTATGGCAAGTGTTAAAAACTCAACATGTAAAACCTGGAAAAGGAGGAGCATTTGCGCAAGTAGAAATGAAGAGTGTAAACAAAAATACAAAACTTAATGAAAGATTTAGATCTAGTGATACAGTTGAAAAGGTGTCTTTAGATGAAATAAAGTTTAATTTTTTATATCAAGATGAAACTGATTATTATTTTATAAATCAAAAATCTTTTGAACAAATTAATATTAAAAAAAACATTGTTGGTGAAAAAGGTAAAATGCTTACCGAAAATTTAGAGGTTAATATAAGTTTTTATAATGATAGACCCTTGGTAGTAGATTTGCCAAATCAAGTAACTTGTAAAATTAAAAGTACGGATGTTGCTTTAAAAGGTCAAACTGTTTCCTCATCTTATAAACCTGCAACTTTAAATAATGGAATAAATATACAAGTTCCACCTTTTGTTGAAAGTGGAGATACAATTATAATTGATACAAGAACCATAGAATACATTAAAAAAATTTAATTTATAATGAACTCTATATCAGCCAATCTTAATATAATGATTAAAGCAAGTGAAAAAGCTTCCAAAGCTTTGATCAGAGATTTTGGAGAAATTGAAAAATTACAAATATCAGTTAAAGGTCCATCTGACTTTGTATCTAACGCAGATACTAAAGCAGAAAAAATAATTATTAATGAACTAATGAAAGCTAAAAAAAACTATTCAATAATAAGTGAAGAAAGTGGATCTAAAATTAATTCAGATTCTAAAAATGTTTGGATTATAGATCCAATTGATGGTACTACAAACTTTTTACATGGAGTTCCTCATTTTGCAATTTCTATTGCTCTAAAATCTAGCAATGAAATTGTTTCAGGTTTAATTTATGACCCAATCAAAGATGAAATGTTTTATGCTGAAAAGAATAATGGTGCTTTTTTTAATAATCAGAGAATTAAAGTTTCCAAAAAAAAAGACATAGAAGGTTGCCTATTTGGAACTGGTGGAAAAGAAAAAATAGAAGTCGATTTAATAACTCGAAAATCTGGATGTGCGGCACTAGATATGGCTTATGTAGCTGCGGGGAGATATGACGGTTATTTTCAAAACAATTTAAACTTATGGGATATTGCTGCTGGAATTATAATTATTAAAGAAGCTGGAGGTATAATTAACGAAATTAATTTATCAAAAAATGATAATATTAAAATAAGAGCATCGAGTAATGCAATTAATGAAAAAATGCTGAAAAAACTACAGAACTTTTAATTGTTTTCCTAAAATCATTTGTTATAAGTCACGATATGAAAAAAGACATTCATCCAAACTATCATGCTATTAAAGTTGAAATGACTGATGGCACACAATTTGAAACAAGGTCAACTTGGGGGTCCGAGGGTGAAGTTTTGAAATTAGAGATCGACCCAATATCTCATTCGGCTTGGACCGGTGGTAAACAAAAATTACTTGATAAAGGTCGTGTAAGTAAATTTAATAAAAAATTCCAAAATTTTAGATCAGAAAAGAAAAATTAAATGTCAAATGTTCCACTAATGCCAATGGCTACTGCTGTTTGGTTAGTTGAAAATACAACTTTAACTTTTAAACAAATTGCAAATTTTTGTAATTTGCATGAAGTCGAAGTCCAAGGTATTGCTGATGGAGAGGTGGCTAAAGGAATAAAGGCCTATAACCCTATTATTTCTGGACAATTGTCTAGAAAGGAAATTGAATTATCTTCTGAAGATAAAAATAGACCTTTGCAAATTAAAGATACTGATATTGAAATTTCTAGTGAAGATAAAAAAATAAAAAAATATGTACCATTATCAAAAAGACAGGATAAACCTGATTCTGCATTATGGTTGATAAAACATCACCCTCAGTTAAAAGATTCACAAATTGCAAGATTAATTGGGATAACAAAAAATTCAGTAACTTCAATAAGAAATAAAAGTTATTGGAATTATAATAGCTTAAATTCTAAAGATCCCGTTGCCCTGAGTTTATTTTTACAAAAAGATTTAATCGAGGCTATAGAAAAAGCTGAAAGAAGAATAAAAAGAGAAAAAAAAGAAAAAGAAAAAACAAAACAAGCAGTTTAAATAAAAGATTTATGTATAAATTTAATAGACATCAAATTATTAAAGTGATAATTACTCATTTTTTTGGAGGTAGTTATTAAAATAGAAGTTAAAGATAATAATGTTGAACAAGCTCTTAGGATTCTTAAGAGAAAACTACAAAGGGATGGATTCTTTAAAATTATAAAATTGAAGAATACGTATGAAAAACCTTCAGAAAAAAAAAAAAGAATTTTACAAGAAAACATTAAAAGAGTTAAAAAACTAAATAAACTCAAAAATAGAATTTAAATATCGCGGGGTGGAGCAGTCTGGTAGCTCGTCAGGCTCATAACCTGAAGGTCGACGGTTCAAATCCGTCCCCCGCAACCAAAAATGGTTAGATTTCAATCTTATAAATTTTTAGTTATATCTTCTGTCATTTTTTTTGCATCAGCAAATAACATTAAGGTATTTTCTCTATAAAACAAATCGTTATCAATGCCGGCATAACCAGGAGATAAACTTCTTTTTACAAATAAAACTGATTTACATTTTTCCACATCTAAAACTGGCATTCCGTATATTGGGCTTTCAGGATCTGTTTTTGCCACTGGGTTTGTCACATCATTTGCACCAATTACAAATGCAACATCTGCATTAGAAAAATCATTATTTATTTCCTCTAATTCAAAAACTTCATCGTAAGGAACGTTTGCTTCAGCTAACAACACATTCATATGCCCTGGCATTCTTCCTGCAACAGGATGTATCGCATATGAAACTCTAACATCATTTTTTTTCAGTTTGTCTACCATCTCCCTTAATGCATGCTGCGCTTGTGCAACTGCCATTCCATAACCAGGTACAATTATAACTGAAGAAGCACTATTCATTAAAAAAGCTGCATCTTCAGCGTTACCACTTTTTACTGGCTTTTGTTCTTTTCCTTTGTTTGACGATGATTGTTCGGTAATTCCAAATCCTCCAAGAATAACATTGAAAAACGAACGATTCATACCTTTACACATTATATAAGATAAGATTGCTCCTGATGAACCGACTAAAGCTCCAGTAATTATCAAAGCTGTATTTTCTAACGTAAAACCAATTCCAGCTGCTGCCCAACCTGAATATGAATTTAACATAGAAATAACTACTGGCATATCAGCACCTCCGATTGGTATTATTAATAATAATCCTAATAAAAAAGATATTGCAATTATTCCCCAAAAGATGCTGTCTGATTGTGTTTTGCAAAGATAAAAAATTAATACTATAATTGATAAACCTAATAATAAGTTAATATAATGCTGTCCTTTAAAGGTGATTGGCGATCCTGACATTATTCCTCGAAGTTTTAAAAAAGCTATTATTGATCCTGAAAAAGTAATTGCTCCTATTGCAGCACCAATTGACATTTCAATCAAACTAGCAAGCTTTATATTTCCTACCGTTCCAAGGTTAAAAACTTCAGGATTTAAGAAAGCTGATATAGCAACAAAAACTGCTGCTAATCCTACTAAGCTATGAAATCCAGCAACTAATTCTGGCATAGCAGTCATTGGGATTTTAAATGCTACAAAAGCTCCAATTGAACCTCCTATTAATAAAAAAATCAAAACATAAATAAACCCGGACGAAAAATTTCCTATAGATAAAAAAGTTACAGTAATGGCAATTGTCATTCCAAGAATTCCAAAAAAATTTCCTCGCCTTGATGTTTCGGGAGAAGACAATCCTCTTAAAGCTAAAATAAATAATACTCCTGAAACTAGATAAAATATTGCTGATAAATTTGCAGACATATTTATTTATCTTTTTTTTTCTTTTTATACATTTGGAGCATTCTTTGAGTTACTAAAAAACCTCCAAAAATATTTATAGCTGCTAGAAATATTGCAAAAAAACCAAAGATATTTGGAATATCAAAAACATTTTCTAAACTTCCTGATAAACCAGCAATTATAGCTCCGACTATAATTACTGAAGAAATAGCATTTGTCACAGACATTAATGGAGTGTGCAAAGATGGAGTAACACTCCATACCACGTAGTATCCTATAAAAATTGATAATATAAAAATGCTTAGTCTGAATATAAAAGGATCTATTTCCATAATTCTATCTATTTATTGTTTTTGCAATAATTTCATCTTCTAAATTAATATTAATTTTTTTATTTTCTTTGTCATAAAGGTTTGAAACAAAATTAAATACATTTTTCGAGTATAAACTAGAGGCAGAAACTGGCAATTTATTAAGAATATTGGCTTCACTTATAATTTTTATGCCATTCTTATCTATAATTTTATCTACTTCTGTATAAGCTGTATTGCCCCCTTGAACCGCTGCTAAGTCGTAAATAATAGAACCTGATTGCATATTATTTATCATGTACTCTTTAATGATTAAAGGTGCTTTCTTTCCTGGAATTAAAGCAGTGCATATAACAATATCAATTTTTTTCAAAGTCTCACCTAATAGTTCTTCTTGTTTTTTTTTAAATTCTTCTGAAGTTTCTTTTGCATATCCGCTCTCGGTCTCTAGATTTTCTGATCCCTCAACTGTTAAAAATTTTCCTCCTAAACTTTCAACCTGTTCTTTAGAGACCGTTCTAACATCAGTAGCAAATACAATTGCTCCCATTCTTTTAGCTGTTGCAATAGCCTGAAGTCCTGCAACTCCAGCGCCAACTACTAATACTTTTGCTGGTGGAATTGTTCCTGCAGCAGTCATCATCATTGGTATCGCTTTTTTAAAATTTGAAAAAGAATCTATAACTGCTTTATATCCTGCTAGATTAGCTTGAGACGAAAGTACATCCATCGACTGCGCTCTTGTTATTCTTGGAAGCAATTCTAAAGAAAAAATATTGATATTTTTTTTTGATAAATTTTTAATTTTATCTTTATTATTATAAGGATCAAATAATCCTATTAATATCTGGTTTTCTTTAATTAAAGAAGTTTTATCATCTGACAATAAAGCTAGCTGAACAATTATATCAGATTTTTTAATTAACTCTTTTTCATCTTTAATAATATTTACTCCAAGTGATTTATATAGATTGTTATCATAACCTAAATGTAAACCATAATTTTCTAGTAAAGAGACTTCCAAACCTAAATTAATATATTTTTTTGCTATCTCTGGTGTGATTGAAATTCTTTTTTCAGATTGTTTATTTTCAGAAGTTGAACAAATTTTCATAAAAACAAATTACACTAAGAAAATTCCCATGTGTATTAAAATTACTTTTGTCTTGCTTTGAATTTTGGATTGGTTTTATTAATTATATAAACTCTTCCTCTTCTTCTTACTAATTTAGAGTTTAAATCTCTTTTCTTTAATGATTTTAGTGAGCTCTTGATTTTCATAATTTTAATAGCCTGGCAACGACCTACTCTTCCGTGTCTTAAGACAAAGTACCATTGGCGCTGAAGGGCTTGACTTCCGAGTTCGGAATGGGATCGGGTATTGCCCCTTCGCAATAATCACCAGGCAGAAAGTTTATATATAAAAAAAAAATATTGTAAATACTCAATTATTTGAACTTTTACAGCTTTTAATGAACTTTTTAATATAATCGTTGAGATTAATTTTTCCAAAAACTTTGTAAACTTTATTTGATAAATTCATATTAGTTAATGCTGAGGCATATCTTTCACCTGCTCTTGGAGGTATAAATTTTATTTTCATTTTAAATAGCTTTGCTGCTTGAATAATTGAATAACTTTTTTTATTTAAAATACTATAATGTCTACATTTATTTTTTTTCCAAGCTAAGTAACAAACTTTAACAGTATCTTCAATATGAGTAAATCTTCTGGCTTGAGTTCCAGGTCTTACAACTGGTAAAGGTGTATTTTTTTTGTAATGATCTTCAAATATACCTATTACTGTAGCCATTGAACCAGTACATATTTGACCAGGACCATAAACGTTATAAAAATAAATTATTTCATACCTCATTTTAAACCATTTTTTTAAATTTTCTAACAATTCCAAATTTTTAGCTTTTGTAAAAGCATACGGTGATAAATTTTTATCATTTCCACTATTTCCTAGGCTAGCAGATGTTGCAGAATAAATTAGCTTAATATTATTTTTTAAACAAAAATTAAAAACAGCATGAGAACCTACTGAATTAGATTCAATACATTCATTCATTTTTAAAAAACTTTGATATATTCGTGAAAATTCACCAAAATGAAAAATAGATATAATTTGTTTTTTTTTATTTTTCAATATTGTAGAAATATTTTTAGTATTTCCATTAATATATTTTACTTTCTTATGAATAATGTGATTTTTTTTATTTCCTGAAGAGTAGTTGTCAATACTGATAATTTTATATTTACTTTTTTTTAACAAAAGTAAAATTAGATTGGACCCAACAAAACCTGCTCCTCCAGTTATAACAATAATATTTTTCATTAATTTATGTAATTTCTTTTAAATATGATTTATAGGTTTTTATTACAGCCTCTTTTAAATTCACGCTATATTTCCATCCATATTGTTTGGCTAAAGATACATCAAGAACTTTTCGAGGAGTACCATTCGGTTTAGATTTATCATATTTTATAACTATTTTTTTATTTGGTATAATTAATTTTAAAATCAAATTTGCATAATATTTTATAGAGTAATCTCTGCCACTCCCTATATTAATTATTGCATGTTTTGTTTTTTTTTTCATAAAATAAACGCACGCTTTTGCTAAATCATCCACATATATTAATTCTCGTTTTGCTTTTCCATTTCCCCATAAAACTAAAAATTTTTTTTTACTTTTTTTAATTTTATGAATTTTTTTTATAAGTGCAGGAAAAAAATGTGAATTTAAACTGTCATAATTATCATTAGGACCAAAAGTGTTTGTTGGCATTAAGCACTTATAATTTGTCTTATATTGTTCATTATAGCTCTGACACATTTTAATGCCTGCAATTTTTGCAACAGCATAGGCATCATTAGTACTCTCAAGTTTACCTTCTAATAAATAACTTTCTTTAATTGGTTGTTTACAATTTCTAGGATATACACAGCTTGAGCCCAAAGATATCAAGTTTTTAATACCACATAAATAAGCAGAATGAATCAAATTAGATTGGATTGATAAATTTTCATAAATAAATTGACCTTTATATTTATTGTTTGAATATATTCCTCCTACTTTTGCCGCAGCTATAAATATAAAATCTGGTTTTTTTTCTTTTAAAAATTTAAGTACTTTAAGTTGATTTGTTAAGTCTAACTTTGATCTTTCTGCAAAAATAATTTTTTTGTAACCTTTTTTTTTTAATTGTCTAACAATCGCACTTCCAACCAACCCTTTATGTCCAGCTACGTAAATTTTAGATTGTAAATTAATCATGAGTTAATGTTTTTTTAACTCACTATTAACCATTTCTTTTACCAATTCATTAATATTTGTTTTTGGTCTCCAATTCAGTTCTTTTCTCGCTTTTCTTGAATCTCCCAATAAAGTATCAACTTCTAGCGGCCTATAATATTCCTTATCACACTCAATAATACACCTACCTTTATGATCATAGCATTTTGAATTTATTCCCTTGCCTTTCCAAAGGTATTTAATTTTAAGTTCATTTAAAACTAAATTTACAAATTGTTTTACCGAATATTGTTTGCCTGTTGAAATGACATAATCAGTTGGATTTTTTTTTTGCAACATTTTCCACATTGCTTCAACATAATCTTTGGCGTGACCCCAGTCACGTTTAGCATCAAGATTTCCTAAATATAATTTTTTTTGTAATCCATTTTTAATTCGACAAAGGGCTATTACTATTTTTCTAGTAACAAAAGTTTCTCCTCTTACTGGACTTTCGTGGTTAAATAATATGCCATTACAAGCAAAAATATTATAAGCCTCCCTATAATTAATTGTAATCCAGTGAGCATACACTTTTGCAACACCGTAAGGACTTCTTGGATAAAAAGGTGTTTTTTCATTTTGAGGAGTTTCTTTTACTTTGCCAAACATTTCAGAAGTGCCAGCTTGATAAAATTTTGTTATTTTTTCAAATCCATGAAATTTGATTGCTTCTAATATTCTTAAAGCACCAATAGCATCAGCATTTGCAGTATACTCAGGAACTTCAAAAGAAACTGATACATGAGATTGTGCTGCCAAATTATAAATTTCATTGGGTTTAATTTTTTTAATTAAAGATGAAACCGAAATTGCATCAGTAACATCGCCATAATGTAAAAAAAAGTTTCTTTTTTTTTCATGTGGGTCCTGATAAATATGGTCTATTCTTGCAGTATTAAGAGATGAAGATCTTCTTTTAACACCATGAACCAAATATTTTTTTTTAATTAAAAGCTCAGTCAAGTAAGACCCGTCTTGTCCGGTAATACCAAAAATTAATGCAATTTTTTTTTTCATTTATTTTTATTAAAAAAAAACTTACTTATAGCTATACAATCTTTTTCTAAATCAATTAATCTATTTTTAATATTAATTTTTTTCATTAATTTATCATTATTTAAATAAAAACATTCAGTTTTATAGCTTTTTGGAATATTAATACATTTATACTCGTTTTTATTAAATAAATTAAGCCAATTTACAAGTTTGTTTAAATATACTTTTTTACCAAGCGAAACATTATATATGCCAACAGCTTTTTTATTAATAAGTTTTTCAATAATTTCGCTAAATTTATTAGTTGATAAAAAATCTTTATAAATTTTTCCATTATTAAAAATAATACCTCTTTGAACATTAGAAAAGAAAACATCGATAAACGTTTTATGAATTTTTTTTTTATTATTTTTCGACTTATTTACTCCTATTAAGTTTGAAATTCTAAGAATTAAAACTCTATTTTTCAAATTTTTAAGTAATTTTTTTTCAGTATTTAATTTATTTTTTGAATAATTGCAATTTGGTTTTAGTTTGCTTGACTCATTTAAATTATCTCCTAATTTATAAATTTTACGTGAAGTCAAAAAAATCATTTTACACTTTAGATCTTTAATTTTTTTTGATATTTGAAAATCAAAATCATTTTTTTCAGAATATTTTTTTTTTACATACTGTTTATTTGATGAACAATTAATAACATAATCTACATCGAACAACAGTTTTGGACTTAAATTTAAAAATTTTCGATAATCATATATTTTGATATTAAATTTGTTTTTTAAGTATTTAAATAAATTAATTCCAATAAAGCTATTTTTGCCAATTATAATTATTTTTTTTTTCATTAAATAAAATAATTAATAAAATCGGTTAAAAAATAATCTAAATTTTTTTTATACTTAATTTTGTTATTTTTAAAAAAGTATTGAATAAAATTATGAGCTTGTTTTCTTCTTTTCCACCAATTTCTGGATAAATGACCAAAATTAGATGAAATACTAGTATCTGATTGCCTATAAAAAGTTAAATTTTTATTTATTAAGTTATATTGATTAAAAATATATTTTGAAACAATTCCTATTCTAAAATCTAACCAAATATCAGGAAATAATCTGTAATTTACCAATTGAAAAATATATTCAAAATCATTTTTTCTTACAGCAATACAACTTGTAGGAGGAAAATATGGCCAATAATTTTTAAATAATTTTTTTTTATTTTTAAATAATATTTCTTTATTAGCGTACTTTTTAATTGGCAGATCGAAAAGAATATTATTTTTTTTATTTTTATGAAATTCATTCATAATAATAGAAACTTTATCTAAATGAAAATAATCATCACTATCTAAAAAAAAAATTATTTCTCCTTTCGACTCTTTAAAGGCCTCATAATATGAGTTCATTTGATCAAAAGATCCTAAGCCTATTTTTTTCTTTTTTTTTATCAACTTTATTTGATCAGTATAATTATTAAGTATTTCTAATGAATTATCTGAAGAGTTGTCATCTACTACTATAATTTCAATTTTTTTATAATTTTGATTAATCACAGATGTTAAACATTTTTCAATGCATTTTGAATTATTATAATTTGCAATTAATACAGTTGCTAATGAATTACTTATTTCTATTTTCATATATATATTCAAAAGTTTTTCTAAATGGCATTTTAGCTTTGAAAATTTTTATAAAATTATTCTTTACTAATAATTCATTAATATCAGAAAAATTGTAGGTTTTAACAATCATATCATGATAGTGATGTTCAAACATTATATATTGAACATTATGAATTTTTGTTCCAAGACCTTTTAAAACAGGAAGTTCATATCCTTCGGTATCAACTTTCATGAAATTTATAAATTCTATACTATTATTATTTAAATACTCATCTAATCTTATGATTTGTATATCAATATTTTTATAAAAATCTTTTTTATTTAATTTATTAAGAAAAAAATTTTTTTTTTTAAAATATTTTGAATTTTTGTTAATTTCATTAATTGTTGATGATGAACTTTCAATTAACTGTTTAATATAAATTTTTTTTTTTTCATCTCCTAACCCCAAATTTTCAATATTAATTTTTATATCTTTAAATTTTTTAGAAAAAAAAATAACTTTTTTTTTTAATTTTAAAAAATTGACAGGGCTTGGTTCAAATGAATATATTTTCTTTATAATAAAATTTGTAGCAAATCTATCAATAGACTCTCCTTCATGGGCTCCTATATCAAAAAAAATATTAATATTTTTTAAATTTTTTTTTTTTAAAAAATTAAAAATTTTTTTTTGGTGAAAAAAATCAAATAATTTTAAAATATAAAAAAAAAAATAATGCATTACTTGTTTTTTACAAAAATAAATATATTTCCGTATTTCTTTAGTTTGTCTTTCAACTTTAAATCACATTTTTCTTGTAAATTTTTGCAATTTTCATAGTTAGAAATGATGTTTGAAAATATTTTGTCAAATATAAAATCCCCTTCAGTAACTTTGTAAAATGGATTATATATTGGAGAATATGAGTATTTTTCAATTTCTTTACTAATTCTATTAATATTTCTTCCAGAAAAAATTATACTTACAAGAATGATCAAAATTAAAAATTTGAATTTAACTACTTTATTGTCAACATTAAATTTTTCTAAAACTATACTAAATGGCACAAATAACAACAACGCTATAAGACAATATCCGCCATATCGAAGTGCTGGGTGGTTATAAAACCATTCTACAAACAACAATATTAAAAATAAATAAAGAATATAAATATTCTTATCTGTATTTCGTTTAATTCTTTTTTTGGTAAAAAATGTACCAAACACAATGATTAGCAATAACAATAAACCAAATAAAAAATCAGATACTTTATTAAAAAAATATTTATCTATCCATTGTGGAACCCAATTAAAACCTTGTATATAAAGTGCTGGATTTTCTATAGAAAAATTAGGTCCTTTACCTGCTTTTGACCATGCTTCATAGTGAGTATTAAGATTTTTAACTTCATTCAATGGTACAGACCAGTCAAAAGAGTCAGCACATGTGAAATGTACAGGGAATAGCAAACATCCGCTATTAATAAAATTAGTAATTAATAGTGAAAATATTATTAAACAAAATAATATGAAGTGCCAATTTTTTACTAAAGATATGATATAAAAAATTATCTTTTTGTTATTAAAACTTAATAAAATTGGAAAAAATAGTATTAAATATAAAACATAAAAAGGCTTTAGTGAAATTATTATACCCATTAAAATAAATACAGGGAAAAAATTATTTATAGATTGATTTGATTTAAAAAAATCAAAAATTATTATAATTAATAAAAATATTAATATTTGAGCAGATCTATCTGTTCCATGTTCACCAATTCTATAAAAAAAAATATTTATAAAAATAAATGATAACAGACTTAAATATGTATTAAAATTAACATTATTAGAATTAATGTTCTTTGATATTTTTGATAATAAAATTAAGTTTGAAAAACCCATTATTAAAATGGCAGAAATATTAAACATATAATATTTAATTACTGGCAAATAAAACATAGAATTTAAATAAAATATTGATGATTGCACTCTAAAACCATTATTAAACTGACCAACCCCAATTAGCGCGGAAAACTGAGTTAAATAATATGAATAAGGAAAATGATAATATGAAAAATCATCATGATTTTTTAAAATTAAAAATCCTAAAAATAAAAAACTAAATATTATAAAAAAAGGTAAAAATTTTTTTTTATTATTCGTTTTAAAAAACGAATAAATAAAATAAAAAAAACCGATCGATAAAATTAAGACATTATGAGTAAAATTATGTTTAAAAAAAAAGTGTGATAGGTAGGAATATATAATCAATAAAAAAATTCCAATTAGCCCAGTGTAACCAAAATTATCATTTATTTCTGCATATTTATTATCAATCTTTAATAAATTACTTCCTGCTATGCCTATTCCAGTTACAGCAAAAATTATAAAAAAATAAATAAAAAAAAATAAATAAAAATTTTGGCTCATTATTTTCTAATATAAATATATATTTTAATTAGTTTAAATTAATATATATATTTTTATATGAAAGTAGCCATAAATAATAATTTATTTGAAAAAATAATATTTTTTTCATTTTTCTATTTTCTATTAATCATCGGATTTATTTTCAATGAAAATTCAACGGGTGGGGCAATTTCAGATTATTTTAATCAAAAGACAATTGCTCAAGCATTTGCAAATAATTTTAACGAAAGTTTTTTTAGTTATGATAAATTTTCTACTCGCCATTCACCAATATTAATTATTTTCTTATCATTTTTTGAAAAATTAAATATTAATGATTATATCATTAGGCTTATTCATTTACATTTTTGTTTATTGCTGCCTATATTTTTTTATTTAAGTTTAAAAATAAAATTTAATTTTATTAATCAAAATAATCTATATTTATTGGTAGCTCTTATATTTTTATCTCCAACTTTTAGATCTTTGTCAATATGGCCTGACAGTAGAATACTAGGTATGACCATATTTTGTTTGAGTATTTATTATTATTTAAAATTTGAAGAAAATAAAAAATTTAAAAATTGTATATTAAATATACTTACCTGTGCATTTGCTTCTTATTTTAGCCCTAATTTTTCCGTTTTTGCATTATTTTATTTCTATAAATTTATAATTTCATACAACAAAGAATTCACAAAAATTATATATATAATTATTTTAAACCTAATTTTAGCTTTACCAGCAGTATATTATGTATTTTTTTTAGATATATTTTTTTTTAATAAACCAGCATCGGTTAGCGTAGATTTAACTAATAATGAAAAAAATATTTTTTCTAAAAACATTTTTAATAAAATATTATTAAATTCATCAATAATATTCTTTTATTTTTTTCCTTTTATTTCTACTAAAATTATATCATTAAATAAAATATTAAATCCTTATAAACTTATTTTATCTTTATTTATTTTAATAATTTCTATTTATTTTTTTGATTACAAATATGAATATACTGGTGGAGGAATTTTATATAAATTTTCATATTTTTTTTTCAATAACAACTATTTATTTTATTTTATATGTTTTTTTTCAATTTTAATTTTAATCGATCTTGTTTCAACGAAAATTGAAAATTTACTTATATTGTTTTTGATTTTTGCAAACAGCCCACAAATAAGCGTTTATCATAAATATTTTGATCCTATGTTAATTATATTTTTTTTTACACTTTTTGATTTAAAAATTAATAAAGAAAAAATAAATATAAAACGTAATCGATATTTTTTATATTTGTTTTTTGTTATCTTTTTAATAATCAGTAATTTAAAATATTTATGGAATAATTAGCTTAAGCTATTTATACTAAAAAAGAAAAAAATTATTTTTTTTAAAAATATATGAAAAAATCTTCAAACAAAATAATTTCCAAAAGTGATATTATTAATTATTTTCAAAGCGGTTGTAAAAAAATAGACCAATTAAATATTGGAGTTGAACATGAGAAGTTCATATTTCAAAACAAAACTAATCAAAGAGTTAATTTTCAAACAATATCAAAAGTTTTTGGTTATTTAGTAAAGTTTGGTTGGAAACCTATTAAAGAAGCAAATAATATAATAGCTTTGTCTCGAAATGAACAAAAAATAACTCTTGAACCAGGTAATCAAATCGAACTTTCTGGAAAAAAATATAGTTCTATACATTTAACTTGCAACGAATCTTATAATTTTTTAAATGAATTAAGCCTTGCATGCAAAAGTCTAAAATTAAAAATGATGTCTATTAGCTATGATCCTATTTCTAAATTAAAAGATGCGCCTAAAACTCCTAAACAGAGATATGAAATTATGACGAAAGATATGCCTAAAAATGGAAAATTAAGTTTAGAAATGATGTATCAAACATGTGGCACTCAAATAAATTTAGATTACACTTCTGAAAAAGATTTTTTTAAAAAATTTAAATTAAGTTCTTATTTAGTACCGCTTTCCATAGCAATTTTTGCTAATTCTCCAATTAAAGAAAATAAGTTAAATGGTTATTTTTCATACCGAGCAAAAGTTTGGCAACATACATCTAGAGGAGGATTGCCCAAAAAATTTTTAGAAGAAATGAATTTTGAAAAATATGCAAATATGGTAATTAATACGCCCCTATTATTTGTCTTGAAAAATTCTCAACATTTACATGCTAAAAATAAAACTTTTAAAGATTTTATGGAAGGTAATGTTGATATATTAAAAAATAGAAAGCCTACTACTGAGGATTTACAAAATCATTTATCAACAATTTTTACAGAAGTGCGCTTAAAACAATATATAGAAATTAGATCTCTAGATACCTGTGAATGGGATTGCCATTGTTCAGGTCCAGCTTTTTACTTGGGTTTATTGTACGGTAGTTTAAATGAAGCTTTAGATGTTGTTAAAAAATGGGAAATCAACGAAGTTTTAAACGCTTATGCTGAATGTCCAAAAACTGGTTTAAACACAACTATAAATAATAAAACACTTCTAGAATGGGGAAAAATTTTTCTTGGACTTTCAAAAGCAGGTCTTGAAAAAAGATCTATTAAAAATACAAATGGAAAAGATGAGTCAATATTCTTACGCAGTATACAATATATATTGGAGAACAATAAAACAAAGGCTGATATTGTAATTGAAAAATTTAACAAAAATAAGTCTTTGAGTTTCATGTATGATAAAACACATTAAAATAGTTGCAATCCAAGGTGATCCTATAAGTTTAATAAATAGAAAAACTGATACAACTTTATTGTTAGCTTTAGAAGCTCAGAAAAGAGGTTATAAAATATACTATTACGAAACAAAGAATCTTTCCTTTTTAAAAAACAAAGTTTATGCTTTGTGCCAAGAAATTAAATTAAATGGGGGAAAAAAAAATTTTTATTATGTTAAAAATACAAAATTTTTAGATCTTTCAAAAACTAGTTTTATTCTCATGAGGCAAAATCCTCCTTTTAATATGGATTATATTACAGCAACATTTTTATTAGAAAAAATATCTAATAAAACTCAGATAGTTAATAATCCCTTTGCAGTAAGAAATATACCAGAAAAACTTTATTCTATGAATTTTTTAAAATTAATGCCTCCTACTATTTTTACAAAGAACATTTATGAAATAGAAAAATTTAGAAAGAAATATAAAAAAATAGTTATTAAACCCACCCATGGTTATGGAGGTAAAAATATTTTTTTTGTTAATAAAAATATTAGTAAAAATAAAATATCAAAATATATTAAAAAAAATAAACATGTCATGGCACAAAAATTTTTACCTCAAATTAAATATGGGGATAAACGAATTTTTATAATAAATGGTAAAGTGAAAGGTGCTATAAAAAGAATTCCAAAGAAAGGATCTATTGTAAGCAATCTAGGGCAAGGGGGTAAAGCATATAAAACCAATTTATCCAGAAAAGAAATCATTATTGCTAAAAAAATAGGTTCTTGTTTAAAAAAAAATAAAATTTTATTTGCTGGTATAGATCTTATATCAAATTATTTAACAGGGGATATAAATATTACTTCACCCACGGGATTGAAAAATTATAAAGATTTAACTGGCATTGATTTAAGCGTTGATATCTGGAATTGTTTAGAATCAAATTTATAATTATTCTATCTATTTACTTTTTAAGAGCTTAAACTAAAACTATTATCATATTAAATTATAAATGAAAAATTTAACACTTATTATTCCAGCCAGAAAAGAAAAAGAATCATTGCCACAAGTAATAGATGAAATTAAAAATTTGGATTGTAAAAAAAAAGTTATTTTGTCTTCAGATGACATTGATACTATAAATGCGATAAAAAACTTAAACGTAGATATTATATATCAAAATCATCATGGATATGGAGATGCATTAATTACTGGAATTAACAATGTTGATACTGATTATTTTTGTATATTTAATGCTGATGGATCATTTAATCCATTAGAACTATCAGGCATGTTAGAATTACTTAAAAATTCTAATTTAGACTTTGTATTTGCTTCGAGATATCAAAACAATTCAGGAAGTGATGATGATACAATTATAACATTCATTGGTAATAAAATTTTTACATTAATGGGAAAAATTTTATTTAAATTACCAATAACAGATATACTTTATACTTTCGTTGTTGGAAGAATAGATAAAGCAAAAGAATTAAAGTTATCAGAAAAAAATTTTAATTTTTGTGTAGAACTTCCAATTAAAGCAAAAAAATTAAATATGAAAATGGAATCTATTAGCTCATATGAAAGAAAAAGAATAAGTGGTTTTAAAAAAGTAAATGCATTTAAAGATGGATTATCAATACTAATTCACATAATTAAATTGTTATTTTGGAATAAAAAATAATGGTGAACATTGTAAGCTACGACTCTACTAACTTTTGTATGTTATCTTATTAGTTTAAGACATGAAAAACGTTTTTATTACGATACCAGCATTTAGGGAGCATAGAAATATTGTCCAATTATGTGAAAAAATACAATTAATTGATACTAAAGATTATAATTTTAATATTTTGGTAGTTGATGACTCTGATGACTTAAAAACTTTAAATGCTTTTAAAGTTAAGAAACTTAAGAAAGATGTTTTAGTAGAAAAAAGATCAAAAAAACTGGGGAGAGGTTCTGCAGTTTTGTTAGGTATGAAAATCTTTATTTCAGTTAATCAAGACAACGAAATATTTGTTGAAATGGATGCTGATCACTCCCATAATGTTGATGAATTATTGAGGAACCTAAATTTTTTTTCTAGCAATAATTTGGATTTGTTAATTTCGAGCAGATACCTTAAAAAAAGTAAAATTTTAAATTGGCCAATAAGTAGAAAAATATTTTCAAAATTATCAAATAAATTAACTAAGATTACTTTAGGTGTACCTGTATCAGATTATACTAATGGATATAGAATCTATTCTAGAAAAGCAATTCATCATACAGTTCAAAATTGTGGAAAAATTGGAGATGGGTTTATTATCTTAAGTGAAATTTTAGTACAATTATATTACAATAAATTTAAAGTGGGAGAAATAGACTCAATATTTGTTAATAGAGTTAGAGGTGAAAGTAGTGTCACTTTTAAAGAAATTAAAAATGCTCTAAAAGGTTTAATAAAACTTTTCTTTATTAAACAAGATTTAAATAATCTTTAATTATGTAAAAAATTTTTTTTTTAACTTTCCAATTTATAGCTTTTCTTATCTTATTTATGTCCGCGTATGAACTATTAGAAATTTTAGAAGTTATTTTTTTTAATTTAATTTTTCTTTTTAATAATTTGCTAAATAAATTAGTTAATTCATAAAATTTAGTTTTTTTGCCTGATGCAATATTATAAATACCGAGCTGTTCTTTTTGCAATAAAATAACTATAGCTCTAACAACATCATCAACATGTATAAAATCTCTAAATTGATTAAAATCATCTTTAATAACTTTTTTTTTTTTAATTTTTTTTAAAAGAGCAGGTAAAAAATAACTATCATCTTTATTTTTACCTTCTAAAGAAAAAATTCTACCTATACAAAATTTTATTTTTTTATTAATTTTTTTTATAATAAATGTTTCAGCTTCTAATTTTGTTTTACCATATATTGAAAAAGGTTTTTTAAGAGAAGTTTCTTTAACTTTTTTATTATTAAATTTATAAACATGAGATGAAGATGAGAAAAAAAACCATTTTATCGATTTTTTTTTATTTATTTCATTTATGATATTTTTAGTTCCACCAATATTAACTTTTTTTGCAAAATTAATATTTTTATTTACTTTTTTGACTGGAACAATAGCAGCTAAATGAATTACACAGTAAAAATCATTTGCATTAAACCATTTTTTTAATTGAGACTTATTTGTTATATCTCTCTTGTAACAATTTAGCTGATAATTATTTAATTTTTTTAATTTTTTTTTTAAAGATTGTCCTAAAAAACCAGTTGAACCAGTTAAACCTATAAGTTTAAATTTTTTATAAGACACTTATCTTCAATAAATTTTTTACTAGATATTCTAGCTCATCATTAGAAATTTTTTTTGTTTTTAAGCCTATAAAAAATGCTGTTTTTTCTATTTTATCTGCATTAGGAAATTTTTCTTTGTTTGGATTTAATTTATATAATTTTGCTGCTGGCTGATTCATAAAGTTACCACTTATGATTGGTCTAGTTTCAATTCCTTTTTTTGACAAGAAATTAATGAATCTTTTTTTTTTATGAACGTATTTATTATTTATCATTAAAACTAAGCTAAACCATGATGGTTTAAAATTGGGTTCAACTTTTAAAAAGTTATATTGATTTTTCCAATTTTTAGAATTTTCTAGTTTCTTAATTATTAAGTTTCTGTTTAATGTTCTTTGTTTAATAAAATAGTTAATTTTTTTAAGTTGATTTAGTCCTATAGATGCTTGGATATCAGTTGGTCTTAAATTAAAACCCATATTAGTAAAAATAAATCTTGGATCAAGTTTTGGATATTTTTTTGAAGTTTTTTTAAAAGTTTTTGGACTTCTAGACCAACCATGGGCTCTTAAAGAGTATAATATTTCATAATCTTTTTCATTATTGCATGTCACCATGCCACCTTCACCTGAAGTTATTTGGTGTGAATAATAAAAAGAAAAAGTGCCAAAATCTCCAAACGTGCCTAAATGTTTATTATTTAATTTTGAACCTAATGATTCACAATTATCTTCAATTAATATTAAATTTTTTTTTTTTGATATTTCTTTTAATCTATTTAAGTTCGTTGATAAGCCCAGAACATTTATATTCATAATAAGCTTAGTTTTTTTTGTAATTTTCTTTTTCATATCATTTAAATCAATATTTAATGTATTTATATCAACATCAACAAAGATTGGTTTTAGTCCCGCTTGCACTAAGGGCCATAGTGAAGTTGGCCAACACAACACTGGAATAATAGCTTCATCACCAGGTTTAAATTTATTTTTTCTTAATGGATTTCCACTTGCAAAAGTGGCTAACAAATTTGCAGATGAGCCAGAGTTCACCATTAAAGCATATTTAACTCCTAACTTTTTTGCAAAATATTTTTCAAATTCTTTTGTTTTTTTGCTCATGGTGATTTGTTTAGACAATAAAACTCTTATTCCTTCTTTAATATCGGATGTAGAAAAAGCATTTTCATGCAATGGATATTTAAAAAAATTTTTCATTTGTTTTTTATAAGTCTAAAAAAGTAATTATACAGACTCAAATATACTAAAATATTAAATAAAATTATTACTAACAGTGTCTTAGTGTGATTGTAATAAAATATTGTAGCTAATGAGGAAATAAACAAATAAATATTTATCATTATTCCAGTCAAAGTATTTAAAAATAAATTATTTTTTATTAGGTTATTTTTTTTAATAAACAAGTATATTAAATGATGCAAGTGATTGTTATCAGGTTGTGATAGTTTTTTTTTTAAAAAAAATCTTCTCAAAATAGAAAATAAATTTTCAATTGCTGGATACCATAGTATGGAAGCAATAAAATATGGAGATACTCTAAAAAAATTTTCATAAGCAAATTTAACAAAAATAATTCCAATAATAAAAGCTATTGTGTAAGTTCCAGAGTCACCTAAAAAAGATTTTCCAAAAAAATTAAATATAAATATAACCAACAAAAGAGTTAGTATATTTTCTACAAAATTTAAATCTAAAGATAATTGATATTTGCTAGAAACATAATAAATTGAAATTAAACATATTAAAAAATATCCAATAACAAGAGTGTTGATTCCATCCAAAAAATTAAATCCATTGATCAAGACTAGCAAACAAACTAATAAAAAAAATAAGTTGAACGCTCTAAAATTTAGTAATTCATCAAATTTTTCTAACGATATAGTCTTAATCGAAAGATCATAAATAATAATAAAAAATAAAATGAAAAAAGCCTGTAGAATTATTCTTTTAACAGGTGATGTTAAAAAATTTATATCGGACATAAAACCAACTAGATATAGCGCTAATACTGTAGATAATAAAAATAAATTTTGCTCTGTCTGAACAAATGGAAAAAAAATTAGAAAAATAAAGCCTCCAGAAAGGGGGGTCTTTGCGTTTGTAAGAATTT
This sequence comes from uncultured Pelagibacteraceae bacterium, assembly GCA_902592985.1. Classification (GTDB taxonomy): domain Bacteria; phylum Pseudomonadota; class Alphaproteobacteria; order Pelagibacterales; family Pelagibacteraceae; genus Pelagibacter. The sequence goes on along the minus strand of CACJGR010000005.1, from coordinate 15,239 downwards.
TTCTTTTGTGATCTGATATTTCTTTTTTATCAATTAAAAAGTTAACTTTTTTAAAAAAAAAATTAATCACAAAATGAAAAAAGAGAAAAAATAAAAATTTTATCATTTAACAAAGTTTAATTTTCATTAGATATATTATTGATTAAATTTTTGTAATAAGTTTTTTTTAAAAAAATTCATTGAAAGTATCAAAACAAAAAATAAAGATTTAATTATATTAAATTTTTCATATTTTGAGTATAACTCAAATGAATCTTTAATTTTTTGGAAAGTGTATGATAATGATGAATTAATTTTTCTCCATGAACTCAAGTTTTTTTGAATTCCAAAAATATGATATTTTTTGGAAAGCTTTAACCAAAGTATAAAATCTTCCTTAGTTTTAATATTTGGAAATTTAATCATCTTTTTTAATGTTTTATGAATCATAACTGTAGAAAGACCTATATCACACGAATACAAAAGATTGTCATATCCTAATTTTTTTTTAATTTTCATTAAACCTTTAACTTGATCATTTTTATCAATTATTTCATAATTAGAATGAGATATAAGATATTTATTTTTTCTCATAAAATTTAATTGCTCTTTTAATTTGTTTTTTTTCCATAAGTCATCACTATCTATAAATGTTATATAATCTCCTTTGCTTTTTTTTACTCCAATATTTCTAGACTTTGAAGCTCCTAAATTTTTTTTATTCTGGTAAATTTTTATGCGTTTATCTTTTTTTGAAAAACTTTTAATAAACTTTAGATCACTTAAATCCATGTCATCATAAATAATAATAACTTCTAAATTTTTATATGATTGATTTAAAACTGATTTAATTGTTTTAAATATAAATTTTTTTTTTTTAAAATAAGGAATAATTACAGAAATTAATATTTTATTATTTAGCATTTAAATAATTATTGAGTTTTTTAAAATGACGAAACATTGTATATTTTGTTATATTTCTTTTAGCATTAATTTTCATTTTATTAAGCTGTTGATCGCTTAGTAAATTAAATTTCTTATAACTTTCAATTAAACTTTGTAAATTATTAGAACTGAACAACAATCCAGCATTTCCATCAGACAAAAGTTCTCTTGGTCCACTTGGACAATCACTAGAAATAATATTTGAATTATTCATTGCAGCTTCAACAATTACAAAGCCTGGGTCTTCCCACAAAGATGTTAATATAAATAAATAAGATTTATAAAGTAAATTGTGAACATTGTTTACATAACCTAACAAATGAACATAATCGGTAAGATCATTTTTCACAATAAATTCTTCAATTATTTTTCTTTCTTCTCCTGCTCCTGCTATGACTAATTTAATTTTTTTATTATCAGCATTAATTTTTTTAAAAAAGGATAATAATAGTTTATAATTTTTTTGTTTACTAAATCTTCCAATAGCAAGAATAAATTTTGATTTTTTTATAAAATCTGGAATGGGCTCTTTTTGTAATTTTTTAATCTTAGATATATCTAATATTGGATCTTCTAATAAAAAAAGCTTTTCTCTTGGAAATATATTTGCTTTTAACAAATTATTAAGTGTTGCTTGAGTTGGGCAAAAAATTTTAAACAAATTCTTACCTGAGCTTTTCCATAAAAATTTTCTAAAAAATGTTAATTTAGGGTAACCTGATATTCTAAGAATAAATTTAGTATCTGATTTAAATAAATTTGATAAAATCAATGGAATATATGTTATTAAATGAATAATTATATAATCCGGTTTTTGTTTTTTTATTAAATTTAATAAAGAAAAAAAAGAAAATAGACCGGTAAATAAATATATAAATCTACTTTTTAAGAATCCAGTTATAGAACTTTTAAAATTAAAATTTTTGGATAAAAACAGATCGTAAACTCTAATCTTAGAATTTTGCTCTTTTATAAAATTCCATTCACCAAAGACATTTATTAAATGAGCACTATAAATATTTGAATATTTATTAATACTACATATAGAGTTTAGTACCGCTTTAACAGTAGCCACATCTTTATTAATATGCGGAGACCAGTAATATATAATTTTACTTTTATTCAGAATTATATTTTTTTAATGATTTATAATCATAGTCTAGTATTAGTTAAAAAATTGTAAATAAAAAACATAATTATGAAAGAAAAAAAATTAATAATCTTTATTCCATCAATAGAAGGTGGTGGGGTAGAAAAAAATTTTTTTTTAATTACCAATTATTTATCACAATATTTAAACGATATAACTGTAATAACAGCTGACAAATCAGCAAAAAAAGGAATCAATAAAAAAGTAACCATAATTGCGCCACAATCAAATTTTTGGTCCAGACAAAAAAGATTATTAAAATATTTTTTATGCCTATATAATCTGTTCTTATTTGCATTACAAAATAAAAATATTTTAGTTTTTTCTTTTCAAGCAAATGCTTATGCAATTATTTTATCAAAAATTTTTGGAATTAAAATAATCACTAGATCTAATTCTTCATCAGAAGGTTGGTCTAAAAATATTATTAAAAAATTTTTATATAAAATATTTTTAAACTTATCTGATCAAGTAGTTGTTAATAGTTATGCCTTTAAAAAAGAACTTGATAGAAAGTTCAATATAAAAAGTCATGTTATTTATAATCCATTAAATAAAAAAAATATAAAAAAAAAAAGTAAAGAAAAAATTAAAATTAATTTTTTTAAAGGAAATTATTTAAAATTAATTACCATTGGTAGATTAGTTGACCAAAAAGATCATTTGACTATGCTTAAATCTATAAACTTACTAAATAAAAAAAATATAAGACTATTAATAATTGGACGAGGTGATAAAAAAGAAAAATTAGTTCAATATATAAAAGAAAAAAAATTAAGCTCAAAAATTAAATTAATTCCTTTTCAAAGAAATCCATACAAATTTTTAAGACAGGCAGATATATTTTTATTTACATCGAAATTTGAAGGACTTCCGAATGTATTGCTAGAAGCTCAATGTTTAAAAAAATATATAATTTCTACTGAATGTCCAACTGGACCAAAAGAAATACTTTTAAACGGAAAGGCTGGCGATTTAGTTTCAATTGGTGATTACAAAAAATTAGCAGATAAAATAAATAAATATGATAAAAAAAATATTTATTGTAAAAAAAAAATATTAATAGGTTACAAAAAATTATATAGATTTGATTACAATTATAATATGAGAAAATATTATAATTCTATTAAAAAATTTATTTATACTTAGTAATAATTTTTTGACCAATCAATTGTATTACTTAGCCCTTCATCAAAATTTGTAAAATTTTTATAAAAAGTAATTTTTTTTATTTTATTATTGCTGCCATGGGTTTTGATAACGTCTGCTTTTTGCAATTTTTTTTTGGTAATAGATATTTTTCCTATTTTGTTTTCTAAAATTTTTATAATTTTTAAAAGTTTTAGAGGTTTGTTTGAACAAATATTTAAGATCTGGTTACTAGGTTGTTTCTTTGCTTTTAGCAATCTAAAAAGTATCTCTACTACATCTCCAATATAGGTAAAATCTCTGTAGTGATTTCCAAAATTATTTAATAGAAATCTTTTTTTTTTTAAATTAGATAAGATTATTTTACTCACAAACATGTCAGGTCTTCCCCACTCTCCATATATTGTAAAAAAACGTAACCCTGTTAAATTCAATTTATAATATTTATTGAAAGTTCTTGCTAAATCTTCGTTGAATTTTTTGGTTAGGCTATAAGTATTATTTGGATTTAATAAATAATTTTCCTTAAGTGGAAATTTTTTAGAATCTCCGTAAACAGAGCTTGATGAAGCATAGAAAAGTCTCTTAATTTTTGCATCTCTACTAATTTCTAAAATATTATAAAATCCCATAATATTAGAATCTATGTACTTTCTTGGATTATTAATTGAATATCTCACTCCTGCTTGTGCTGCCATATGAAATACATAATCAAATTTTTTATTTTTGAAAATTTTTTTTATTTTTTTTTTATTTGTAAGATCAAATTTGTAAAATTTAAAGTTTTTATATTTTTTTAAAACTTTAAGTCTACTTTTTTTTAAATTTACTGAATAATAATTATCTAACTTATCTATACCAACTATTGATATTTTTTTTTCTAATAAAAATTTTGATATATGAAACCCTATAAACCCGCATGATCCAGTTACTAAAATTTTCATTAAATTAATAGAATAATTTTTTATATATATTAAATTTAGGATTATATATAGTTTAGATTAATATTATTCAATTTAAATCTAATGAATACTAAAATTGATCATTCAACTACAAAAAATTTAAAAAAAAATAAACCTGATTACCTATATAAAAATCTAAATGACAATAATTTTGAATCACAAATAAATTTTGATTTTGATTTAAAAGGAGGGCTAAGAACTAAAGGTTTTTATAAATCTTCAGATTTAGATAAACCATTAATAAGTATTATAACAGTTTCGCTTAATTCTGAAAAAACAATAGAGAAAACCATTCAAAGTGTTTTAAGTCAAACATATGATAATGTTGAACTAATAATCATTGATGGAAAATCTTCAGACCAGACTTTAGAAATAATTAAGAAATATGAAAATTCTATAGATTTTTGGATTTCTGAAAAAGATACTGGTATTTACAATGCTATGAATAAAGGATTAAAAATTTGTTCAGGAGACATAATTGGAATTCTTAATTCAGATGATGAATACACAAAAGATGCGTTAGGATTAGTAAAAATATATTTTGAAAAACAAGTGGATTTTGTATTTGGTTCTGTTGAAAAAGATAGATTGCTTTCTGGGCTAAATAAAGAAAAGATATATTGGAAATTTAATATTTATCCCGCTCATTCTTCGGGTTTTTTTATATCTAAATCAGCTCAAATTAAAGTTGGGCTATATGATGAAGAATTTAAACTACATGCTGATTACGATTTAATCTATAAATTAATAGTAAAGTTAAAGTTAAACGGAATTGCAATGAAAAGGAGTCACGTAACAGGAAAATTTAACTATTTTGGAATTTCAAGTAAAGAGAAGCAGATAAATTATTTTTATGAGGAATTTAAAATAAGAAAAAAAAATAAACAAAATTTATTTTATATTTTTATATTATTTGTAATAAAAAATATTTATTTTTATCTGCTTAAAATTAGTTTTTTAAATAAAGTAATAAAATTAATAAAGCAAAAATTTAAAATTAATTATTAAATTATTTTTTAGAAAATAGTATAAAATTCTGATTTTCAAATAATTTTAAAAAATTTTCATTCAAATCAATATTATTATGCAAAAAGTCATTTTTATTTAAAATAATAATGTCTGGATTTAAATATGGATTTTTTTTAGTTTTTTTAAATTTATCTTTCAATCTATTCAGTTCATTTTTAGGTAAAATTACTTGGTTTGTATGATGAATTGATTTTTTATTAATAAATTTTCTTGTTTCTTTTGGATAATTTTCAATTTTTGAAAATTTAGTAAGATAATTTGCCTGATACTTTAAATGACCTAAAAAAAAATAATTATTAGTATTAACAACTCTCCAATTAGATAGTTTATTTTGGTCAATAAATTTAGCAAAATCATTATCGTCTAGTTCTAAATATTTAAATGCATTTATCAATTGAGTCTCAATCATATTGTCATTTAATGCTACAAAAAAAACATATGGAAAATAGTAAAATTTTTTATCTGAAAATATCCACCAAAGTTGAGTGTGAACATCATTTGTTAAAAGTAATACGTCTTTTTGTTTTATATTTTTATTTAAAAATAAGACCAAATCATTAAAATTTGAACGGAAATTCTTAGGATTTTTTGGATTAAAATGCACCCCTTCACTCAATGAATTAACAAAAGAGGTTTTAAAAAAAAACATAGTATTTAAACCAATTAAAATAAAAATCGAAAATACTATAAAAATATTTTTTACATTTATTTGTAGATAATTTTTAAGATTATAAAATAAAATAATTAAATTAAATTTAAAGAGCATAAAGCTAGTTAAAGCAATAATAAAAACAAAATTGCTAAAAAAAGTAACAGTATTTAATAAAATTAAATAAACTATAGGTGCTATTAGTGATGAAAGAAACAATAACAAAAAAACATCTAAAAATTTTTTATAATCTCTATCAAATTTAATATTTATAAAAAATAAAATAATATTTAAAAACAATATCAATAAAAATTCAAATTTTATAAAACCTTTAAATAAATGTTTAAATAGATAGGTTTTCGAATTATCTGTTAAACTAAATGCACCAACTCTCGATAGATAATCTTTCTCAATAAATATTATTTGTAAAATAAAAGGCAATGATACAACAAAAATAATTAGTAAAAATTTTAAATAAATTACTATTGAGTCTTTAGTAAAAATTGAATTTCTAAAATTAATTATTAAAATAAAAATTGATAAAATTAACGAAGCTAAAAAAAAATAAAAAAAACTATTTAAAAGTAATCCTAAAAAAAATCCTGAAATAAATAAATATCTTTGCTTATAAATTTTTTCCTCACTTAAATGAAATTTAAGTATGAAAAAAATGTAAGAAAATAAAAATAAGTTTGTGATTAAAGGTCTAGGAAATCTTAATAAATAAAATCCTGAATAAAGTTGTTGTAAATTAAAAATATAAGGCAAATTAAAGCTATTTAATAAAAAAATTATATTAGGAATAGAAAATAAAAATAGAGACCAAACTATAGAGCTGCCATTAGAAAATTTTAGTAATTTAAAAATATGAAAAAAAACTAATAAAAAAACAAATATAGATAAAAATTCTAAAATTAAAAAACTATAAAGTCCAAATAATTTATAAAAAATTGCATGTAAAAAACTTACTAGAAAAGGAAATCCAATTACATTTAATTCTGAATATACTTTGCTATATCCTTCTGTAAAACTAAAATTAGATAACTGATGGACAAAAGGATAATACGAATAATCGCCTGAAGAATTAAAAATTACTTTAATAAATATATTTTCTGTTCCATAGTTATAATAAGAAAAAAACCATTTAATTAAAAATAGTAATATTGAAATAATTAAAATATTTAAATAATTATTATTTAAACTGTATTTATAATTCATTTTTATTTATAAAAATAATATCCATTTGAAGTACCTGACCTGTTTTTTTATTAGTAAATCCTCTTTCAATTGACCAAACCTTAAAACCAAACCTTTTCAAAAGTTTAATCATATCTAAATATATCGCTTCAGATTTGTAAACTTTTGCTATTGCTGTTTCGATCATTATTCCAGTAACCTTATTTAAAACTTTGTTGCCACCTAAAATAATATTTTTTTCATAACCCTGGGTATCAATTTTAATAAATATTTTTTTACTTCTAAATTTTTTTTTTTTTAAAAAGTTATTAAGAGTTAATAATTTTACATTTTCTTTGCCAACAAATTCTGCATTTGGTTCGATGTCTAAATGATTTTTATTTATTTTTAAAAATGAAGAAGACACTGTATTTTTAGATATATTTATTTTTTTTCTCCCCACATTTTTACCAAAAGCAGAACTCTTATAAATCTTCCAATTTTGATATTTTTCAGAGTTAATTAGTAGCTGTTTATGAACAGATTTTATTGGCTCAAAACTTAATATCTCTTTGTTGTAACCATATTGAATAATCTTTTTTGCAAATTGGCCTTTGTTAGCACCAATGTCCAAAACTAATTCAATGTTATAATTATTAAGAGTTCGTACAATATGATAATAAAAATTATTTGAAAGAGTAATCCTACTGAGTTGAAGATTAAATAGTTTGAGAAATTTGTTTATAGTTATTTTGAATAATTCTTTAATTATCATTTATAAAATTTATTATGATTGTATAAATGTTTATATTATATTAGTTGAATCATGACCAAAAGAAACTTTTTAAAAAATATTTTACTCATACTTTCTTCAATTGTTGTTTTGAAAAATTTCAAATTTGAAAAGGATTTATTCAATAAAATTGTTTTGAAAAGAAAGTACTCTAAAGTATGGTTTTTTGATATAAATGATCTTAGCTGATTTTAGTAAAGTCCCAAAATATAATAATGTTGTAATTATTGGTAGCGGACCTGCTGGCTTATCAATTGCTCTACATCTAGAAAAAAAAGGTATTTCTTCTATAGTTATAGAAGCTGGAAAATCTAACCCTGACCAAAATTCACAAAACTTTTACAAAGGTAAAATAGTGGGTGATAATTTTCCTGATCTTTCTATATGCAGGCTAAGACAATTTGGAGGAACAACTGGCCATTGGGGTGGAAATTGTATTGAGCTTGATGAATATGATTTTGAAAGTTGGCCAATTAATAAAGTAGATTTAAAAAAATTTAAAAAAGAATCATATAAAAATTTAAATATTGAAGGTAATTTTTTTAAAAAAAAATTTAATCAAAACATAGATTTAATTAATTACAACTGGTCTAATGCAAAATTTAAAGAAAAATATTTTGAAAAAATTAAAAAATCTAAAAAAATAACATTAATTCTTAACTGTCCATTTATTCAATTTAATGGAGAAAATGGAAAAGTTATTAGCGCAAGTGTTTATAAAGACAAATTAAAAAATGTTGAAGGGAAATATTTTATACTTGCGGCCGGTGGAATAGAAAATTCAAGATTGCTGTTATGGAGCAGGCATAAAAACAAAACTCTAATTAATAAAAATTTACCTATTGGCAATTACTGGATGGACCATCCATACCATAAAGTAGCTGAAGGAATTTTATTTAAAAAAAACTTTGACGATTATTTAACTAAAAATAATTTAAACAAATATATAGATGTGAATTGTAATTATTCTTTTTCTTTTTCTCCAAATTTTAATTTTTTAAATGAACTAAAAGTTCTAAATACTTCTATAAATATTGGAATATCAAAAAATAATAAGACAAATGAAAATCAATTTTTAAAACAACTGAAATGTTTAGCTCCATCAATAATAAACAAATATTTTTTTGATAAAGATGATTACAACAACTATAGTTTTAGTGTAAACCTGTTGTCTGACCAAAAACCTGAATACTATAATAGAATAAGTTTGGGAAATGAAAAAGATGTTAATGGCATACCAATTCCAGTTCTTTATTGGAAAAGATCAGAAAATGTCAGAAACTCTTCAAGAAAAATTGTTGAAAGTTTAGCAAGTTTTTTAATTTTAAAAAATTTAGGAAGACTAGCTGCAGAAGAATTTCTTTTTAATGACATAAAATATAATCATATGAATGGTTATCATCATATGGGAGGAACTAGAATGGGAAATAATGAAAAATATTCTGTAGTAGATAAAAATTTAAAGGTTCACAATACTAAAAATTTATATGTAAGCGGAAGCTCTGTTTTTGTTACTGCTGGACATGCCCATCCAACTCTTACTTTAACTCAATTGGCTATTAGACTTGCAGATCATTTAAGTAAATTAATAAACTAGATCTTAAACAAATTAATATTTAAAGATTTTCTGTTATTTAGAATGGTATTTATTGTTGAGACATCGTGCCAAGAATTTTTTGATTTTAAAAAACCTACTAATTTATTTTTTTTAAACTCTGACTTATAAAATATCTTATAATTATTGTAAAATTCTTTAGAATTTATCTTATCCATCATATCACCTCTCCAAACATCTTTGTTTTCTTTATGACAAATAAAAAAATTGGTACCAAGATCTTTTTCTACTAACTGATTTTGTTGAGGAAAATATGCCATTAAAGATACAAGTTTATTCTCTGTATCATTATGAGGTGGAATAAAATCTCCATTTTTTAACAAAGAAAATTCAAAAGCTAATCTTACTTCATATATTCCAAATAATTGTTTAAATTTTCTTAATAATTTACTTATAAAATCTGTTTTAACAACTTGCTTGAATTGAATTTTTTTTATTTTTTCTCTTTCATTAATTTTATTTAAATTTTTTTTACAAAGGTTAAAAATTTCATTTAAAAAATTTTCGGAATTTACTATGTCATAGAATTCACTCCAAGATTTTGAAGTTTGTAAAAATTTATTAAAATTTAAATCTTTGCTATTAAAATATTTTTTATTTCCAAGTTCATGTCTTTTGATAAAATATTCTTCTGGCGGAAATTCATCATATAATTTTTCATAATGATGTTTTTTAAAAAAATTATATTTTTCAAAAACTGTAAAAGGTTTATCGATGTTAACATCAAACAAATCTAAATTTTTAGGTAAATCAAACATATCAATTTATTTAAAAAAAAACTTATCAAACAGCTTTGGGTTTAAAGGTATTATATTTTTTGGTAAAATTATATTAAATTTCTTTTTTGGATAAAACTGATAAGGCATTGTGGAGGTGGTAGATAATAATACTTTACCTGTTACATTTGTATTAGTTTTTTTATCACTAAAAACCAAATTTTTATTTAATTTTAAAACATTTTTATATTTCATTTTGGGGTGTAAATTTAAAACAAATTTTTTATTATTTTTAAGATTTCTCAATTCATTTAATATATTGTAGCAATCATGTAAGCCTAAATAAACTTGATATTTTTTATCACTTTTTTCAAATAAACTATTTGTTAAAACATTATGCGATTTCTTTAAAACAATTTTAATATTTTTAAAATTTTTTTTATAAGAATCTAAACTATATTTAAACTTACAGATTATTTCATTTGGAAAATAATCTGTAAGTTTAATTTTTTGAGAAAAATTTTGCCACATAATCCTCTCAGAGTATATTCCATGTTGATATCCAATTTGCTTAGTGTTTGGAGATATTTTTTTTATTATGTTGGATAAATAATAACCAAAATTGTATTCAAAAAGAAAATAATGAAATTTTTTTAATTTAAAAATTGTTAATATTTCGTTTAGTGCATTTTCATATATCGAAAGTTTATTTAGATTTAACAATGAAATTAAAAATAAATTTTTAAATAAAGGAGAAAAATTAATACCATCTATTTTAAATTTAAATTTTTCAGACTCGCGAATTAGCTTAATATTTTTTAATCCTATAAAAAAATTTTTTATAATCCATCCAATTCTAATGTACTTTTCTACTAAAATTGTATTTTCAATTTTATTTACTTTTAACGCTAAATTTAAATTTTTAAAAAGAGTATTGCTCAAGTGAGTTTCATCAGTAATTTGAAAATTTAAATTGAGTAATTTTTTGCTATAAAATAAATTTTTATTTTTTTTAAAAAATAATGGATAAAGTGTTAAGCATCCTTCTGAGAATTTTTTTTTAATTTTTTTTTCTTTTAAAAAAAACTTTATAAAACAAACAAATATCAATGTTTTTAAATAAAAAAACAGCGTTTTAAAAAAATAAGTTAAGTTTATGTTATTTTTTTTTTTTTTAGATAAGTTTAAAACTGAAAGATTTTTAATTTTCAATGATTTGTAAACATCATAAAAATTTTCATCGTCTGTTATTATTTCAACATTATTAATTTTGTTTTTTGATACATATTTTTTAATTTCTAATAAATAAAAAATTTTATTAAATATTTGAGTTTTATCATTCCTTTGATTTAATATTTCAAGAGGAATTAAATCATTGTGAATTTTTTTTTTGGATAAAAACTTATAAAAATTAATTAATGGATTATTTATTTTATTTTTATATTTTTTAAATTTAGCCTCTGAAAAAAATTTTTTTTTAAGTATTTTGCAATTATTAATTTTTGTTATTCCATATGAAATTTGATAGATTATAGAATCAGACAAAATAATGTCTTCGTCTTTAGATAAATCTAATATTGTAAGTTTGTTATGTTTAATCAATTTTGAGTTATCTTGTATATTGAATCATTAAGTGCTCCAAAATCTTTGATCTCCTCTATTGTTGGTGAGCATATTTTTTTTAAAGAGATAAACCTTGGATATTTATTTTTTGTCTTTTTATCTAAGAATACACCATCGTATATTCCTGAGTGTATTTTCCTGCCAAGTTTATTAGGGATTTTAAGCTTAGTTGGTAAATTATATTTTTCAAGCAATTGTTTAGTCATACAATAAAGATTATTAGAATTTTTTTTTTCATTCGTGTTTTGAGACATCATTATTTCACATAACATGCCCAGACCTACAGCTTCTCCATGCCTTAAAAAATCTTTTTTTAAGTATTTATCAGTAGTCATTTCCATGGCATGTGCAAAAGTGTGACCAAAGTTTAGATATAATCTTTTATTTTTTTCTTTAATATCATTCTTAAAAAAACTTATTTTAGTTTTTAATGTTTCAAGAATAATTTTTGATAAATTTTGAATGTTTTTTCTTTTAAATAAATACTTATCTTTATTTAAATAACCAATAATTTTTTTATTACCAATAAGACCACACTTTATTATTTCTGCAAAGCCTGAAAAAAATTCTCTATTTGGAATATCAGTAATAATTCTCTCCGAAATATAAACTCTCTTGGGATGATAGTAGTTGCCCAAAGAATTTATTATACCTTTATAATTTATACCAGTTTTTCCTCCTATGCAGCTATCAACTATGGCAGTCATAGTAGTTGGGATATGAAAATAGATAGTGCCCCTAAGATATAAAGAGCTAACTAAGCCGCAAAGATCACCCACCACACCTCCGCCACAAGAAATTATTATAGAATTTTTTGTAAATTTATTTTTTATAAGTTCATCAAATAATTTTAGTAGATTGTTTAAATTTTTATTTATTTTTTTCCCTTCAATCTCTTTAAAAAAAACTATGTTTCCTGTTAATTTAAGTTTTGTCTTAAGACCATCAATAAATTTTTTTGATATATTTTTATCATAAATAAATAGTATCTTTTGATCAGATTTTAAATCATTTATGTCTTTAATGAGAAATTTATCAATCTCTTTAGAATATATTACTTTATTTATTTCATTATCAACTTCATATGAAATTGTGTTAACTGACATCTATATAGTTATTTATAAAATTTAAAAAATTTATCTTTACTCATTTGGTCTTTTGCTCTTCTATAATCTTCTGCTATATCAACTGAAAAACTATCACCTTTTAAGTTTAAAGTTTTTATTTTTAAACCAATTTCTAAAGCTCTTAAAAGCTCAACATCTTCCGTTTTTTCAAGAATGCTAGGCTTAGATTTTGCAAATTTAATTAGAGCTTCTGGTTTAAATGAAATAATTGACAAATGTTTTAAAAAAAATTTACATTTAGATTTAGCTTCATAAGGTATTTTTGATCTTGAAAGATATAAAACTTCATTCTTTTTGTTTGTAACAACTTTTACTATACTTGGGTTATCTGGCAATTTTAATTTTAAAGTTGGAAGTATAATATCAGCATCATTATTTTTTTTGTGATATTTTATCACTTCATCAATATGATATGGACTAATCAAAGGTTCATCTCCTTGAATATCTAAAATAAAGTCATATTTTTTTTTCTCTTTTACAAAAGCCTCCGCTATACGTTCAGTTCCATTTAAATGATAAGGAGATGTTAAAATTGCTTTTGATTTATATTTTTTTGCAATTGAAACAATTTTTTTGCTATCAGTACAAATCAAAATTTTGTCAATAAGTTTAGATAAATTTGCTCTTCTATATGTGTGTACAACTAAGGGTAATCCGCTAATTGGGAGTAACGCTTTAGCGGGTAATCTTCTAGAGCCCATTCTTGATGGAATTAATCCTAAAACTTTCATAATTTAACTTCCTGTCCATCCTCCATCAATATTTATACTTGTTCCTGTTATATAGCTGGATAAATCAGATAAAAGAAAACATGTTAGTTGACTTATTTCATTAGGATTGCCCCATCGTTTTTGAGGTATTCTGCTAATTGTCCAATCATATAATTTTTTTCTTTTTTTAAATTTATTAAAATAGGAAGTCTTTATAAATCCTGGATTGATTAAATTTGCTCGAATATTGTCCTTGGCCATTTCTACCGCATAAGATTTAGTTAATCCAATTAAAGCTGTTTTGCTAGATGCATATCCAGTTAACTCAGAAAATCCATTATTTCCTACAATTGATCCTATATTTACAATTGATCCACTGATTTTTTTCTTTTTTAAATAGTTTGAAAAAATTTTCATATTCTCAAAAACTGAAAAAAAGTTAATTTCAAAGAGTTTTTTAAGTTTATTTTTTGAAATATTGTTAAAATTTAATCTTTGACGTTCTCCGGCATTATTTACAAGACCAGATATTGTTCTTTCATCATTTTCTGATTGCTTTATTATTTTTTCAAAAATTTTTGTATTTGTAACATCTCCGAAAAAAACCTTGCAATTCTTTATCTTTTTAAATTTTTTTATATCTGATTTTGATCTAGTAATTCCATATACAAATCCATTGTATGAAACGATTGTATTTAACATGTCATATCCTAATCCTTTTCCTACACCTGTAACTAAAATAGTTTTATTATTAAGCATATTGTGATTTATTATAAGCAATTTTTGTTAATTTAATAATACATAATTTTCTACTTATTATTTTTGATTGTATAGTGATTCATAAGTATCTATTATTTTATCTGTCACTGAATTTAGATCATACATTTTAATCGAGCTAAATAAATTTTTTCTAATTTCATTTATATTGGAAGGATTTTCATATAATTCTATAATTTTTTTTATCATCTGTTCGTTACTTTCTAAGATATAGCCGTTATAATTATTACTAACAATTTCATTAACACCTTTGGAATTAAAAGTTATTATTGGAATGTTTGCCGCTAATGCTTCGACGTATGTAATACCAAATGATTCTATTCTTGACAAATTAATATACAAATCAGATTCCACATACTTCTTAATTAACCTTGAATGAGGAAAGTAAGCTTCATTTATATTGTCAATATTTTCAATTATTTCAAAATATTTAAGATTTTTTTTTATAAAATCATTTTTTAATAACTCTAAAGTATTTTTTCCTATTATGGTCCATTTAAAATCTATTTTATTTTTAATTAATCCTTCTGAGATATTAGATAGCTTATCGTAACCTTTTTTTTTTTCGGAGTATCTTGCTACAGTAATTAGATGTATTTTTTGTCTTTTATTGAAATTTATTTTAGAATTTTTAAATTTATTAATTTCAATCCCATTGGGATTAAAAGACATTTTTTTTTCAGGTATACTCAAATTCATTAAATCTTCTTTAATAGTATTTGAGATATAAAAAAAATGATCAATTTTATTTATTATTTTTTTAAAGTAATTATCATATTTTTTATCAATTCTAAAACCATAATTAATTTCCTTATCGATTTGTACATCTGCACCATGAA
>CACJGR010000004.1 GCA_902592985.1 uncultured Pelagibacteraceae bacterium | reverse complement strand
AAGAAGAAGAACGAGAAGAACAAAGGTTAAGAGAACAGGAAGAGCAAAAATTAAGAGAAGAAAAAGAACAAGAGAAAAAAATGTTGAGAGAACAAGAAGAACAAAGATTAAGAGAAGAAAAACAAAGACAAGAAGAAGAAAAATAATAGTTTAATTTCCAGGTTTAGATCCTGGTGGACTCAGAAGTTATTTATTAATAAATTCTTTTAAACTTGTTAATAATGCATTAATATCTCCATTATTGCTTTGAATAATTGAATTGAACTCTTCTTTCTGAACTTTTGCAAGACTTACACCTTCAATTACCACATCTATAATTAAAGGTTTTTCTGGATTTTTTGTAACAATTCTCCAATCAATTTTAACTTCTGGTTTTTCTTTGGTTGCCAACAAAACACTTGATACCATTGTATATTTTTCATTCAATTTTTTTTGAGAATCAACACGAATTTTAGGATCTGTATATTCAGCCAATCTACTTGAAAAACTTTTTAAAAAATACTTCTCAAAGATATTAAGGTATTCTTTTTTTTTATCATCAGATAAATTTTTTCTATGAGCTCCTAAAGAATAATAACCTATGCCTCGAATATCTACTGTTTTCTCGGCAATAGACTCAAGTTTTTCTACTTTTTCTTCTTTTGTAAAATTTTTAGTTAAAATTAATGAAGCTTCATTAGCTACAGATTGAACAAATTCTTTTGGCTCTAATGAAAAAGATCTTTCTACTAATGTCAAAAATACAATTAAAATTAAAGAAAATTTGAATAAAAATTTTTTAACACTCATACTATGGATATGAGTTTAATCCGATTCTATTTCTTCCCAGTCACCATCATCCATAGTATCGATAATTTTTTTGGAATTTAAAATTTTTTGTTCTCTATCTTGTAAGTATAAACTTCTAACAGATGCATAAAAATCCATAGAATTTTGTTCAAGATTCTCGAACGATTCAATATTTTTTGCTCTAAAATCTATTCCAGCGGTTGCTCTAGTTCCATAATAATCAAAATCTGTAAAGTAATGAGTATCCTTCGCCACTGTTACGTTATACCAAGGATCTCCCCCACCAATAGTACCACCGAGCATACCAACAGTATCTCGTACTGTTGATGGTCCTAATACTGGCAATACCAAATAACAGCCTTCTCCAACTCCCCATGCACCAAGAGTTTGACCATAATCTTCTTTTTCTAAAGCAGCGAAGCCTAAGCCTGATGCAGGATCAAATATTCCTAAAATACCTAAGGTTGTATTGACTACAAAACGGACTGTGTTTTGACCCGCTTTTTTTATTTCTCCCTGTAAAAGATTGTTTGGTATTGTAACCAAGGTAGATAAATTATCTAATACATTGCCAGTTCCATGTCTTATTGGTACCGGAAGCTTTCTGTAACCTTTTGCTAGTGGCTCAAATACAGCATTATCTAGCCCTTGGTTGAAAGCAAATATACCTCTGTTAACTTTTTCAAAACAATCTTTAATTTCTCCAGGATTTTTCTTTGATAAAGAGTTTTCCTCATCAGTTCCTGCATTAACATTACTGAGCGAAAGTAAAATACTAGCTATAGTTATTATTAAAAATTTTTTCATTTTTAATTGTGTATAATTGTTTTATTAATAATGTAAATCGACAATGTTTAATAATAAAGGATTAATATGCCCTTTAAAATAAGAATAAATCACTCTCCTAACTTTAATTCTCAAAAAAGGCTTAAAAAACAAGTACGATTCATCATTTTACACTATACAGGAATGAAAAGTGAAAAAGCAGCAATTATTAAGCTAACAAATATACAATCAGAGGTTGCTAGTCATTATTTAATAACCCGAAGTGGCAAAATAATTAATTTAGTGCCTGATTTATATATTGCTTGGCACGCAGGAATTTCTTCATGGAAAACTCTTAATTCATTAAATAAACATTCAATAGGGATTGAGATTACTAATCCAGGTCATCAATTTGGCTATAAAAAATTTTCTAAAAAACAAATTAATTCTTTAATTAATTTAAGTAAATTTTTAATTAAAAAATATAAAATTAATAAAAAAAATATTTTAGGACATTCAGATATTGCTCCAGATAGAAAAAAAGATCCTGGTGAAAAATTTCCATGGGAGTATTTAGCTAAAAAGAATGTTGGCATTTGGCATAATTTAGATAAACAAAGGTTAAGAAAATTAAGAAAAAAAAAATGCAACAAAATAATGAAAAATTTATTTTTAAATAATTTATTTAGTATTGGTTATGCTAAAAAAGGAAGAAATAATGTTAAAAAAAATCGATACCTTATATTTGTAGTAAAAGCATTCCAAAGACGCTTCAGGCCAGAGCTCATTAACGGAAAAATTGACCAAGAATGCTTATTAATTAGTCAATATTTAGCTTAAAATAAATCTTAATTTTTTCTTGAAAAGTAAGAATTTAATTATAAATTGCAACTTGCCAGATAAATGACTTATCGCTTTAAATTTGTTTAAAGAGGAAAGTCCGGGCTCTACAAAGACGCAGTGCCAGGTAATGCCTGGCGGGGGAAACCCTAGGGATAGTGCCACAGAAAATAAACCGCCTTATCAAGGCAAGGGTGAAAAGGTGTGGTAAGAGCACACCGGCCATATTGGTAACAGTAGGTGCATGGAAAACCCCACTGGGAGCAAGACTAAGTAGAGATGACATTGTTGAAAAACTAAAAGCAGTCTTTGGCTGGTCATCGGGGTTAGTTGCTTGAGCTTAAAAGTGATTTTAAGCCTAGATAAATGATAAGTTTAAAAGACAGAACCCGGCTTATAGTTTATCTGGCAAACTTATCCACACTGTAGAATTGTTAATTTTAAATGTTCCTCTTTTGATTCATTTCTGAATTATTTTTGTTCTCTATTTTCTTTTACAGGTTATTTTTAATTTAAATAATAATTGACTATACTTTATCTAGTAGTTACTCAAATATTACAGTCAAATAACCTAAAATTAGCGATTGACGCATAGGTTGAAAACCCATAATATCCCATATATTCCCAATAGGGGAGATATTGGAAATTATGAATTATGTTTTTATCGACTTACGAGAACAAATTAGACAAAAAGGGAAGGGTGTCAGTGCCGGCTAGCTTTAGATCACACCTTTCAAACCTAGGCTACAATGGAGTAGTTTGCTATCCATCATTTAATAATCAATCAATAGAAGCGTGGCCACAAGATAGAATAGAAAAAATTTCAAATGCAATTGATGCTTTAAATCCTTTTGAAGAAAAAAAAGATTATTTTGCAACATCAATATTATCTGAAAGTATTAATTTACAGTTTGATAGTGAAGGAAGAATCTCTTTAACACCAAAATTATTAAAACATGCAAAAATTAAAAATAACATGTTATTTGTTGGTCAAGGTAAAACATTCCAAATTTGGGAACCAATAATGTTTGAAAAATTTAGGGCACATGCAAGAAAAAAATCTAATATAAATCGGGCACGTCTTAAATGGGAGGAGATGAGTAAGAAATAATGCAAAAGATGGAACAATATATTTTAGAGCAAAAGATAGAAAGACAACAATACAATTGTTTAACTATGATAGAAAAATCTATCAAAGGTACTTGGGCATTTAATTTTTGGACTAATACTTACGATAAGTTAGTTAAAAACTACAACTTAATAAAAAATAGAGGGGAAAAACATGACAATTAACTTTAAACCACCAGAGATAAGAGAATTAAAACCGAGAATACTAGTGCTCGGAGTTGGAGGAGCAGGAGGAAATGCGATCAATGGAATGATTGAGTCTGGCCTTCAAGGTGTAGAATTTATTGCAGTAAATACTGATGCTCAAGATTTAAAACATAGCCAAGCGACACAAAAAATACAAATTGGATTAAATTTGACAAAGGGTTTAGGAACGGGAGCAAAATTAGATATCGGCCAAGCAGCAGCAGATGAATCATTAAACGATATAATAAATACATTACAAGGTGCAAATATGGTTTTTATAACCGCAGGAATGGGAGGTGGTACCGGAACAGGATCAGCTCATGTGATTGCAAGAGCAGCGAAAGAACTAAATATATTAACCGTTGGTGTTGTGACGTTGCCTTTTTTATATGAAGGACCTTCAAGAATGAGAAGAGCTCAACAGGGCCTTGAGGAACTAAGAAAACATGTTGATACAATTATTGTAATTCCAAATCAAAACTTATTTAAAATTGCAAGTGAACAAACTACATTTGAAGAATCTTTTGAACTTTCTAATGATGTATTGTTGCATGGTGTGCAAAGTGTGACTGATTTAATGGTGAGACCAGGTTTAATCAATTTAGATTTTGCTGATGTTGAAACTGTTATGAGTTCAATGGGTAAAGCTATGATGGGTACTGGTCAAGCTGAAGGAGAAGGTAGAGCAATTAAAGCAGCAGAGATGGCAATTAGTAACCCTTTAATAGACGATTATACTCTAAAAGGAGCCAAAGGCTTACTGGTTAATATTACAGGTGGAAAAGATCTTAAACTCTTCGAGGTTGATGAAGCTGTAAACAAAGTAAGAGCGGAGGTTGATCCTGAAGCTGAATTAATAATTGGTGCAATTACAGATTCTTTACTTGATGGTAAAATGAGAGTTTCAATTGTTGCAACAGCACTTGATGGGCAACAGCCAGAGGCAAAGTCTGTAATAAACATGGTTCACAGAATACAAAACAGAAATCCAGGTTATTCTGATTTTTCTAATCTTGGTTCTGCACAAGCTTTTGATTTTTCAAACTCGATGTCTAGCGTAGCAACTGATGGTGCAAATGCATTAAAACTTGAAAATGAAATTGTGAACGAAACAGCACCAGAAACTTCTTCAGTGGAGCAAATAAAAGACCTTAACAAAGAATATAATGAGCAAGTTTTAAGCAATCAAGAGAATGAAACTGAAACAAACATTGAAGATAATGCTAAAGCAGAACAGCCTTCAAACGGTTTAGAAAATTTTGCGATTGAAGAAGAAAATACAGAACTTTTTGATTCGGAAAATGAAAATCCTCTTCAAGAATTTTCTTCATCTGATGATGACAATAACTCTGAAGAAGATGATTTGGAAATACCAGCATTTTTAAGAAGACAAAAGAACTAATGGTCTTCGAAAAAATAAATGATTGCCACCATAATATCGGAAAGAAAAAAACACTATCCGGTATTGCTAAGTGAAATAATTAGCATTATTACCCCTCAATATGGTGGCACATTTATTGACTGTACATTTGGCCAAGGTGGCTATACTAAAAAAATCCTTGAATTTGAAAATACAAAGATAATTGCTTTAGATAGAGATAAAGATAGTAAAAAAATTGCATTAGACTTTGAAAAAAAATTCAAGACTAGGTTTTTATTTAAAAACAAAAAGTTTAGCGAAATTAATGATTTAGATTTAAGAAGAGAGGAAAAAATTAAAGCTGTAATTTTTGATCTTGGATATTCATACACACAAATAAAAGATCCTAAAAAAGGTTTGTCTTTTGATGACTCGGGAGAACTTAACATGAAATTAGGTTTAAATAACTTTTCCGCCAAAGATGTTATTAATAAATTAAATAAAAAAGATTTAGAAAAAATCTTTAAATTTCTTGGTCAAGAAAAGGATAGCAAAAGAATTGCTTATAAGATTATAGAAGAAAGAAAAATAAAGGAGATTGACACACAGAAGTTAGTAAAAATCATAGAGTCATCAAAAAGAAAAAGAAATTATAAAATTCACAATGCTACGAAAGTTTTTCAAGCGTTAAGAATTTTTGTAAATAAAGAAATTAGTGAACTAATTTATGGGTTGATTTGCGCAGCTAAGATTGTAGATGAAGGGGGCATCATTGCTGTTGTGAGTTTTCATTCGTTAGAAGACAAAATAATAAAATATTTTTTTAGAAGTTTGTCAGAAACAAAAAATGCATCAAGATATATGCCCAAAATAAAAGAAAAAAAAAATCTATTTAAATTAATTAATAAAAAACCAATAACACCATCAATTCAGGAAATTAAAGAAAATCCTCCCTCGAGATCTGCTAAATTAAGATTTGTTATTAAAGAAAAAAATATTTTAAATTTTAAAACTGATATTTTAGATAAATTTAATTATTTAATTGAAATTGAAAATTATTCTGAAAAATTATGAAAAAATTACTTTTAATTTTTTTTATTATTTTTTTAATAATTGTTACTACTATTACAAAAAATTCTACTAAGAAATTAGAAAGTCAAATTTTTAACGTTAAGGAAAACATAAACATTTTAAAAAATAAATATGAATTAGTTTTGTTAGATTATAGTTATTTAACTACACCTAAAAAATTGATGGAATATCAATCTAGATATTTCGAGAATGATTTAATTTTTTTAGACATTACTAAAATTAATAAAATCAAAGAAGAAAATGATGAATTGACAATAATAGATCCTAAAAAAACAGAAGTACCAAATGAATAAAGATAATAATGAAATATTAGTTCTAGAAGATTATGAAAACGAGTTTTCATATAAAAAAAATAAATCTAATTTAA
This sequence comes from uncultured Pelagibacteraceae bacterium, assembly GCA_902592985.1. Classification (GTDB taxonomy): domain Bacteria; phylum Pseudomonadota; class Alphaproteobacteria; order Pelagibacterales; family Pelagibacteraceae; genus Pelagibacter. The sequence continues at coordinate 49,929 of CACJGR010000004.1, read as the reverse complement.
ATATTACATTTAATAGGATTGCATTCATTTATTTTGTATTTTTTATGATTTCTATAATTTATTCTATTAAGGTTTTTTATTTAGGCTCTTTAAACCCTGAAACAGAAGTAGAAAAATTTTTACCAATAAAAAAAAATTATAGAGCCGATATATTAGATAACAAAGGAAGTTTTATTGCTAAGGCTGTTAACACACAAACTGTTGGAATTAATCCAAATTTAATTATTGATGAAAAAAAACTTTTAATAAGATTGCAGATATTATTTCCAGATGAAGATTTTAAAAATGTTAAGAAAAGAATTAAAAAAAAAAAATATTTTCGTTTCAAAAAAGAACTTACATATGGTCAAATCGAGGAACTTCGTCTTTTGGGAGATAAATCTATAAGATTTGAAGAACAAATAACCAGATTATATCCACATGAAAATTTATTTAGCCACATCATTGGGCAGATTGATGACGACAATAATGGTGTATCAGGGATTGAGAAATTTTTTGATTACGAATTAAAAAATAGAAAGAAGCCATTACAATTAACTGTAGATACAGATATACAATTTTTAATTAGAGAAGAACTAATGAAGTTCCAACAAATTTTTAGATATATAGGAAGTGCGGCAATTCTTATGAATGTCAATAATGGAGAAATACTATCAATGATTTCATTGCCAGATTTTAATCTTAACAAAAGACAAGATATTAAAGATGTAAATTATATAAATAGAGCAACCAAAGGAGTTTATGAACTTGGTTCTGTTTTTAAAACTTTTACTATTGCTGCTGGATTAAATGAAGAAGTAATTGAACCAGAAACAGAATTTAAAGATTTGCCAAAAAAAATCAAATGTGCTGGAAAAACTATAGGAGAATATGACAATAAAATTCCTTCAAATTTAACTGCTGAACAAATTTTAATAAGATCAGGAAATATTGGATCTGTTAGAATTGGACAAAAAGTAGGAATACAAAAATTTAAATCTTTTTTAAAAAATATTGGAGTTTTAGATAAAATTGAATTTGATATAGAAGAAGTAGGCCAACCAATTCCATTTGTATGGGGTAAATGTAGACTTGCAACATCATCATTTGGTCATGGTATAACAATCACACCTTTACAACTAGCAAAGGGTTACTCAATTATAACAAATGGTGGCTTTAATATTAAACCAACATTAATTAAGAATGATTTAGAAAAAAAAGAGACAAGAAATAGAATTTTAAAAGCAGGAGTCTCTGAAAAAATAAATCCTATTTTAAGAAAAGCAGTATCAACTGAAGAAGGTACAGCCGGTTTTGCAAATATAACTGGTTACGAAGTTGGTGGAAAAACAGGCACAGCTGAAAAAACAAAATATGGCAGATATACAAAAGATAAAATTAATACTTTTGTATCAATATTTCCAACATCAAAACCAAAGTATGTTTTATTAATTTTATTAGATGAACCAAAACCTTCAAAAGAATATGTTTATCATTACAGAGACGGTAGATATCCATATAAAGGTAATTGGAGAAACACTGCTGGTTGGACATCGGTTGAAATTGCAGGCAAAATTATAGAAAAAATTGGACCCATTTTAGCCACAAAATATATAGAAGTTAATTAATTCCATGCTGATCGGCAACTATTTCAAAAATCTTAAGCTAAAATATAAGAATCATTTTTTTTTAGGTTTAAGTTTTAATAGCTTGACTTGCAAAAAAAAAAATATTTTTTTTGCTATTCAAGGAACGAAAATTGATGGTAATAAATTTATTGAAGAAGCAATAAAAAAAGGCGCCAGTACAATTGTTTCAAATCAAAAATTTAGAGGTTTAAAAAATAATATTCTTTATATAAGAAAGAAAAATGTCAGAAAAACACTTTCCGAAATTGTATTTAAAATTAACAAAAAACAACCTAAAAATTTAATTGCCGTTACAGGAACTAATGGTAAATCATCTATTGCTGATTTTTATTTTCAAATATTAAAATTAAATAAAAAAAAAGCTGCCTCCATAGGAACTCTTGGTGTTAAAACAATTACAAGCAAGACAGATGCGATCAATACAACATTGGATCCAATTAAACTTAGCTTTCATTTAGAAAAATTAAAAAAAAAAAATATAGATAATGTTATTCTTGAAGCATCTAGTCATGGTCTTAAACAAAATCGATTAAATGGATTAAATTTTAAAACTGCTCTTTTTACAAACTTATCTCATGATCATTTAGATTATCATAAAAATTTTAAAAATTACTTAAACGCAAAATTATACCTTTTTAAAAAGTTACTCAATAAAAATTCAACTATTATTACAGATATAACTATTCCAGAATATAAAAAAATTAAAAAAATTTCTTTAAGAAATAAATTAAATTTAAAAACTATAGGAGTTGGCAAAGGCGACTTAAACATAATCACTCATGAATATATGGGTGAAAAACAAATTATTAAGATTGAATACAAAAATAATTTTTACAATTTTGAAACAAACTTAATAGGGAAGATCCAGATAAAAAATATATTAATGGCAATGATTGCGGCAGAAAAAAGCAATGTTGATTTTAAAAATATTATAAATGTAATTAGCAAAGTAAATCCTGTCAGTGGAAGATTAGAAAGAATTGGAAGAATTAGAAATAATTCTAAGGTTATTTTGGACTATGCTCATACACCAGATGCTCTTAAAACATGTCTTCAAAATTTAAAAGATCAGTTTAAAAATAAAAAAATTTCTATTGTTTTTGGATGTGGTGGGGATAGAGATAAATTTAAGAGACCCAAGATGGGTCAAATTGTAAATCAGTTTTGTAATAAAATTTATTTAACAGATGATAATCCAAGAAAAGAAAATCCAAAAAAGATAAGATCAAACATTAAAAGCAAAATTAATAAATCAAAACTTTATGAAATACCCAGTAGAGAAAAAGCAATTAGGGAAGCAATTAAAAATTTATCAACAGGTGAAATTTTAATTGTAGCAGGAAAAGGCCATGAAAATGTTCAAGATTATGGAAGTTCAAAAAAATTTTTTTCTGATAAAAAATGTATTTTAAAAAACATTAAACAAAAAAACAAACATCTATCAAAAGATTTAAAATTAAATATTTTAAAAGAAGAAAGTCAGCAAAATTATTTTCCCTTAAAAATAAAATTAAGACAAGCGTCAATTAATTCAAAAAAAATAAAAAAAAATGATATTTTTTTTGCAATTAAAGGTAAAAGAAGAGATGGAAATCTTTATTTAAAAGAAGTTTTTAAAAAAAAAGCATCATTGGCAATAGTAAACAAGATTAATCAATCAGAAAAAAAATCTAAACAAATTAGAGTTAACAATACCTTGAGCTTTTTGACAAAAACTTCAAACAAGGTGAGGGAAAGCTCATTAGCTAAAATTATTGCAATAACTGGGAGTTGTGGCAAAACATCTTTAAAAGAGTTAATTGGTAGAACTCTTAATAAATTTTGTCACGTAACTTATTCACCTAAATCATTTAATAATAAATTTGGAGTGCCATTAAGTTTGTTTAATTTAAATCAAAAAGATGATTTTGGGATTTTTGAAGTTGGAATGGATAAAAAAGGTGAAATAGATAATTTAACGAAAATTATTAAACCAGATGTTGGAGTAATTACAAATATTTCTTATGCACATGCAAAAAATTTTAAAAATTTAAAACAAATTGCACTCGCAAAATCTGAGATCATGAACAATATTACAAATGGTGGTTCAATAGTTTTAAATGCTGATGATAAGTTTTATAAATTTCATCGAAAAATGGCCTTAAGAAAAAAACTAAAAGTTTTTTCTTTTAGTGTTAATAAAAAAAAAGCAACAGTTAGATTAAATTCTTTAAAAAAAGAAAAAACAAAATTTAAAGCTATTATAAATATTAATAACAAAAAAAAACATTTTTTTATTTCATCTAATTTTGAAAATAATATAAAAAACTTTCTTGCTACTATTACAGTAATTTCAATTTTTAAAGATATTAAAACTTTAAATAAAAATATTTTTTATAATTATCAGATTCCATACGGTCGAGGAGATCTCTCCAAGATTAAGATAAATGGAAAGAATATTTTCCTTATTGATGAAAGTTATAATTCAAATCCTTTGTCTCTAAAATCTTCAATTAAAAATTTTGATTTAATTGATAGCAAAAATAATAAAAAACACCTTATATTAGGCGATATGTTAGAACTTGGCAAACATTCAAGAAAATTGCATTTAGAAATGAGCACTACAATTAATTCTTCTTCAATAAATAAAGTTTATGTTTTTGGCAAATATATAAGAGAAACTTACAAAAATATTCAAAGAACAAAAAAAGGTTTAATTTTAAAAGAAATTTCGCAAATAATTGATTTGATTAAAAACAATATAAATAATAATGATTATTTAATGATTAAAGGGTCTAATGCTACAGGACTTTATAAATTAACAAGTGGTTTAAAAAAAGAAACGAAAAATGCTCTATAACTTCATTTTAAATTTTGTAGATAGTTTTACATTTTTAAATGTATTTAAATATCTTACCGTAAGAACTGGATTAGCAATGTTTACATCTATGCTTATAGTTTTTTTAATTGGCACACCTTTTATAAATTTTTTTTCTGCAAGACAAATAACAAATCCAATCAGAAAAGACGGTCCTGATGAACATATAATTAAAAAAATTGGAACACCAACAATGGGAGGTGTTTTAATTTTAATAGGCCTATTTTTTGGTGTTTTATTATGGTGTAATTTATCTAATCCATATATCTGGACACTAATATTTGTTGTGGCTAGTTTTGGGTTATTAGGAGCATATGATGATTATAAAAAAATTAAGTTTAATAACTCATTTGGCGTTTCATTTAAATTTAAATTAGCAATCCAAGTTATAATTGCTGTTTTAGGTAGCCTTATATTAATTAATTTTTCAGATCATTCTGATTTAGAATATTTATATTTTCCGTTTTTTAAAAATTTATTGATAAATCTTGGTTGGTTTTTTATTCCTTTTGCAGCTTTCATAATTGTTGGATCTTCTAACGCAGTTAATTTAACTGATGGGTTAGATGGCTTGGCTACCGTTCCAGTAATTCTTGTTGCATCATGTTTTGCTTTTATAAGTTATGTTACAGGTAACATTGTTTTTTCAGAATATCTTCAAATCCCATATATTGAAGGAGTTGGCGAAGTCGCCGTTTTTTTGGGATCAATAATTGGGGCATGCTTGGGTTTTTTATGGTTTAATGCACCTCCTGCCAAAATATTTATGGGTGACACAGGTTCTTTAGCATTGGGAGGATCTTTAGGTACAGTTGGAATTATTACAAAACATGAAATAGTTTTGGCTATAACGGGAGGTCTATTTGTTCTTGAGGCAGTGTCTGTAATTGTTCAAGTTTTATCATACAAATTAACTGGAAAAAGAGTTTTTAGAATGGCACCAATTCATCACCATTTTGAAAAAAAAGGTTGGCCAGAGTCAACTGTGGTTATTAGGTTTTGGATTATTTCAATTATTCTTGCAATGATCGGTTTGGCTACTTTAAAATTAAGATAATGCCAGATAACAAAAATATTTTTGTTAAAAAAAAAATTTTAATTTATGGGCTAGGCAAAAGTGGACTTTCCAGCTATTTTTTTTTAAGAAAAAAAAATGATGTTTATTTGTATGATGATAATAGAAATATAATTAAAAATAAAAAAATTAAAAAATTATTAATTAAATCAAATCATATTAATAAAATTAATGTTGATTTTATAGTAATCAGTCCTGGTATTGATATTAAAAAATGCTATCTTAAGAGCTTTCTTAAGAAAAATTTTAAAAAAATAGTTACTGATTTAGATGTCTTTTACAGCTACTATTCTAAAAATAAGAATATTACTATTACAGGTACAAACGGAAAATCAACAACCGCAAAAATTTTATTTGATGTTTTAAAAAATCAAAGAAAAGATGCAAGATTAACAGGAAACATTGGCAACCCAATTTTAGCTGAAAAAAAAATTACTCCTAAAACTATTTTTGTAATAGAGGCTTCTTCTTATCAGATAGAATATAGCAAAAATTTTAAAGCAAACTATGCAGTAATACTAAATATTACTCCTGATCATTTAGAACGTCACAAAACATTTACTAGTTATGTTAAAGCAAAATTAAAATTAATTAGGAATCAAACTAATAAAGATTACTCATTTTTAAATGTAAAAAATAAATTTTTAAAAAAAGAAATTAATAAAAAAAAATTAAATTCTAAAATAATTAACGTTAATATAAAGTCAATGAATCAAGACTTGTTAAAGGTAAAAAATACATATTTTTTCACGGAAGGTAATAAACAAAATTTATTACATGTTTTTGCAGTTACAAAAAAACTTGCTTTAAATAAAAGTATTTTATTTAAAACTGTTAATAATTTTAAAGGATTAAAATTTAGACAACAAATAATTTATAAAACTAAAAAATTTACATTAATTAACGATTCAAAAGCTACAAGTTATTCATCTTCAATAAATATTCTTAAATCTTTAAAAAAAGTTTATTGGATTGTTGGAGGTATACCTAAATTGGGTGATAAATTTTTAATGTCCAAAAATCAATGTTCAAATTTTAAAGCTTATATATATGGCAGAAACAAAAACTCTTTTATAAAAGAATTAAAAAACAAAATAAAATATGAACATTTTGATGATTTAAGACAAGCATTAAAAAAAATTATTTTAGATATAAAGTTTAAAAAAAAAGAAAAAGAACATACAACTGTTTTGTTTAGTCCTTCTGCAGCTTCGTTCGATAGTTTTAAAAATTTTGAAGATAGAGGAGAAAAATTCAATAACCTTGTTAAAAAATTAAATTTAAAGAAGATAATTAATGCAAGATAGCAGCTTTATTTATAAGTATTATTATGGATGGTGGAAGAGTATTGATAAATCAATATTTTTTTTGATAATGTTATTATTTTTTTTGGGTTTATTTTTTTCTTTAGTTTCTACCTCATTAATTGCATCAGATAAGCTAAATACAAATAGTTATTATTTTTTTTTCAAACATTTTTTTTTTATCTCAGTTGGTATTTTTTTTATAATTTTTTTTTCATCAGTTAACAAAGATAATCTATTTAAAATTTCAATCATATTATTTTTTGTCTGTTTTGTTTTTTTAATATTAGTTCCAGTTGTTGGTGTTGAGGTCAAAGGGTCCAAAAGATGGTTAGACTTTTTCTTTATTCCTAGATTTCAACCAATAGAACTTTTAAAACCTTTTATTATTATAATTATTGCCTCGATTTTAAGTTCAGAAAAAAATAATAACCTTTACTACAAATATTTTTTAAGCTTTATTGTAATTATACCAATTATTTTTCTTTTGATTACTCAACCAGATATTGGTCAAACTTTTTTAGTTTTTTTAACTTGGCTAAGTTTAATTTTTATTTCTGGGATAAATTTATTATTTTTCTTTTTATTTTTTGGATTAATGTTGATTTTTTTGCTTTATCTCGTATTTTTTGTTGAAAAATTTAGTTATATTTTAATTAGACTTAAGTCATTTTTTGATCCTTCATCAGGAAATAATTATCAATCAGAAAAAGCGTCAGAAGCAATAATAAACGGTGGTTTTTTTGGAAAAGGAATTGGAGAAGGTATTTTAAAAAACAGAGTCCCTGAAGCACATACAGATTATATTGTTTCAGTTATATCTGAAGAATTCGGCGCAATAATTATAATTGTTTTAATGATAATTTTTTTATTTTTTATTTATCAAGTATTTAAAAAACTATATTTTGAAAAAAATGATAAAGTAAAATTAATACTTGTAGGGGCGATTTCAATTATATTATTTCAAGTTTTAATTCATATTGGTGTTAACATAAGACTGTTTCCAACTACAGGCATGACTTTGCCATTTTTAAGTTATGGGGGATCTTCAATATTAGGAACGGCAATTTTATCTGGAATTATCTTAAATCTTACAAAAAGAAGAATTAATCAATAAATGAAAAAAAAAATTTTAATTAGTACTGGTGGATCTGGAGGCCATGTTATTCCAGCCACGATATTTTATGAACAATTAAAGGATGAATTTGATGTATTTTTAGCTACAGACAAAAGAGGTTGCAGGTTTTTGAATTTAGAAAAGTACAAATATACGGTCATTAATACTCCAAAATTAACAACTAATTTATTTTTATTGCCATTGAATTTGTTTGGTCTATTTTTTTCAATAATTAAATCTTTAATTTTTTTAAAAAAAAATAGAATAGAGATTTTAATTTCTACAGGAGGCTACATGTCATTGCCACTATGTATGGCTGCAAAAATTATCAGTATAAAAATTTATTTGTTTGAACCAAATATGGTTTTAGGAAGAGTTAATAATATTTTTTTAAAATACACTGAAAAAATTTTTTGCTATTCAAATGAAATTATAAATTTTCCAAAAAAATACTTAAGTAAAATTTTATTGATTGATTCTTTGCTTAGAAAGGAATTTTATTCAATTTCACCAAATGACAAGAATGAAATAAGCAATCAAATTAATCTTTTAGTTATTGGAGGCAGCCAAGGAGCAGAATTATTTGATAATAAACTAAAAAAATCAATTATTAGTTTATCAAAAAAATATAAATTGAATGTTTGTCAGCAAACTAGTCCTATAAATAAAAAAAAATTAGAAGATTTTTATAATCAAAATAATATTTCTTATCAGCTATTTAGTTTTGAAAAAAATATTTTAGAATTTATTAGCAACGCTAATTTGTGTATAACAAGAGCTGGAGCATCAGCTTTATCAGAATTGACTTATTTAAATATACCGTATTTGGCTATTCCATATCCTCTAGCTAAGGACGATCATCAATTTCAAAATGCATTATTTTATAAAAACAAGAATTGTTGTTGGATATTAAAACAAGATGATCTTAATGAAGATGTATTAGAAAATAATTTAATAAATATAGTTCAGAATAAAGATGATTATTTATCAAAAAAAATTAGTATGAGAAATTTTAGTTATAAAAATACTTGGAATAATACAAATCAAAAACTTATAAATGTAATTAATGAAAATTGAATTAGCAAAAACTGAAATTATTCATTTTGTTGGAATTGGTGGAATTGGAATGAGTGGTCTTGCTTTAATAATGAAAGGCATGGGTTTTAGAATTCAAGGTAGCGATATTTCACTAAATAAAAATATTGAAAGATTAAAAAAAAATAAAATTAAAGTAAATATAGGACATGAAAAAAAAAATATTAATAAAGCAACAATTTTAGTAATTTCATCAGCGATAAAAAAAAATAATCCTGAAATATTATCAGCAAAAAATAAACAACTTCCAATTTATAAAAGAGGCGATATGCTTGCACATATTGTTTCATTAACAAAAAATATTGTAGTTGCTGGCTCACATGGCAAAACAACAACAACTTCACTTATTGCTAGTATTTTTTCAAAAACAAAACTAGACCCAACAATTATTAATGGAGGTGTATTAAACTCTTTTGGTAATTCTGCAAAATTAGGAAAAAGTAATTGGTGTGTTTTAGAGTCTGATGAATCTGATGGAAGTTTTATAAAAGTTCCTCCTACATATTCAATTATAACCAATATAGATAGAGAGCATATGGATTATTATAAATCTATGGACAGACTAAAAGAGTTATTTTTAAATTTTATTGAAAAAGTTCCGTCATTTGGTAAATCATTTATTTGCATAGACGATAAAAATAATAATGAAATAATTAAAAAAATTAAAATTAAAAATTATTATACATACGGTTTAAATAAAAATTCACAATTTCAAATTAAAAATACTTCTCAATCAAGAGATTTTTCCACGTTTAATCTTGATATTCGATTACCAGGAAAAAAACAAACATATATAAAAAATATAAAAATTCCTCTTTTAGGATTACACAATATTAGAAATGCTACGGCTGCCGCTGCTGTGGCTACAACAATAGGAATATCAAAAGATACTATTAAAAAAGGACTTAAAGAATTTAAAGGAGTACAAAGAAGGTTTAATAAAATATTTAAGTATAAAGAAACAGAATTTTATGATGATTATGCACATCATCCAACTGAAATTAAAGAAGTTTTAAATGGAGTTAAGGAAGTTTATAAGAAAGAAGAGATAATTTGTATTTTTCAACCACACAGAATATCTAGGTTAAAAGATCTTAGAAGAGAATTTAGCTTATCATTTAAAAAAGCCAATAGTGTAATTTTATGCCCAGTATATTCAGCTGGTGAGAAGTTAAAACTTGGATTTAACTATCTTAATTATGCAAAAGAAATAATTAATAATTCTCAAGTAAAAGTTTTTATAGTTAAAGATCAGTACCACCTTGCTAAATTTATAAAACAAAATATTTATGGGAAAAAAATAGTTATAGGCATGGGGGCAGGTTCAATTTCAAATTGGATTAGAGAATTACCTAATTTGATATGATGCAAATTGATAAATTAGAAAATTTTTCAAAAAAAATTAAAGGAAAGTTAGTTTTCAATTATGATTTAAAAAAAACTAATTGGTTTAATATTGGTGGAAAAACAAAAGTATATTTTAAGCCTGAAAGTTTAAACGAGTTGATTTCTTTTTTAAAAGAATTTGGCAAAACAGAAAAACTTTTTATATTAGGAGCTGGATCAAATATTCTGATAAATGATGGAATATTTAATGGAGTTGTTATTAAATTAGGAAAAAATTTTTCAAATATTTCACTATTACCGAATAAAACAATTGTAGCAGGAAGTGCTTCAAGCGATAAAAATTTATCTTCATTTGCATTAGAAAATAATATAAGCGATTTGGAATTTTTATCTTGTATTCCCGGAACCATTGGAGGTGGCTTAAGAATGAATTCTGGTTGTTTTAAAAAAGAATTCAAAGATATTTTAGTATCTGTACAAGCAGTTGATAGAACTGGTAAAGTTTTAACAATACCAGTATCAAAAATTAAATTTTCGTATAGAGGAAATGATTTAGATAAAGATTTAATATTTTTAAGTGCGTCATTTAAAGGAAAATTTAAAGAAAAAAGAAAAATTCAAGAATATATGCAAGTTATAAAAAATAAAAAAGATTTTACACAGCCAACAAAAATAAAAACTGGAGGAAGCACTTTTAAAAATCCCATCAAACAAACTGATCAAAAAGTTTGGGAATTAATTAAAAAATCAGTTCCATTAGATACTAAGTTTGGAGATGCTGAAATTTCCAAAAAACACTGTAATTTTTTTGTAAATAATAATAATGCAACCTTTGAAGATATGAAAAAATTAATTGAATTTGTTAAAGAAAACGTAAAATTAAAAACAGGCATAAACATAGAAACCGAAATAGAAATAATTCAGTGAAAAAAAAAATTTTAATTTTAGGTGGAGGAATTTCTAAAGAAAGGTTAATTAGTTTGGAAACAGCTAAAAGTGTTTTTAAAGAATTAAAAAAAAAAAATTATAAAGTTTTAATTTGTGAACCGGATGGAAATTTAATAAAAAAAATTAAAAGTTTTAAACCCAACATTATTTTTAATGCTTTACATGGACAATTTGGAGAAGATGGTTATATCCAAGCAATATTAGAATCTCAAAGCATAAAGTACACACACTCCGGAGTAAAAGCATCATTTATTGCAATGAATAAGGAAATTTCAAAAAAAATTTATATAAAGAATAAAATACTCACTCCAAAGTACATTAAATTTAAATTTAATAATAATAAAATTAAAAAAAATATTATAATTAAGACTCAAAAAAAACTAAAATTCCCAGTTGTTATAAAACCAATAAATGAAGGTTCTAGTGTTAATGTTTATATTTGTGAAAAAAAAAATTTTATTAAAAATTTAAAAAAATTGATTTTTTACAAAGAGATTTTAATTGAAGAATTCATTCCAGGTAGAGAAATTCAGGTTGCAATATTAGGCAAAAGAAAACTAGGAGCAATAGAGTTAAAACCTAAAAGAAAATTTTATGATTATGAAGCTAAATATAATGAGAAAGCAAAAACAAAACATATAATTCCAGTTGATTTAAGTAAAAAAAATTTACAAAAAGTTATGAATATTGCACTTAAAGCACATAAACTAATTGGTTGCAGAGGTGTTACGAGGTCAGATTTTAAATTTTATAAAGATAAATTTTTTTTATTAGAAACAAATACACAACCAGGAATGATGAAACTTTCTTTGGTTCCTGAAATAGCAAGTTTTGCAGGAATGACATTTATTGATTTAATAGAATGGATTTTAAAAGATGCTTCAACAAATAGATAAAAAACAAAAATTATTTATATATTTGTTTTTTTTGCTTTTATTAACTACATTTAATAATTTATCATTAAGTAATTCTGAATATTTAAAATTAAAAGTTAACCAAATTAAAGTCTCTGGGCTTAGTAACGAAAATAACTTTAAGATTTCTGAAGATTTTAATAAATTGTTAAATCAAAAAAATATATTTTTTATAAATAAAGATTATTTTATAAATACTTTAGAAAAAAATAATTTAGTCCATTCATTTATAGTTAAAAAAATTTATCCAAATTCCATTGAAGTACAGGTTAAAAAAACAGAACTTTTAGCAGTTACTAATCGTAATAATAAGAAATTTTACATTGGTTCTAATGGAAAATTAATTAACTTTGAATCTTCTAATCAAAATTTACCTTATGTATTTGGAAAAATAAAAATTAAAGATTTTATTAAATTCAAAAAAATTATTGATAAATCTAAGTTTAATTTTGAAGAAATTTTAGAATTATATTTTTTCCCATCTGGCAGATGGGATATTAAAAACAATAAAGGTATATTAATTAAACTACCTGAAACAAATTCATTAAAAGCTTTAAACTTAGCTTATCGCATTACTATTAATGAAATATTTAAGAATGATAAAGTTATTGATTTAAGAATTTATAATCATGTTATTTCAACTAATGAGTAAAAAAAATTTTGATATTTATCTAGATTTAAGTCCCACAAAATTAAGTGTTGGTGCATTTAAAAAATTTAGTGGTCATAGCTCTTTTTTTAGAGAATATAATTGTGCAACCAATTTAGATAAAGATCAGTTAAATTTTGAAAATGCAAACAAAATAATTGAAAAAAATATTTTTGAAATAGAAAAGGCAACTGGTGAATTTTTAAACGATATATATTTGATGATAGAAACACCCGAGTCTATCTCAATTAACTTTTCATTAATAAAAGATAATGAAGGAAAAAAAATTGAAAAAAAAAGTGTCCAGTATCTAGTTCAAGATGCTAAGCAACAAATTTTGAGATCTTACAACAGTAAAAAAATTATTCATATTATTATTAGCAACTATGTTATTGATAATATTTCTTATAATTATTTACCTTTAGATATAAATTGTAATAAATTTTCAGTTGACATTAAATTTATTTGCTTTCCAAAGAATTTAATTAAAAAATTAGAGGAAGTATTTAATAATCATCAAATATTTATCAATAAAATCATCTGCAGCAACTATGCAAAATCGTTTACTAAAAATGATTCTTGCATAAATGTTTGTGAATCTGGATTAAAATTGGTTCAAGGCATTAATAAAAAAGAAGTTGCAATAGTCCCTAGAAAGCTAGAAAAAAAAGGTTTTTTTGAAAGACTCTTTCACTTTTTTAAATAGAATTAGTATTTTCTTGTAACATTTGTTGTTTTTTAAACTTTATGTAAAGATTTTATAAGTTCTTTATGTCTGTTTTAAATCAAAAAACACTTAAAGAAACTATAGCAATTGATGGTGTTGGACTTCATAATGGCAAAAAAGTTCATATCGAAATTAAACCCGCAAAACCAAACACAGGTATAGTTTTCAAAAGAACAGATATCAAAAACAATAATCTTGTAGTACCAGGAGTATTTAATGTAAGCAATGCATCTTACTGTACCACTATTTCAAACGATTATGGAGTTACCGTTTCAACAATTGAACATTTAATGGGTGCATTGTTTGGAATGGGAGTTGATAATGTATTGGTTGAAATTAATAATGAAGAAGTGCCGATCTTAGATGGTTCAGCAAAAATATTTGTTAGTGAAATAAAAAGAGTTGGAACAAAGAAGAGCGAAACTCCAATTAAAATTATAAAAATTGAAAAGAAAATTAATTTTAGAGATGGAGAAAAATTCATTTCAATAGAGCCAAATAAAATTAGCTTAGATATAGATTTTGAAATTAAGTATAAGGATTCACTTATAAAAACACAAAGGAATTTAGTTAAAGTTTATGAGGACGATTTAACAGAAATTTATAATTCAAGAACTTTTTGTTTGTTTCAAGATGTTGAAAAATTAAAAAAAATGAATTTAGCAAAAGGTGGAACTTTGAAAAATGCCATTGTAGTAAAAGGGCAAAAAATTTTAAACAAAAATGGTCTTAGAAACAAAAAAGAGTTTGTAAATCACAAAATTTTAGATTGTATGGGAGACCTCTATTTAACTGGATATAAAATTATTGGAAAATTAATATGTTCACAAGGTGGCCACAAACTTACAAATCAACTATTAAGAAGAGTTTTTGAAGATAATGCTAATTTTTCACTTGTTGAAGTTAAAGAAAAAAATATCCCTCATTTCTTAATCAATAGAAATATTCTAAAATCAATAGCATAAAAGTTTAGGGTTTTTTTTTATAATCTGATAAAAAACTTTAAATGACAAATATTATAAAAATTTTATTATTTATTTTACCTATTCTATTAATTTCTTGTTCAAAAAAGGAAAAAATTTCGGTAATTGAAGAACAAAATATTGAAGCTCAAATGATTGAGGCTTTTCAAGAAGGGTATGACGAATTAAATAAAGGCGATGTACTATTCGCGGCAAAAAAATTTAATGAAGCTGAGCTTTTATATCCGCAATCTGAATGGGCACCCAAAGCCGCACTTATGGCAGCATACTCATATTATTCACAGAGTTACTATGGTGACACTATATTTGAAATCGAGAGGTATTTAAAAACATATCCGCAACATAAAGATATTGATTATGCTCATTTTCTTTTAGCTATGTGTTATTACGAAACTGTTGTAGATGAAAAAAGAGATTTAGAGCCATTACTTAAAGCAAAAAAAGAATTTATGTTTATAATGAAAAATTTTCCTAACACAGATTTTGCAATGGACTCAAAATTTAAATTAGATTTAATAAATGACAAATTAGCAGCTAAAGAAATGTATATTGGAAACCATTACATAAAAAAAGGAAAATGGATTCCAGCAATTAATAGATATAAAAATGTTGTTGAGGATTATAATACCACTGTTTATGTTGAAGAAGCATTACATAGATTGGTTGAAATACATTATAAAATTGGCTTAGCACAAGAATCTAAAAAATATGCAAAATTATTGGGTTATAATTATCAATCAAGCGAATGGTATAAAGAATCTTATAAAGTTTTTAACAAAAATTATGAAATTGAAAAAAAAATAGTTAAAAAAAAGAAGAGAAAAAAAGGTTTAATTTGGAGAAAATTCAAATCTCTTTTTAAAAAAAATGAAAAATAATTCAATTAAAAATGAATATTTAAAAAAAATTAAACTACTTCATAAATACAACAAAGCATATTTTGATGAGAGCCAATCATTAATAACTGATCGAGAATTTGATACACTAAAAAAACAAATCTTTGAATTAGAAAAAAAGTATAGTTTTTTAAAACACAAAAACTCACCTTCTAAAACTCTAGGTTTTAAGCCTTCTAAAAATTTTAAAAAAATTAAACATCGAGTTCCAATGCTTTCATTAGCTAATGCTTTTAATGAAGAAGATTTAATAAATTTTGAAAAAAAAATTGCAAATTTTCTTAGCTTATCCAAATTAGAAGAAATTGAATATAGTGCAGAGCCGAAAATTGATGGAATATCAATATCATTAATTTATAAAAATAGATGTTTTATTCAAGGACTTTCAAGAGGGGATGGCAAAGAAGGAGAGGATATTACTGAAAATTTAAAAACTATAAAAGACATACCAAAAATAATTAAAGTAAAAAATTTTCCAACAGAAGTAGATATTCGTGGCGAAGTATTTATTCAAAATGATGATTTTAAAAATATAAGCGAAAAGTTTGCAAATCCAAGAAATGCAGCATCAGGATCTTTAAGACAGAAAGATCCAAGGGTTACCAGCAAAATTCCATTAAAATTTATTGCATACACTTATGGTTACGCAAAGAATATGAATATTAATTCTCAATCAGATTTTTTAAAAAATTTGAAATCTTGGGGATTTAAAATAAATCAATTTAATGCAATCATTAAAGGTGTTCATAATTTAATTCTGAATCACAAAAACTTAGAGAAAAAAAGAAAAGAAATTGACTTTGATATTGATGGTATTGTTTACAAAGTCAATAATTTTGATTTACAAAAAAGATTAGGTTTTGTTACTAATGCTCCAAGATGGGCTATTGCTCACAAATTTTCTGCAAATAACTCTGTGTCAGAAATATTAAATATTGAAATTCAAATTGGCAGAACAGGCGCATTAACTCCTGTGGCTAAAATCAAACCAGTAAATATTGGAGGCGTGATAGTATCTAACGCTACGCTTCACAATGAAGATGAAATATCAAGAAAAGATATTAGAATCGGAGACACAGTTACTGTAGAAAGGGCAGGAGATGTAATACCACATGTAATTTCAGTTGATTTAAAAAAAAGAAAAAAAAGCTCAAAAAAATTTATTTTCCCAAAAAATTGCCCTTCCTGTGGATCATTAACTGTAAAAGATTTCAATGAAGTTACAAAGAAACAAGATGCTGTTAGAAGATGCACTAGCGAAGGATATGAATGTGAAAAAATTGCTATAGAAAAAATAAAGCATTTTGTTTCAAAAGAAGCATTTAATATAGATGGATTTGGAAAAAAAATTGTAGAAAATTTTTGGACAATTAACTTAATAAAGTTACCTCAAGATATTTTTAAACTAGACTATGAAAAAATAAAAAATTTAGAAGGATGGGCAAATTTATCAGTATCAAATTTAAAGTATTCCATAGATAGTAAAAAAACCATTTTACTTGATAAATTTATTTATTCACTGGGAATAAGACATATTGGACTAGAAAATGCAAAGCTTTTGGCAAAACATTTAAAATCTTCAAATACTTTTTTTAAATTATCTAATACTAAAAATATGGACGAACTTTCAAATATTGATGGCATTGGGGAGACACAAATAAAATCTATAAAAAACTTTTTTTCAAATAAAGTTAATTTGGAAGTTTTATCAGAACTCAAAAAAATTCTTAAAATAAACAATCTTATTTCAATTAATCAAACTGGTATTTTAAAAAATAAGACTTTTATGTTAACTGGAAAATTGAAAGGTATGAGCAGAGCAGAAGCAAAATCTCTTATCGAGCAAAATTCAGGAAAAATAATAAGCAATGTTAATAAAAAGCTTGATTATTTAATCATAGGAGACAAACCTACAATGAAAAAAGTTAATAACGCAAGAGAATTAAATATCAAAGTAATTACACAAGATGAGTGGTTAAAAATTTTAAATATGGCTAGCTAACCATTTTCTTTCTTTTTCATTTAAAAACTTTGAATGTTTAGCATAAACATTTAAGTGGTAATTAAATAAATAATTTTTTTCATTTTTGTTTAATAAATTATAATTTATTAAATCTTTTTCTATTGGTGCTAGTGTTAAATTTTTAAATTGTAATTTTTTTTTATTTTTTTTTATATAAACTAAATTTTCTATTCTAATTCCATAACAACCTTTTTTGTAATAACCAGGTTCATTGCTTAAAACCATACCTTCTTTTAATTTAACTGTATTATATTTTGATATAGATTGAGGTCCTTCATGTACATTTAAAAAAAATCCAACTCCATGTCCAGTACCATGTGCGTAATCAAGTCCATCTTTTTTTAAAAATTGTCTTGCCCTGATATCTATTTGTTTTCCATTTTTATATTTTTTGATGTTTGTAGTTGCTACGGCTATATGGCCTTTTAATACTTTTGTGAATATGTTTTTTATAGATTTTTGTTGTTTAGAAAAACAAATTGTTCTTGTTACATCTGTTGTTCCATACTTATACTGCCCTCCTGAATCACATAAAAAAATATCATTTTTTTTAATAACTTTATTAGATTTTTTTGACGTTCTGTAATGAACAATAGCACCGTTAAGACCTGTACCAGCAATGGTATTAAAACTAGGAAATAAATAATTTTTATTAGTTTTTCTAAATTTTTCTAATTTGTTTTGTGCATCTATTTCGGTTATTCTTTTTTTATTTGTATTTTTTATCCAATAAATAAATTTAGTTAATGCAAGACCATCCTCAATATGTGCATTAATCATATGCTTGATTTCAGACGAATTTTTAATTGATTTTAATCTATAACAAGGATCATCTTTATTTATTATTTTAAATTTAGATTTAATTATATTTTCATTGAGAATAGAACAAGATAAAGAGTCTATGATAAATTTATCACCTTTTAGCTTATCAATTAAACTTAAAAAATTTTCAGGGCCAATTACTTGATTTTTACTTAATTTTTTTTCTTTAATTATTTTTAAAGTTTTTTCTTTATTTGCAATTAAAAAAAGTTTTTTATCTTTTCCGATTATTAAACGACAATTAGGTATAGGGCTATTCGGATTATCATATCCCCTTATATTTAATGTCCATGCAACATTTTCGGGTGCACTTAAAAACAAATAATCAGCATGGTTTTGTTTTATTATTTTTGAAATTTTATTTATTTTTGATTTATAACTTTCTCCTGCAATTTTGTTGTCTAAAGAATAGAATGGCATGGTTTTAGAAATTCCCACTTGATAAATTTCATCAACTAAATTTTTGTTTATAGGCTTCAATTTTAATGAATTTCCAAAATATATTTTCAGTTGTTTGTTTGTAAATAAACTAGGATCAAATCCAAGAGTTAACTTTTTAATTATCTTATGAGGAAGGAATTTGTGAATTTCAATTATTTTAAATTTTTCCCCTGATTGTTGTTGAGCTTGTATAGTGTATCTTCCGTCAACAAACAAATAATTTTTTTTTTTTAAAATAATTGCTAATCCTGCGGACCCATTAAAATTAGAAATAATTTTTAATCGATCCTTAACAGCATATTCAGAAAAAAATTCATCATTTTTTGGAATTACATATCCATCAATATTAAATTTTTTAAATTTTTTTCTTAAAATATTAATTCTTTTATTAATCACTTTATTCTTTTTTGGTATCTTATCCAGCCGGGACTTTTTATTTCATTCTGCATTTCTAAATCCTGATTAAATTCAAAATCATTTTCTTGATTATCCATTTCATCAAAGAAACTATTTTTTTCTATATTTTTTTCTGGCAATTCTTCTATAAATCTTGATGCCATACTGTCAATCCAATCGCCTTGGTAGAATCTATTCATTGAAAATGATATTAATGCTACTTTTTTAGCTCTTGTGATGCCGACATATGCAAGTCTTCTTTCTTCTTCAAGGCCATTTTGTCCTTTTTCTTCGATTGATTTTTGGTGAGGAAATAAGCCTTCTTCCCATCCTGGCAAAAATACAACTTCAAATTCCAGCCCTTTTGCACTATGCATAGTCATTAAATTAACTTTTTTACCTTTCCAGTCTTGATCAAGTGACGTAGCTAGAGCAACATGCTCTAAAAAATTCTCTAAATTATCAAATTCTTTCATTGCACTTAACAATTCTTTAATATTTTCTAATCGACTTTCATTTTCCAGATCCTTTTTATTTTTAAGCATCGCAGAATAACCAGATTCATCAAGGACAATTTGTAAAAGTTTTACATGATTTATTTTTTTTGTTTTTAAGTCATTTCTCCATTTCTGCATTAAATTTAAAAAAGAATTAAGTCCTATCTTAGCTTTTGGTTTTATTAAATTTAGTTCTATAAGCTTTCTTGAGGCAACTTCTAAATTTATTAAGTGTTTTTTTGAAAATTCATGAATTTGTTTAGTTGTGCTCTCACCAATTGATCTTCTAGGATTATTTATTATGCGATCAAAAGCTAGATCATCTTTATCTTGATAAATTAATCTTAAATAAGCAACGCTATCTTTAATTTCAGCTCTTTCATAAAATTTAATTCCCCCAAGTATTCTATATGGCAAACCTATCTTAAGAAAACGTTCTTCAAATTCTCTAGTTTGAAAAATAGCCCTAACTAAAATAGCTATATTATTTAATGAATATTTTTTTTTTAATTTTTTTTCAATTTCATCTGCAATACCTACAGCTTCATCTTTTCCATTTTTAAAACAATTAAGTTTTATTAAATCACCTTTTTCTTTTGTAGCTTTTAGTGTTTTGCCAACTCTGTTTTGGTTATTTGCTATGAGATTTGAAGCAACTGACAAAATATTTTGAGACGATCTATAATTTTCTTCTAATTTAATTATTTTTGTTTTTTTATAGACTTGGTCAAACTCTAAAAAATTTTTAATTTCAGCACCACGCCAACTATAAATAGACTGGTCATCATCTCCAACACAGCAAATATTTTGATGCTTTTTTGTTAGAAGATTAAGCCATTTACTTTGAATAAAATTTGTATCTTGATATTCATCTACTAAAATATATTTAAAATTGTTAGAGTATATTTCATTAATATCTGAATTATTTTCTAAAATATTTACGCAATGTAAAATTAAATCACCAAAATCACATGCATTTAAATCTAATAATTTTTGTTGGTAAATTTTATAAATAGGAAATATGGTTTTTTCATAAATATCTTTTTTGTTCAAAATGACTTTTTCGGGGTAATAGCCTTTGTTTTTCCATCTATTTATTATTGATAAAATATATTTAGGTGCTAATTTTTTTACATCTATATTTTCAGCCTTACATATGTTTTTAATTAATCTTTCTTGATCATCTTGATCTATAATTGAAAAATTTGAGTTTAATTTGGCTGCAGCAGCATGTTTTCTTAAAAGTTTAGCACAAATTGAATGAAATGTTCCGAGCCACGATAGACCAATTGCTTCAGTTTTAAGAATTGCACTTACTCTATTTTGCATTTCTTTGGCGGCCTTATTTGTAAATGTTACAGATAGTATTTGGTTGGGATATGCTTTTTTTTCTTTAATAATATGAGCAATTCTTGAAGTAAGAACTTTTGTTTTCCCAGATCCTGCGCCAGCAACAATTAAAAGTGGTCCGTTAAGATATAAAACCGCTTCTTTTTGGGCTTTATTTAAATTATTTAAATATTCAGAGTTTATCATTTTTCAATTATCATTATAAATCAATTAAATTTTTTTATGAAAAAAATTAAATTCAAAATAAAAACTTCCAATGAACTTGTTAAGTTAAATAATTTATTTATTGATAAATTAAAAAAATTTAACAAATTTATAAAATTTAAAAGCATTAAATCTTCCAATAATTATTTTACTGGTCAATTTAACAAATTTAACAAATTTAAAAAATTTAAAAACATTAAATTTATTAAAGTTAGTAACGTAAGTATGTCTATAATACTTTTTATTGCATTACTGTTTTTATATTTATTTTATTTATCAATTCCAACATTATACAATAAAGACGCACTACAAAAAAACATAACTAATATGCTAATAAAAGAATTTAGAATCAATTTTAGTTTATCATCAAATATAAAATATGCGATTCTTCCTGCTCCACATGTTTTAATAGAAAATGTTAAGATTTTTGATAATAACTTAAAGGACCCACAAGAATTAAGTCAAATAAAAAAGTTAAAAATATATATATCACAAAAAAAATTATTTAATCAAAATAATTTAAAAATAGATAAAATTTTAATAGAAGATGCAAATTTTTTGCTTCAAAAAAAATATTATAAATTTTTTGATGATTATTTAAAAGTTAAATTGCCCCAAAAAAAAATCGTTATCAAAAATAGTAATTTTTTTTTACAAAACAAGAGTAATAAAATAATTTCAATATTTCCAATAAAAAATATTAATCTATTTTATGATGAAAAAAAATCAGCCAACAAAGTAATTGCAAAAGGAAAATTTTTTAAAATTCCATTTAATTTAAATTGGCATAGAAATTTTGGCGAGAATGCAAAATCATTAATGTTGATAAAATTAAAAAAATTAGATTTAGAAATAAAAAATGAATCTTTCATTAAAGATAAAAAATATTTATCAAAAAATAAAATTTTTTTTAGAAATGCTAAGTTAAACTCTAATTTTCAAATTAAAAATAATTTAATAAGTTTTAATTCAACTGACTCTAAAATTATTAATAATAGTTTAGATTATAATGGAGAAATTTATCTTGATCCATTTGACATGAAACTAGAAATAAATTTAGACCAATTAAACTTAATTAAATTTTTAACTTCAAGTTCAACTTTTTTTAAATCATCAAATTTAGAGTTTTTATTTAATAAAAATTTAAATGCTAAAATTAATATAAATTCAAAAAATGTTCAAACCAGGTTATTCGATTTTTCAAAAATAATAATAAATTTTGATAATGGAAAAATAAATTTTGATGATTCTTTTTTAAATAGTAAAAAAATTGGTTCAGTAAAGTTGACTAAAAGCAAAATAGGCTTTGTTGATGAAAGATTAATATTTAAAGGCAGTTTTGAGCTTAATGTGATTAATCAAGATAAGTTTTATACTGTTTTTCAAATTCCAAAAAAAAATAGAAAATTATTAAAAAAAATTTTTTTTGATCTTCAAGTAGATACATTTAATGATAAATTAAATATTAATAATTTTAGAATTAATAGCAAAAAAAATATTTTAAATGACGTTACTAAGAGCATTATAAATCAATATAACAACAGCGAAAAAAATAAAATTCAAAATTGGATAAATTTAAAAAATTTTACTAGAGAAATTTTTATCGGTTATTCTGGGTAGATCATTTTTTTTGGATCAACAATTTTGTCGTAATCTTTCTCTTTTATTAATTTTGATTTTAAAGCTTCATATTTAAGAGTAGTATTATTTTTTAAAGCATTTTTTGCTATCCTGGCAGCATTATCATATCCTATGTGTGGTGCTAAAGCAGTTACTAGCATTAATGAGTCATCTAAATGTTTCTTAATTCTTTTTTTGTCAGCTTTTAAACCTTTAACACAATAATTTGAAAAACTTTTTGCAGAGTCACCCATTATATGAATTGATTGTAAAATATTGTGAATAATTAAAGGTTTAAAAACATTTAACTCAAAGTGACCATGAGAACCTGCCATTGTAATTCCGTTATGATTGCCAATGACTTTAACACAAACCATAGTAACTGCTTCAGATTGAGTAGGGTTTACTTTTCCAGGCATAATTGAAGAACCAGGTTCGTTTGCTGGTAAAATTAATTCACCATATCCTGCTCTCGGTCCAGATCCTAAAAATCTAATATCATTTGCAATTTTCATTAGACAAACTGCCGTTGTGTTCATTGTTCCTGAAAAATTTACTATAGCATCATGAGATGCTAGGGCAGCAAACTTATTTGGTGCTACTTTAAATGGAAGTTTAGTAATTTTTTTTAATTCATTTACTATTTTTTTGTCAAAACCTTTTTTTGTATTTAATCCTGTACCTACAGCGGTGCCACCTTGGGCTAAAAAATATATTTCATCAAGTGATCGTTCTATTCTTTCAATACATTTGCTTAATTGAGAATGATAACCTGAAAATTCTTGTCCCAACGTTATTGGTGTTGCATCTTGAAGGTGTGTTCTGCCAACTTTTATAATTTTATTAAATTCTTTTGTTTTTTTTTTTAATTCTAAATTAAGTAATTTGAGATTAGGTATTAATTTACTTTTTGCTCTTATGGCTATAGCCATATGCATTGCAGTTGGGAATACATCATTTGTTGATTGTGATTTATTTACATGATCGTTAGGGTGAACAGGCTTTTTAGTTCCTTTTTTTCCTCCAAGAATTTCAATTGCTCTATTAGCTATTACCTCATTAACATTCATATTAGTTTGAGTACCAGATCCAGTTTGCCAAACTTTGAGAGGAAAATGATCATTAAGTTTTCCAGATATCACTTCGTCTGCTGCTTTAATAATTGATCTGCTTATTTTTTTTTCTATATCCCCATTCTTTTGATGCACTATCGCTGCAGCCTTTTTTATCATTGCGATAGATTTAATTACAATTGGTCTTACTAAAAAATCACCAATATTAAAATGTTTATTAGATCTTTGAGTAGAAGCACCCCAATATTTGTTTGCTGGCACTAAAATTTCTCCTAAACTATCAAATTCTTTTCTAAATTTCATATTTTAATTTGGATACTAAGCTTTAAATCTTATACATTAAATTAATCAAGAATCATGTTAAAAATGTGTTCATTAAACCTGAAATAGGAGCATCATGACAAATTTTGAAAAAGTAAAAACTTTTATGAAAACTTTTGGTCAAGAAGTTAAAGAAAAATCTTCATTTAGCTCAGATAAAATTAATGAATTAAGATTTAATTTAATCAAGGAAGAGTTAGAAGAATTGAGAATTGCAATAGATACTAAAAATCTTGTTGAAGTAGCAGATGCGTTAACAGATATTTTATACGTAACTTATGGTGCTGGTCATGCTTTTGGAATTAATTTGGATAAATGTTTTAATGAAGTCCAACAATCCAATATGAGCAAATTAGATGACCACGGCAATCCCATATACAACGATTCAGGCAAAGTAATGAAAGGACCCAAATATTTTAAACCAGACTTAAGTAAATTTATAAAATAAATACCAATGATTATTTGGGCAGTATCCTATCCTAAAAGCAAAAATACTTAAGTTAGATCACTACTTTTTGCTTATTATTATTCTAAAAATGGAAATTTTAATTTTGATTTGCTAAGAAATATTAATTTATAAGATTAAGCATTTTTTAAATTTTATCAATCCAATCTGGTTTAATAATTTTTATTTTTGAATTATTAACTTTATAAACTGAATTAAAATTAAATTTATCATTAGTAAATTTAATTATTGCAAAAGGATAATATTTATCAATTAAAATTTTCCCAATATTTAAATCTTCATCTAAAATAGAGTCTCCTTCATTTATACTTCCGTCAACTATTTGGACCGGCAAAAGTCTTTTTGATAATTTATTTTTTATTTTAATTCTAGAAGTATTCTCTTGTCCAACATAACATCCTTTTTTAAAATCAATTCCATTTAATTCACCAAAGTTACATTCAATTCCAAACAATTTGTTACGCAGCTTATCCATATTCTTTTGAGGGATACCAAGATTAAAACTATAATTATAATATTGTTCTGGTTCAGTACTTTTTAAATCAATTTTTTTTAAAGATAAATAAAGTTTTTCTAAATTGATTATTAATCTTCCTCCAAGCTTTTTATGTCTTGGATCTAATAAAATAGGATCTTCATTATATGCAAAAGTATTTCCCAGAATATCTTTTGCTTCTTTAAAAGACATGAATTTTTCATAACTAAAAGCAGCAACTACAAATTCATTACTTAAATCTGTAATTTCTATTTTTGATCTCAGTTTATAAACATTTAACTGTCTAAAAAGCTCTTCAACTTGCTTTTTTTCACAGTCAATAAAGTAACCATTTTTATGCCGAATTATTAAAAAATCGAAAAGAAATTTTCCTTGAGGAGTTAACAATGATGCAAAGCAACTATTAGTTTCGTTAACTTTGTTGATATCGTTTGTAATTAGATTTTGTAAAAATTCTTTTGTCTCAGGTCCATTGATAAAAAGAATTCCACGATCTTTTAAAATATATACATTTTTAATATTCATATTTGAATGATGTTCATTTATAATATAATTACTTTTCTATTAAATGTTAGATTTAATCATTAAAAATGGCTTATGTTACATAGACAATAATCTAAAGAATCAAGATATTGGCATAAAGGATAGTCAAATAGTAGAGATTGGAAAAATTACAGCTGATGCTAAAGATACTTTTGATGCTCAAGGATTAACTATTTTACCAGGTTGTATAGATACACAAGTTCATTTTAGAGAACCAGGTTCTACAAATGTAGAAGACTTAGAATCTGGGAGTAAAGCTGCAGTTTTAGGTGGAATAACTTCTGTGTTTGAAATGCCTAATACGAATCCACCAACATCTAATCAAACTGAATTTAATAAAAAACTTAGCTTAGCTAAAAATAGAATGTTCTCAAATTATGCTTTCTACTTTGGTGCAACTCCTCAAAATATGGAAGATTTAAAAAATCTAGATAAACTTGAAGGATGTTGCGGAGTAAAATTATTTGCCGGTTCTTCTACGGGAAATCTCTTAGTTAAAGATGAACAAGATATAGAAAAAGTTATTTCAAACAGTTCTAAAATAGTTGCTATTCATTCAGAAGATGAGGACATTCTTAATCTTAGAAAAAAATTCATAAAAAAAGGAGATGTCAGCTCTCATCCTGTTTGGAGAAACGAAGAATGTGCAATGTCATCCACCAGAAGGGTCGTTAAAATTGCTGAGCGTTATAAGAAAAAAATACATGTTTTACACATAACTACAAAAGAAGAAGTTGAATTTTTATCTAGATATAAAGGAAACGTTACTTTTGAAATAACTCCCCAACATCTCACAATAAGCGCTCCTGATTGTTACAATAGACTTGGATCTCTTTCACAAATGAACCCACCAATTAGAGATAAAAAACATCAAGATATGCTTTGGAAAGCTGTAAAAGATGGAATCGTTGATACGATTGGTTCGGATCATGCTCCTCATAGTTTAGAAAATAAAAAAAAAGAATATCCTCAATCACCGTCTGGAATGCCAGGTGTACAGACTCTCATTCCTATTATGCTTAACCATATTAATAATAACAAGTTAACATTGAAGCAATTTATAAAATTAGTTTGTGAAAACCCTGTAAGAATTTTTGGAATCAAACACAAAGGTTACATCAAGGAAGGTTTTGATGCTGATTTAACCATCGTGGATATGAACATAAAAAAAGTTATTAAAAACGATTGGATTGCAAGTAAGTGTGGCTGGACACCATTTGATGGTTATGAAGTAAAAGGTTTTCCTTTAGGAACAATTGTTAATGGAAAAGCAACTGTTTGGGATGGTAAACTTATTGAAAAAGCAAATGGCAAGCCTTTAAAATTTTAATTATTTCAGTATGTTATGTTTTTTCAAATCCACTTTGATTTCATCAAGTATAGCAGGATCATCAATAGTAGCAGGCATTTTATAAGGTTCATTGTCGGCTATTTTTCGTACTGTTCCTCTTAATATTTTACCCGATCTTGTCTTTGGTAATCTTTTTACAACTATTGCAACTTTAAATGCAGCAACTGGTCCAACTTTATCTCTAACCATTTGTACACACTCTTTAGTTATAGTTTCGTTATCTTTATCAACTCCAGCTTTTAATGTGACTAATCCGATTGGTAATTGTCCTTTTAATTTATCAGCAATTCCTAATACTGCACATTCAGCAACAGACTGGTGTTCAGATAATACTTCTTCAATTGCTCCTGTTGATAATCTATGTCCTGCAACATTTATGATATCATCCGTTCTGGACATGATTGAAATATACCCATCTTCATCAATGTGTCCTGCATCATAAGTTTGATAGTAATCAGGATAATTGGTCATATAAGTTTCTTTATATCTTTTATCAGCATTCCATAATGTTGGAAAAGTTCCTGGAGGCAACGGAAGTTTAACAACAATATCTCCCATTTCATTGGGTTTAGCTAATGTTTGATCTGGTTTAATTATTTTTACTTCATAACCTGGAACAGCTTTACAAGCTGAACCGTATTTTGTTTTCATCATTTCTATTCCTGTGCAATTAGCGCTGATTGCCCAACTAGTTTCAGTTTGCCACCAATGATCTATTACCGGAACTTTTAATAATTTTTCAGCCCATTTTATGGTGTCAGGATCTGCTCTTTCACCTGCTAAGAACAAACTTTTAAATGAACTTAAATCATATTTAGAGAAAAATTTTCCTTCAGGATCTTCTTTTTTAATGGCCCTAAAAGCAGTTGGTGCAGTAAAAAGTGATTTTACTTTATAGTCAGAAATTATTTTCCAAAATACTCCTGCATCTGGAGTACCAACAGGTTTTCCTTCAAACAAAACAGTAGTACAGCCTTTAAATAGTGGAGCATAAACAATGTATGAATGACCCACAATCCAGCCAATATCACTTGCTGACCACCAAACATCATCTTGATCAATATTGTATATATTTTTCATTGTCCATTTAAGAGCAACTATGTGACCTCCTATATCTCTAACAATTCCTTTTGGCACACCTGTTGTTCCAGAAGTGTATAAAATATAAGCAAATTCGTTAGAGTTCATTTCTACACAATCAATATCTTTAGCATTTGATAATACTTCATCCCAACTCAATTCTTTTGGCGCGTTTAATTTTACCTCATGACCAGATCTTTGAAAAAGAATTACTTTATCTATTTTGTGAGAGGCTAACTTTAGAGCTTCATCAACCAATGGTTTATATTCAACCGTTTTTCCTGGTTCAAAACCACAAGAGGCAGTAATTAATATCTTTGCCTTACTATCATCTATTCGGCTTGCTAATTCATTTGAGGCAAATCCTCCAAAAACAACTGAATGAATAGCTCCAACTCTTCCACATGCGAGCATTGCAACTACTGCTTCAGGGATCATTGGCATATAAATTATTGCTCTGTCTCCTTTTTTAATACCTTGATTAGTTAAAGCTCCAGCAAATTTTGAAACTTTGTCTTTTAACTCTTTATAAGTGAAATGTTTCTTGTTTCCTGTAATCGGACTATCATAAATTAAGCAAGTCTTACCGCCTCTACCTTGATCAATATGAATGTCTAGAGCGTTATAACAAGTATTTGTTACACCATCTTCAAACCATTTATAAAAAGGTGGTTTTGATTTATTTAAAATTTTATTTGGTTTTTTAAACCAAAAGATATCATCAGCGACTTCCTGCCAAAAATTTTCTGGATTTTTAATTGAATTTTCATAAATTTTATTAAAATTATTATTCATTCAATTTGACTCTAATATTATTAGTTATTTAAGATATGAGTTGTATTTAATTTTAAAAAACAAGTAAAATCAATATAAAATAGAGATAAAAAAACCTTCCACTTTATTAGAGGTATAGTTTATATAGATTATATCAAAATTATTAAAAAAATGGAGTTCTTGTGAAAATACCTAAATTATTTTCTTTTGTTTCTATCGTTCTACTAACTTTGTCAGGCACAGCTAATGCAAACACAGATTTATTAGTAGCCAATGATCTTGTAGGAATTTCATTTTGGGTAATTTCTATGAGTCTGTTAGCTGCAACTGCATTTTTTTTCTTCGAAAGAGGATCTGTTACTTATAGTTGGAGAACAACATTAACCGTAGCTGGAATTGTAACTGGTATCGCGTTTATTAATTATTTGTACATTAGAAATATATATATAAGTCAAGGTGAGTCGCCAATATTATATAGATATATTGACTGGATAATTACTATACCATTACAAGCGGTGCAATTTTATTTAGTTTTGGCAACAGTACGAAAAGTTTCACAAAGTGTTTTATGGAAACTATTTATTGGAGCGGTTGTGATGGTGCTTGGAGCATATTTAGGAGAGTTAGAATACATTCCTAAAATGGTTGGTTTTTTAATTAGTATATCTGGATGGATCTACATATTATATGAAATATTTTCTGGAGAAGCCGGTAGATCGGTAGCAAAAAGTGGAAACAAACCAATGGTAACTGCTTACAGTTCAATGAGAAACATTGTAACAATTGGTTGGGCTATTTACCCATTAGGTTATATATATGGTTACTCAACAGGAGGAGTAGAGCCTAACTTATTAAACATAATTTATAATGTCGCAGATTTTTTTAACAAGATTGTGTTTGGCCTAGTAATCTGGGTTGCCGCAACACAAAGCACTGTATCGAGGGTTAGATAATTTTTAATATTATAAGATAAAACAAGTATTAATTTTACTTGCCTTACTTTTTTCTGTACCTATATAAATTCAATGGCTAAAATCACTTATATTGAACACTCTGGCAAATCTCATACTATTCAAGTTCAAAATGGTTTAACTGTCATGGAAGGGGCTGTTCAAAATAATATACCAGGAATTGATGCTGATTGTGGTGGTTCAATGGCCTGTGCTACTTGCCATGTTTATGTTAAAGAAGAATGGTTTAATAAATTACCAAAAAAAGAAGATGGAGAAGAAGATATGTTGGATATGGCTCACGAACCAAACAAATTTAGCAGATTAAGTTGTCAATTGACTGTATCAGACGACTTAGAAGGGCTGGTTGTAAACCTTCCAGCGAAACAAGCTTAATGATTGATACAGACGTTTTAGTTATAGGTGCGGGACCAGTAGGACTTTTTTGTGTTCATCAACTCGGTATTATTGGTTTAAAATGTGAAGTTGTTGATAACTTAGACAAAAAGGGTGGCCAATGTATTGAACTTTATCCAGACAAACCCATTTATGATATTCCTGCAGTACCTGAATGTACTGGAGAAGAGTTAACAAAAAATTTAATTGAGCAAATAAAGCCTTTTAAAACCGAATTTCATTTAAATGATAGAGTTGAAGAAGTTAAAAAAAATAATAATAAGTGGTTAATTAAAACTATAAAAGGAAAAGAGTTTAATGCTTCAAGTATAATTGTTGCAGGCGGAGTGGGTTCTTTTGAACCAAGAAAATTTTCAGTAAAAGAATGTGAAAAATTTGAAGGTAAGGAAATATTTTATTCCGTTAAAGACAAAACGATTTTTAAAGATAAAACTGTTTCAATATTTGGAGGAGGTGATTCAGCGCTAGATTGGGCAATTGAACTTTCGAGTAATTCAGAAGTCAAGTTAATACATAGAAGAGATGAATTTAGAGGAGCACAATCAAGTGTGAATAAAGTTAAAGAATTAGAAAAACAAGGCAAAGTTGAAATACTAACTCAATACCAGTTAAGTTCAGTAGAAGGAGAAAATAAAATTAAAAGCATAGGCATTAAACATGATGATGGAAATATTAAAAAAATTGAAACTAATTATGTTTTAGGTTTTTTTGGATTAATTATGAAATTAGGCCCAATTGTTAATTGGAGATTAAATTTAGACAAAAAACACATACCAGTTAATACAGAAAACTTTGAGACAAACCAAAAAGGAATATTTGCCATAGGAGACATTTGCACTTATCCAGGAAAAGTTAAACTAATTCTATCCGGTTTTCATGAAGGAGCTTTAGCTGCAAGAGGTTGTTTTAAATATGCAAAACCAAATGAAAAGTTGAGATTTGAATTTTCAACAACTTCAAAGAGCATTCATAAAAGACTAGGTGTTAAAGAGTGATAGAGTTATTTAGCGCCGATACACCTAACGGAAAAAAAATTACAATAATGCTAGAAGAAATTGGTTATGATTATAAATTAACCAAAATAAACCTTAATAAAGATGAACAATTTAATTCTGATTTTAGAAAAATAAGTCCATTTAGTAAAATCCCTGCAATTATAGATCATGATAATAATGTAACTATGTTTGAGTCAGGAGCAATTCTTATGTATTTGGCAGAAAAGAGCAATAAATTTTATAATGTTAAAGATCGAAATATTATCAACCAGTGGCTAATGGCACAGATGGGTTTGATTGGACCAATGATTGGCCAACACCATCAGTTTCATCATTTTAATTCTGGAAAAAGTGAATTTGGAGAACAGAGATATTTTAAAATTACAAAAGCTCTTTATAAAGATTTAGATGAAAGGCTGGCATCATCAAAATATTTGGCAGGGGAAAATTACACTATTGCAGATATTGCAACCTGGCCTTGGATTGCAAGACATGAATGGCATGATATTGGTCTCAAAAATTTTAAAAATTTAACCAGATGGTATTCAGAAATTGCAGCCAGAGAAGCTGTAATTAAAGGTTATGATCTTTTAAAAAATGGTTCTGAAATACCTAAGCCTTAGCTATCAGCGTATACTTTTTCTTCTTTTTCATGTTTTTCTTGAGCCGCAATACAAAGCTCAGCAACAGGTCTAGCTATTAACCTTTTGATGCCTATGGGCTCTCCAGTTTCAATGCAAAATCCATATGTACCATTTTTTATTCGAGTTAAAGCTTGATCTATTTTTGAAATAAGTTTGATTTGTCTATTAATTGCTTTCATTTCAACTGTTTTGTCAGTGTATGAACTTGCTTGATCTACAATATCAGCTGATACACTATTATCATCTAGTGAACCATTATAAAGAGCTTCATTGTTAGTTCTAATTATTTCAGTTTTCCATTCATTAAGTTTTTTTTTAAAATAAGCTTTGTGTTTTTCACACATATATTTTTCATTTAATTTGGGCTGGTAAGTTTTAGAGATTTTCACCATATGTCCATTTTTAAATTTGAGGAGTATAGTCAGCAATTAATGGGTGTCAATATGGGTTTAATTGTATAAATTTAAATAAATGACCTTTAATAAAAGAAATATAAACAATCTATTTTACATTTTTATTACAACACATTTATTTTTGTGGACTTTGATTCCAACAATTACAAATAATAATTTGCCACTAGATACCATTGAAGCTTTGGCCTGGGGAAGTAATTTAGATTGGGGATTTAACAAACATCCTCCCGCAAGTGCATTTTTTGTAGAAGTTTTTTATCAAATATTTGGCAGTAATGATTGGGCCTATTATTTATTAAGTCAAATTTTTGTTGTTATATCTTTTTTTATAGTTTGGAAATTTTCGGAAGAATTTTTTAATAATAAAACTTACAGTTTATTATCAGTGTTATTGTTAGAAGGAATTTATTTTTATAATTTCACTACTCCAGAATTTAATGTAAATGTATGTCAATTGCCTTTTTGGGCGTTATCAGTTTTATATGCTTGGAAAGGATTTAAAAATAATAAAACTGTTGATTGGTTATTGTTTGGTTTATTTGCAGCAATAGGAGTTTTATCAAAATACCTATTTATCTATCTGCTTATAGCAATGGATTTATTTTTTGTTTATATGATTATTAAGAAAAAAGTTAAATTAAAAAGCTTCATTTCTTTAATACCTTTTTTTTTAATTTTATTGCCACATTTAATTTGGCTTACAGAAAATGATTACATTACCATTACTTATGGAATTCATAGAACAGGCACAGGAAATCAATATTTTCTAGATCATCTAATTCATCCAATAATATTTTTAGTAAAGCAAATTGGCATACTTGTACCTTTTTTTATTATGAGTTTCTTTGTTATTTCAAAATTTAAATCAAAATTTAACTTTAAGGATCAAAAATTATTATTTTTATTAACCATCAACATTGTTCCAATTTTATTAATGTTTTTAACTTCTATGATTATAGGTGTTAAAATTAGAACAATGTGGATGACACCTTTCTATTTAACCTTTGGAGTTTTATTGGTGTATATTTTTCAATCACAAATAAATTTAAATAAATTAAAAGGTTTTGCTTCAGTATTTTTAATTTTATTTGCCTTATCTCCTTTTGCTTATGCTTATGTTTCAATTACACAGACAGATAAAAGAACAGATTATCAAGGTGAAGATATTGCTAATAAAATTGAATTAGAATGGAATAAAAACTTTGACGATCCAATTAATATTGTTCTTGGAAATGAGTGGAATGCTGGAAATTTATCTTATCACTTAAATTCAAGACCTGTATGGGTAGGACCTATAGAAAACAATAAACTTGATGAACTAAATGGGTATATCTGTGTTAAGGGAGTTTGTGTGGGAAATAAGTGAAAAAAATAATAAAAAAATTTATTTAATAAAGTAGTGAAAAATTTAGTTGCAATTATTGTAGGTGGCACAGGTCAGTTTGGTATTATAACCAAAGAATTTTTATTAAAAAAAAATTATAAAGTAATAGTCACAACTAGATCAATAAATAAAAAAAAAAAACTGTTTAAAAAGCATAGGAATTTAAAGCTAAATAAGCTTAATATTTATAATAAAAAAGAAATTAACAAACTTCTATACAAATATAAACCCAGTTTAGTTTTTTATTATGCAGGACAAAGTTCACCAGCAAAATCATTTTTCTGTAAAAAAGAAACGTATAGAAGTAATGTTTTAGGTTGTAAGAATTTTTTAGATATAATCTTAAAAAATAACTATAATTGCAAGTTTGTTAACGCTTCATCTTGTGAAATGTATGGTAAAATCAATGACAAAATCAAAGTTACCTCTATTAAAAAACCAGTTAATCCATATGGATTAGCAAAATTAAAATCTTTTGAAATTACAAAAAAATATCGTGAAATACATAATATAAAAACTTATAACGCCATTATTTTTAATACTGAATCATTTTTTAGAAATAAATCATATTTGATACCCAAAATTTGCCTTGCTGCTATTAATGCAAAGAAATATCACTTAAAAACTGAATTTGGAAATTTGAAAATTTCAAGAGAGTGGAATTGGTGTCCAGAACAAGTAAAATATCTTTTAAAGTTCATCAAAAAAAAACCTCAGGATTTTATATTATCTAGTGGCAAAAATTATACCGCAATACAAATGTTTAAATTTGCTTTTAAACATTTTAATCTTAACTATAAAAATTATATTTTAATTAATAAAAAAAAATTTTTTAGAAAAAAAGATATATTGCAGAAAAAATCTGACTGGAAATCATGTTTAATAAGAAATAGAATTAATAGAAAAGTTTCAATTTATGGAAACAGATTAATTACTAAACTTATAAATTATTATTTAAAAAACAATTATTAATAAAATGAAAAAAGTGAAAATATTAATTCCCATTTATAATGACTGGCAATCAGTTTTTAAGCTTTTAGAAAATATTGATTCACAGATTATAGACTTAGATGCTGAAATTTCTGTTTTAATTGTTAATGATGCATCTACAGAATTGAAACCTGAAACTAATTTTAAACTAAATAATTTAAAATCTGTTCAAGTCATCAATATGAAAGAAAATAGAGGCCATGCAAGATGTAATGCTACTGGATTAAAATATATTAATGATAAAGAAGATTTTGATTATGTGATACCTATGGATGGTGACGGCGAGGATAGACCTGAAGAATTAAAATTACTTATTGATAAAATAAGTGAATATTCTGACAGGGTTATTACAGCAGATAGAATTAAAAGATCTGAAGGATTTTTTTTCAAATTTTGTTATTTGATGCATAAGTTTTTAACTTTTGTATTTACTGGAAAATCTATTAAATTTGGAAATTATACTTGCTTACCTAAATCTATCGTATCTCAAATGATAGACGAGCCAGCAACCTGGAGCAGTTTTTCTGGATCATTATCAAAGATAGCTAAGGAAAAAAAATCTATTTCATCAATTAGAGGATCTAGATATTTTGGCCCATCAAAGATGAATTTTTTTGACCTTATCAAGCACTCTTTTTCAATTATTGCTGTTTTTAAAATGACTGTATTAATTAGATCTGTAATTTTTTTAGCTGTTTATATTTTCCTTATTTTACAGCATATTTCGTTGGTTACACTTATTCCAGTAGCCTTGGCTATTATTTTGATTGTTTCAGTTTTTGCTCTTTCAGGACGTGAAAATGTAACCGAATTAAATAATTCTTTAGAAAATATTAATAATATTGAAAACCTTAAATAGCTTTTATTGTTGGCAAAAAATTAAAATCAGCAGTGTCAATTTTTGATGAATGTTGTTTTTTTATATTCCATTTTTTATTAATTTCTGCACTAGCTAAACTTAATGTGGATCGACCAAATCTATAATTAGTATTGTCTATAGTTTTCATTAGGTTCTTAATTTTATCATCTTTTTTAGAAGAAAATAAATTTTTACTTCCATGTGAGCTAGATAAACCAGACAACATAATTCCAGCCTTTTGATATCTATATCCATTTTTAAAAATAGATTTTAATTCAGTTAGAGCAGTTTTAACTATTTCAATGCTATTGTTTGTTGCAATTGGAAAATCTGTAGTTTTAGAATTTGAATAATAGGAAAACTGATTTTGAAAAGGACTAGTTCTAATGAATATCGTTATTGATTTTGCAATTAAAGACTCAGATCTAATTTTTTCTGCAGCATTTAAACAATAGTTTGTTATCGATCCTTGTAGTTCTTGAAGTTTTTCTACTTTTTTTGCAAACGATCTTGAGACCACACAGCTTTTTCTTTTTGAACTTTGAGTTTCTAAAGATATACATGAAATGCCTCTAAGTTCCATAGCGGTTCTAGAGCTCAAAACATTAGAAATTTTTTTAATCCAAGTATTAGACATATTTTTTAATTGTTTTGCATTATTAATTCCATTTTGAACAAAAAACTTTGTAAGTTGCTTACCAACTCCCCAAACATCATTAATTTTTACTCTTTCTAATATAGGATCAATGTCTTTAATCCCTATAAAACTTACAATGCCAGATTTTGTTTTTTTAGCAATATGATTTGCAACTTTGCTTAAAGTTTTTGTCTTTGCAATTCCAACACTAGTGGGTATTCCTGTCCATTGCAATACGATGTTTCTAATTTCTTTTCCAACTTCTTCTACTTCATCATCAGGAAAATTACTTAAGTCTAAAAAAGCTTCGTCTATAGAATATATTTCTATTTCAGAGTTAAAACGCTTCAAAGTTCTCATCACTCTTCTAGAAAGATCACCATACAAAGAATAATTTGAAGAAAATATGTGTACGTTATTTTTAAGTATTATATCTTTTGCTTTAAAATAAGGTTCACCCATTTTTATGCCCAAAGCTTTTGCTTCATCTGATCTTGAAATTATACAACCATCATTACTAGATAAAACAACAACTGGTTTATTTCTGATTTTGGGATTAAATAATCTTTCGCAAGAAACATAAAAAGAATTACAATCAATTAATGCTATTTTTTTAGTACACTGAGTGGATGACATAAGTAACAACTCCCCAGATAAAAATATCTGAATCATTATTTATAATTATTTTGTCTTCAATTTGTTTTGATCCTGAAGCTAGAAATTGCTCATCTTTTGTTTTGACAAAATTTTTTACTACTAATTCGTCGTGAACATTTGCAATTACAGTAGAAAAATTTTTTGGTTTAAGACTTTTATCAACGACTAGTAGATCACCATCATAAATTCCAACATTGGTCATTGATTTGCCTTGAACTCTAATAATAAAAGTGGCTGGAACATTTTTTATTAGATGAATATTGAGATCAACATCTTCTTCTATGTAATCTGTTGCAGGAGACGGAAAGCCAGCTCCTGCTTTATGTAAGTAAAATGGCACTGTTAGTTTCATGTTCTTGTTTTGTTCTATAGGATATTTCAGATATAGTCAATCAGGTTGTATTTTGAGTCTACATGTGAATCAAAAGCGAATCAAAACGCGAACATTTAAAAAGGTTTTATCAGCGTTGTGGATAACTGTTATCAAGCAATAGAATCCATGTTAAGAAATTTAAACTTAAAAGTATGAAAAAATTAACTTGTCATTGTGAAAAAGTTGAGATGGAAGTCAATGTTCCAAACGAAAGTTTTAAAAAGTTGATGAGGTGCAATTGTTCATTATGTAAAAAAAAAGGTGCCATAATGACTCTTATTCCTAAAGAGGAATTAAAAATTGTTAAAGGAGAAGATGTTTTAAAACTTTATCAATATTACACAAAAGTAGCGAAACATTATTTTTGTTCTAATTGTGGAATTTATACACATCATGTGACGCGAAGCAATCCAAACATGTGTGGAATTAATGTAGCATGTTTAGAAGGTGTTAAACCTTTTGAATTAGAAAATGTAGGTATAAATGACGGTGAAAATCATCCTCTAGATAAAAAATAATTTATTTAATGAAATTAATTGATGAATGTTTTTTAAAGGTTAAAAATGATTGTTTAAAGTTTATTTCTTCACAGGAAACAAAAAATGAAAAATTTAAAAAAAAATATCGAATGATAAAATTTTTTTTAATTCCCGTATGTTTTTGGATAACAAAAAAAATAAATAAAAAAGAACCTTTGATTATCGGTTTTGCCGGAGGTCAAGGAACAGGAAAAACTACTATTACATCAATCATAACTATAATTTTAAAAAAATATTTTAAATTAGATGTTTTTAAAATTTCAATAGATGATTTTTATAAAACAAGAAAACAAAGAACTTTATTGTCTAAAAATAGACATCCTTTGCTAATGACAAGAGGTGTTCCAGGCACTCATGATATAAATATTATACTTAATTTTTTTAAAAAAATTAAAGTTAAAAATTTTAAGAGTTTGAAATTGCCTAAATTTAATAAAGCCGTTGACGAACGATGCAAACAAAACCTATGGTATAAAATTCAATCCAAGCCAGATGTAGTGATCTTTGAGGGATGGTGCGTAGGTGCAAAACCTCAAAATTCTAGAGAATTAAAAAAGCCTGTTAATTCTTTAGAAAAAATACATGATCAAAATTTTAAATGGAGACAATATGTAAATTATCAATTAAAAACAAAGTATAAAAAACTATTTAATCAAT
Organism: uncultured Pelagibacteraceae bacterium; assembly: GCA_902592985.1. Lineage (GTDB taxonomy): Bacteria > Pseudomonadota > Alphaproteobacteria > Pelagibacterales > Pelagibacteraceae > Pelagibacter. The sequence continues at coordinate 11,417 of CACJGR010000004.1, read as the reverse complement.
TAGACTACATTTTATTTTTGAAAGCTAAAAATTTTAACTTATTAAGAAGATGGAGATTAAAACAGGAAAAAAAACTTTGGTTAAAATCTAAAAATAAAAAAAATTTGAAAAAAATGAACAAAATCGAATTAAAAAATTTTATGGATACTTATCAAAGAATTACACAGCAAATGTTTAAAGATATGCCTAAATATTCTTCAATAGTAATGAATTTAAATAACAGACACCAGATAAAAAATATTAAATATAGATGAGAATGATTAGAATAATTATAATTTTATTCTTAGTGACATTTTACTCAAAAAATGTATTTGCGGTTTCTTTATCAGAAGCGCTTTTGCAGGCTTATAATAATAATCCAGAATTAAATGCTGAAAGAGAAAATATTGAAATTTCTAAACAAGATTTAAAAATTTCAAAAAGTGAATTTTTTCCATCAGTAACTTTATCAGGATCTAAAAGCCAAGAAGATACAAATAAACTTACCAATCAATCAGGAGGCGATGCTACGATTACCGATGTTAATACAAAAACACAATCTGTGACTATTGAACAAAAATTATTTCAAGGATTTGGTGGAATTGCTGATTTAGAAAAAAATAAAATTGGTTTAATTTTAGCAGAAGCAAAACTTTTAAAAACTGAACAAACAATATTGCTTAAAGCAATTGAAGCATACACAGGCTTAATACTAGCCAAAGAAAAACTTGATATTAATTGGAGAAATGTAAATTTATTAGAAAGACAAGTAGAAACTGACCAGGCAAGATTAGAAAAAGGAAAAATTACGGTAGCAGATTTAGCTCAATCAGAATCTTCTTTAGCAGGAGCTGAAGCTAAATTTATACAGGCAAAAAACGAAGAAATGACTGCTAAATTAACATATGAAAAAGTAATTGGACCCATTACAGATATAAATACTTTAAATAAAAATTTAAATATCAATTTTGAAATTCCAAATAGTTTAAATAAAGCTATTGAAATTTCAAAAAAGAATAATCCTAATTTAATTATTGCAAAATTGGAATACAAACAATCTGAGAAAGATGTTAAAATTGCAAAATCAGATTTATCACCTTCTGCAACATTATCATTAGAATCATCAAAGACAGATGATTTGAGCTCTACTTATGATGAGCGTGATAAAGAAACAATAACTGCAACTATTTCATGGCCAATTTTTCAAGGCGGAAAAAATTCTGCATCGTTAAAAAGAAGCAAAAATTTACAAAATAGAAAAAAATTACTTTTTGATAATGCGCTTAAAACCAATGACACAAATGTTGCTAGTGCGTGGTCAAATTTACAGTCTTCAAAAAGTTTATTAGACTCAGTTAGGTCACAGGTTAGAGCAGCAGAAATTGCTAACGAAGGAATAACAGTTGAGTATGAAAGTGGACTTGGAAGATCGACGCTCGAAGTTATTCAGTCTGGTTCTATTTTATTAAATTCTGAAATTAGCCTAGCCAATTTTGAGAGGAGTTATTTTTTGGCACAGTTCAAGCTCTTGCAAGCAGTAGGGCTATTAAATAATAGTTATTTAAAACTGCAGTAATAATAGACAATTTTTAAGCAAAATTAATAACTATTGCTAAAAAGAACAAAATGTGTACATTTAAACGTATGATTCGAACACAAAACATAATGAAAAAAGAGGAAAAAAATGACTAAAAACAACCTAAAAGTAGTTAAGTCTGCAAAAGATCAAGATTTAGATAAAAAAGAAAAGAATAAAGCGTTAGACGCAGCAATCAGCCAAATTACCGATACTTTTGGTAAAGGTTCTGTAATGAAGCTTGGTCAACAAACGGCGATGGATATTGAGTCCATTTCTACAGGATCTTTAAGTTTGGATTTGGCTTTAGGAATAGGTGGATTGCCTAAGGGAAGAGTTATTGAAATTTATGGGCCTGAGTCATCAGGCAAAACTACACTTGCTTTACAAGTTGTGGCTGAAGCTCAAAAAGCAGGAGGTATTTGCGGTTTTGTAGATGCAGAACATGCACTAGATCCAGTTTATGCAAAAAAATTAGGAGTAGATACAGAAGAATTATTAATTTCTCAACCAGACACGGGCGAACAAGCTTTAGAAATAGCTGATACATTAATAAAATCAGGCTCTGTTTCAGTTTTGGTAATAGATTCAGTTGCCGCATTAACACCAAGAGCTGAAATTGAAGGGGAAATGGGTGATCATCATGTAGGTCTTCAGTCAAGATTAATGAGTCAAGCATTAAGAAAACTAACAAGCTCAATTTCGCGAACAAATACAATGGTTATTTTCATAAACCAAATAAGAATGAAAATCGGTATAATGTTTGGAAGCCCTGAAACAACATCAGGTGGAAATGCATTAAAATTCTATTCATCTGTAAGAATGGACATTAGGAGAATTGGAGCAATTAAAGATAAAGAACAGATCATTGGTAATTCTACTAGAGTTAAAGTAGTAAAAAATAAAGTTTCTCCACCATTCAAAGTTGTTGAATTTGATTTGATGTATGGAAAAGGAATTAGTAAAGTTGGAGAACTAATTGATTTAGGTGCTAAAGCCGACATAGTTGAAAAATCAGGTGCATGGTATGCATACAAAGGTGAAAAAGTAGGCCAAGGAAGAGAAAATGCTAAAGTTTATTTAGAACAAAATCCAAAAGTTGCTGCGGAAATTGAAATGGCAATTAGAGAAAAAGCCGGAATTATTTCTAAAAAAATAGAGGGCAATCCTTTAGATAAAGACAAAGAAAAAGTTGATCCTAAAGAAGAAGTTCCAACAAAAAAGAATTAGTTAAAAGTCATTTTTAGTTAATAAAAGGCGCTTATTTTAAGCGCCTTTTTTCCCTTATAGTTGTCTAGACATCAAATAAAAAAGCTGTATTTTAAAAATATGTCCAGCAAATCATTAAATGAAATAAGAAATGCATTTTTAAAATATTTTGAGAAAAATGACCATAAGATAATCGAATCTAGTAATTTAGTTCCAAACAATGATCCCACTTTAATGTTTGCCAACTCAGGAATGGTTCAGTTCAAAAATGTTTTTACAGGTCTAGAAAAAAGAGATTATAAAAGAGCAACCACTTCACAAAAATGTGTAAGAGCTGGTGGCAAACATAATGATTTAGAGAATGTAGGTTATACACCAAGACATCATACATTTTTTGAGATGTTAGGTAATTTTTCATTTGGTGATTATTTCAAAGAAAAAGCGATTGAGCTAGCATGGAATTTAATAACTAAAGATTTTGGACTAGATAAAAATAGACTTTATTTTACAGTTTTTCATGAAGATGATGAAGCATTTAACTTATGGAAAAAAATTTCAGGTTTGGGAGATGATAGAATTATTAAAATTAAAACTTCAGATAATTTTTGGTCAATGGGTGAAACTGGCCCATGTGGCCCTTGTTCGGAAATTTTTTTTGATCATGGTGATCATTTAAAAGGCGGACCACCGGGAACAAAAGACCAAGATGGAGACAGATATATTGAAATTTGGAACCTTGTTTTTATGCAATTTGAGCAGATTTCAAAGGATAAAAGAATTGATTTACCAAAACCGTCAGTAGACACTGGAATGGGTTTAGAAAGAATAGCGGCTTTACTCCAAGGAACGCACGATAATTATGAAACAGATCATTTTAAGAAAATTATAAGCTCAATTTCAGATGCTGTAAAAAAAAAACCTAATGAAAAAAATATTTCAAGTTTTAGAGTTATAGCTGATCATTTAAGAGCAAGCTCGTTTCTAATTGCTGAAGGAGTTTTACCTTCCAACGAAGGAAGGGGTTATGTGCTAAGAAGAATTATGAGAAGAGGAATGAGGCATTCTCATTTATTGGGCACAAAAGAACCAATCTTCTTTAATATATTTAAAACTTTAATGGAAGAGATGAAAGGAAATTACTCTGAACTTGAAAGAGCTCAATCTTTAATAAAAGAAACTTTAAGAATGGAAGAAGAAAAGTTCTTAGTTCTTCTCGATAGAGGAATTAAAATTTTAAATGATGAAATTTCTAAGATAAACAAAACTTTACCAGGAGAAGTAGCATTTAAATTGTATGACACATATGGTTTTCCATTAGACCTTACAGAGGACATCTTAAAAAATAAATCATTAAAAGTAGATCATGGAAAATTTCAATCTTTAATGAAGTATAGTAGAGAACTTGCAAAGAAAAACTGGAAAGGTTCTGGCGATAGTTCTGTTGATGAAATTTGGTTTAAAATAAAAGATAAGTTGGGGCCAACAGAATTTTTAGGTTATGAAACAAACCAAGCTCAAGGTGTAATATTATCCTTGTTAAAAAATAATAAAGAAGTTCAAAATTTAAAATCTGGAGACGAAGGAATGTTAATCACAAACCAAACACCGTTTTATGGAGAGTCGGGTGGTCAAGTGGGTGACACAGGACACATTGTTTCCGAAGAATTTAAATTTGAAGTAATAGATGTTCAAAAGAAATTAGGAGATTTATTTGTTCACCACGGAAAAGTTTTAAGTGGAACTATCAAAGTAAAAAATAGTGTTGAGATGAAAATAGATGTTGAGAGAAGAGACAATATAAGAGCTTATCATTCTGCAACACATTTGCTTCATGAATCACTTAGGAGAGTTTTAGGCACTCATGTAATTCAAAAAGGATCATTAGTTGAGGCTGATAGATTAAGATTTGATTTTAGTCATATTAAACCAATTTCTTCAAAAGAAATAAATAAAATTGAAACATTTGTTAATTCAATGGTGGATAAAAAATCAGATGTAAAAACAAGAATAATGACACCAAAAGAGGCAGTAGACAATGGAGCATTGGCTTTATTTGGGGAAAAATATGGAGATGAAGTTAGAGTTTTATCAATGGGAAATGAAGAGAGCAAATATTTTTCTACAGAATTATGTGGTGGAACACATGTGAGAAACACAGGAGATATAGGAAAGTTCAAAATTGTTAGTCAATCATCAATTGCTGCTGGGGTTAGAAGAGTAGAAGCCTTAAGAGAAAAACAATTACAAGAATTTTTAAATAAAAAAGAAAAATTGTCAGATCTTTCTAATAAAAAAAATGAAGAAATAATAAAAGATTTATCAAAAAAAATTATTAAGTTTGGTGGTAAGCCTAATCTAAAAAGTGATAATCAACAAAGTTTAATAAAAGATTTAACAAAACAATTTGATCAACTTTCAGTTAATTCTATATTAAGTGATAAATCAAAAAATATTATTAAAGATGAAACTATAAACAAAACCAAAGTTAGACTTCAAAAAGTTATTGATTTACCATCCAAAGACCTAAGAAAACTTGTAGATATAGGTAAGAAAGAATTAGGTGAAGGCATCGTTATAGTTTTTGCAAGTAAAGAAGGAAAAATTGGTTTAGCAGTAGGAGTTACAAATAAGCTCACAAACAAATATAATGCTGTTAAATTTGTTAAAACCGGATCTGAAGTTGTGGGTGGTAAAGGTGGTGGTGGTAGAGCTGATTTTGCTCAAGCTGGAGGGATTGAAACTAGTAAAATCGAAGAAGCTTTTGAAAAACTGAAATCTTTAATTTAGCTTTTTCTTTAAATTGCCTGCCAATATATCCAAAAATTGATTGGTATTAAGGTATTTTGTAGATGGCCCAATAAGAATTGCCAAGTCTTTTGTCATCGATCCGCTTTCAACTGTTTGTATACAAACTTTTTCTAAAGCTTTTACAAATTTTTTTAAATCTTCGTTACCGTCTAGCTTTCCTCTGTGATATAGACCTCTTGCCCATGCAAAAATAGAAGCTATTGGATTTGTTGAAGTTTCTTTGCCTTGCTGGTGCAATCTATAGTGTCTTGTTACGGTACCATGTGCTGCTTCAGATTCTATAGTTTTGCCATCGGGTGACATCAGCATACTTGTCATTAGACCCAATGAACCAAATCCTTGAGCAACTGTATCAGATTGTACATCGCCATCATAATTTTTACATGCCCAAATATAATTTCCATTCCATTTCATTGCACATGCAACCATATCATCTATAAGTCTATGTTCATAAATTATTTTTCTTTCCTTAAATTTTTCTTTAAATTCTTTTTCATAAACTTCTTGAAACAAATCTTTAAATCTTCCATCATATTTTTTTAAAATTGTATTTTTCGTAGAAAGATAAACTGGCCATTTTCTATTAAGTCCATAATTCATACATGATCTTGCAAAATCTATTATGGATTTATCTAAATTGTACATGGATAATGCAACACCAGGCCCTGGGAAATTAAAAACTTCAAATTCTTTTTTTTCTTTCCCATCTTCTGCAGTCCATTTAATTTCTAACTTACCTTTACCCGGAACATTAAAATCGGTCGCTCTATACTGATCACCAAATGCGTGTCTTCCTATACAAATAGGGTTAGTCCAACTTGGAACTAATTTTGGAATATTCTCACAGATTATTGGTTCTCTAAAAACAGTTCCTCCAATTATATTTCGAATTGTTCCATTTGGTGATCTCCACATTTTTTTAAGATTGAACTCTTTTACCCTTCCTTCATCAGGAGTTATTGTTGCACATTTAATTCCAACACCATTTTTTTTAATTGCATTAGCACAATCAATTGTTATTTGATCATTTGTGTTGTCTCGGTTCTTTATTCCGAGATCGTAGTATTCAATTCCTAAATCGATATAAGGAAAGACCAATTTATCTTTAATAAATTTCCAAATAACTCTTGTCATTTCATCACCATCGAGCTCAACAATTGGATTTTTTACCTTAATTTTACTCATAATTTAGATGTAACTTAATAGTTGAATTTTAGTATCTTATATACATATTACACTAAAATTATCAAATAAACATTATGACAGATATAATTTTTCCAAAAATTCATCCTGAAGGTTATAAATTTTTAGTCATTGCTATTTTAATAACAATTATTTTATATTTTTTTAGTGGCTTTTTAGGATTGGTAAGTTTGGTTATAACAGTATGGGTGTATTATTTTTTTAGAGACCCAGAAAGAGTATCAATTAACGATGATAGTTATTTAGTTAGTCCAGCAGATGGTTTAGTGGTTCAAGTTGAAAAAACAGAAGGACCAAAAGAATTAAGTTTAGAAAGTAAAAAATTTACTAAGGTTGGTATATTTATGAATGTATTTGATTGCCATGTAAATAGAACACCTTGCAGTGGAAAAACTTCTGAAATATTATACAAGCCTGGAAAATTTTTGAATGCTTCGTTAGACAAGGCTAGCGAAGATAACGAGCGCAATTATTACAAGATTACTAATAATCAAGGACAAAATATAATTGTAGTGCAGATTGCTGGTTTAATAGCAAGACGAATAGTTTGTGAAATATCAAAAGATCAAGATTTAAAACAAGGCGATAGAATTGGGATGATTAGATTTGGAAGTAGAGTAGATGTGTATTTTGAAAACTATACTTCTCTAGTAAAAGTAAATCAAAAAACAGTAGCAGGTGAAACATTACTAGCAAAAAAATAAATTATGGAACAACCAAAAAATAACTTTAAAATTGTATCTGATAAAAAAGCAAGAATGATCTTACCCAATATACTTACTTTAATTGGAGTTTGTATTGGACTTAGTTCGATTAAATTTGCTTTGGATTCGAAATTCGAACTTTCAATAATTGCAATTATTGTTGCCGCAGTGTTTGATGGTTTAGATGGAAGAGTAGCAAGATTAATAAAAGGAACATCTAAAGTTGGGAAAGAGCTAGATTCTTTAACTGATGTGATAAGTTTTGGTGTTGCGCCAGCCTTTATTATGTATTTTTGGTCTTTAAATAATTTAGGTAAATTTGGATGGCTGTTGTGTTTAATTTATGTTGTTTGTGTTGCGTTAAGACTTGCAAGATTTAATATAAATTCAAATGTAGAGCCCTCTTGGAGAGATAATTTTTTTGAAGGTGTACCATCACCTGCAGGTGGAATTCTAGTATTAATGCCATTAATATTTAGTTTGAGTGGGCTAGATATTTACAATGTTAATAATAATGTACTAGTTCCCATTTTTTTTATTACAACATCATTTTTATTAATAAGCAAATTTCCAACCTATTCTTTAAAAAGAATTATAATTGCGCGTAGCATGACAATATTCTTACTATTTGGAATAGTTTTATTTTTTGGTTTATTGTTAATTTATACATTTAAAGTTGTTGCATTGAGTGGATTAATTTATTTAATTTTAATTCCAATAAGCTTTTTACATTATAAAAAAATTAAAAAACAAAATAATATAGATGCTATTAAAGATGAAAGTGAAGATCTTGAAGACATATTATAAATGAAAAAAAACAAAAAAAAAAACACACCTATAATTAGGTTTTAAAAAAACTTATAAAATAAAAATTTAAAATTATTTAATTAAATACAGCGTAAAGTACTGCTGCAATAATTAAAATTTCCCAGCCGCTCATTGTTATTAAATTACCCCTTTCAGTAGATAAAATTTTAACATAAAAAAATGACAAAATTTTGATGTTAGATTCGCCTATGAAGTGTATTGATTAAGAGTGCGTAGATATAAAATTATTAATATTGCACACTGATACTTTATTAATTACTTATTTTTTTAAATAATTAAGCTCTAAAAGCAATTCTTTATATTTTTCATTTACTTCATTTGTTATGTTTTTGTCTAAGTCTTTATTAAAATTTTGTTCGCCACCTTTATTAAAAAAAAATCTATTATTGTTCTGAATTCCCATAATTTTATTTTCTATGAATCCTTCTTTTTCTTCAAGTTGTCTTAGATATTTAAAATTTGTTGTTTTAACTATATTTTCAATTTTTTTTTTATCAATTTCTAAATTTATAAATTTTTTAAGTTTATTTAATATATATATAAAAGTATTCTCTTGATCGAATACCAAATCCTCAAATTTTATAAATATTGTGTTTATATTTTGCTGCTTTTTCCAACTTAAATAATTGGAAGACCAATCAAGTATTGGGGTATAACCTTTTGATAAGTCTTTATTTTTTATACAAATAAAGTTTTTTTCATTTGTCAAAAAATTAAGACTTTCTTTAGTTCCCAAATTATAATGATTTTTTAAAGATAAAATCACATTTCTTGGGTCTCTTACAACGTAAATAGCACACATTGAGTAATCTTTATTTATGGTTGGAATAATTTTATTAATAGTTAGATTTGCTAAATGAGTTTTTAAGAAAATAATTTCTTTATTAGTACTAGAAATTTTTTTTTGTATTGTTTCATATTCTTGAATTTCATTTAAGAAATTGTTTGATAGTTTTAATTCAAAAAAATCCCTTGGAAACTCAGCGATATTTTTTAAGTAATCCTGTTTAAAAATTCCATTTTCAGAATAAAAAAATGCTGAAAGCATTGCTCTTAAAAAAGTATTACCGCTCTTTGGGTATGAGCTCAACCAAATGATTTTTTTCATATTTTCTAAAAAATAAACAGAGTTGTTATCTTCATTACCCTTTTTACTGCGAACCTTACTTCCAGAATTTAATTTCCGCAATAATAAACTTATAATCTTAGTTCAAAATTCTTGATAGACACGATATATGTGTGTAGAGAATTTAATCTTGATCTAGTGTGTCGAGACTATTTATGATAGATTCAGAGATCATGAAGATAACGTCAGATGGAAGAACTAAAAGGCGTCATCAAAAACACAAAAGAACAAAGAAAACGAGAAAGAAAAAATGAAAAAGAATGTAATAGTTTCTTTAGCTGATGCAAATTATTTTGAACTGTTAAATGAATTAGTTAATTCAATTATTAGATTTGAAAAAAGCAAGGAAGTAGCAATTTGTATTTTAGATGCTGGTTTAACTGAAAATCAAAAAATAATATTATCAAAAAAAGTAGAAGAAATTAAACCTGCAGAATGGGATATAGACGTATCTCTGGTTAAAGTTAAAGGTAAAGAATGGTTAAAGAGTCAAGTTTCGAGAGCATTTTTACCTAAATATTTTCCTAATTATGAAAAATATTTATGGATTGATTGTGATGCATGGGTTAACGATTGGAGCTCAGTTGAGTTATATTTTAAGGCTTGTAATAATGGAAAACTTGGTATTACCCAAACATTAGGCCCAGGTTATAAAATAATGTCAAAAGTCAAATGGCTTTTTGGTAAATTAGCAATAATTAAATCTCAGAATTTTAAACACGCAGTTAGTTCTAAAATAGATTTAGATAAAGCAAGGAAATTGGCTTTTGCTCCACATATTAATATTGGAGTTTTTTCATTAAAACATGATTCACCAGGATGGAAATCTTGGCAAAAAAATCTTGAACAAACATTAAAATATGGAAAAATTTTTGGTTCAGAGGGTCTTGCAATGAATATAAGTGTTTATATTGATAATATTGAAACTGAATTTTTACCTTTAAACTGTAATTGGATAGCTAGCAACCTTCTGCCAAAATTCGATGAAAATCAAAAAACATTTGTAGAACCTTATCTTCCTAATTACAAAATAGGAATTATGCATTTAGCAGCTGGTATTTGGCAAGGAGATAAAGATATGAGATTGAATAAAGATGTTACTACAAAAATAAACACATTACAGAACAATATTAAATCTATGAGTTTAAGATTTGTTGACTAATTGAAAAAAAATAAAATTTCAAAAAACTGGATTAATAAACAAAGAAGAGATATTTATGTTAGACGTTCCAAAGTTGACGGATATAGGTCTAGGGCGGCTTATAAATTGATAGAAATTGACGAAAAATTTAAAATTTTTAAAAATGGTGATTCGGTAATTGATCTTGGTGCCGCACCTGGAAGCTGGTCTCAATATTTATCAAAAAAAATTAAAAATAGTAAAATTGTTTCTATTGATTTGAGAGAGATGGAAGCAATTGAGAATACAGTACAAATTTTAGGAGATTTTACTGAAGAAAAAAATCAATTTAAAATAAAAGATTTTTTTAAATCTAACGTAGATGTTATTTTGTCTGATTTAGCAGTAAACACAACAGGAAACAAAAATATTGATGCAATTTATACTGGTGAACTATGCATGGAAGCAATGCTCTTTTCTAAAAAAGTATTAAATAATGATGGGAAATTTATATCAAAAATTTTTATGGGCTCTACATTTAATGAAATAGTTACAAAAGCAAAATTAATTTTTAAAAAAGTTAAAGTCTTTAAACCAAAGTCCAGTAGAAAAAATTCTAAAGAAAGTTTTATTATTTGTAAAAATTTAAGATAGAGACTTTAATTTTTTAGTGAATCATATATAAATGATTATGATTCCTATAAAAGAAGCACTCACCTTTGATGATGTAACATTAACACCCAAGTACTCTGATGTACTTCCTTCAGAGGTAAGCACATCTATAGAACTATCTAAAAATTTATCCTTAAAAATACCACTTTTATCATCGGCAATGGATACTGTTACAGAATCAAAAATGGCTAT
>CACJGR010000003.1 GCA_902592985.1 uncultured Pelagibacteraceae bacterium | reverse complement strand
TTAAAAAACTAATTAATCAAAAAGTTTTTAAAGTTAAAAGAAAATCAAAATTCTTAAAAAAAAAAATTAAAAAGAAACAAAGAAAAATTCCACTTACTTCTAAAAATGCAATACTAAAAATTATTAGATTCCAAGAAAAATTAAAACCAAAATTTAATTTCAATTTTTTTGAAAATGCAAAAATTTTTTTTAAAGGTTTTTTTCAAAAAATTAAAGATACAATTGAAGATTATAATATTATTAAAGAAGAAGAAAAAAAAAGAAAAAAATTAGAAGAAATTCAAAGCATAGAAAAAGAAAGAATAAAAAGAGACAGAGAGGCTAAAGCAGAAGAAGACCTAAAAATTAAACTTAAAGAACAAGCTATTAAGGAAGACATAAAAATAGAAAAAGCAATAGTTAAAGATATAAAATTATTTTTAAGAAAAGAGCAAGCAATTGTTAGACAAGAACAAGCTGAGAAGCAGAGAAAATTTTTAATACAATTAAAACTAGATAAGCAAATAGAAAAATTTAGAATTAGAGAAGTAAAAGAACTTGAAAAATTAGAAAAAATTTCACTCAAAGAAAAAAGAGAAGACTATGCTGGTCTTCAAGAGAGAATAGAAAAATTAAAAGCAAAATATAGAGTTATCAGAGACCAGAAAATTAGAGAGAGAGTAGAAGCTTTAGGTGTAAAAATTCAAGAAGACGATGATAGAGAAACGCTTTTACAAAAAGAAAAAGACTATACTATTGCAAGACAAAAAATTGAACTTTCTCTTGAAAGTTTTTATAGGAGCGCCAACAGTCTAGTGTTTCAATTAAATAAAAGACATATCACAAAACATATGTCAATTTTTAGATGCATAGATAGAAGATTCGAAACTGGTGAAATTTTTATTAAATGGGACGAATCTAATGATGATGAATGGTTACTTTTAATTTATATTAAAAATAATTTACCTGATGAAGGAATTGTAATTGAAGATAAATCTAACCCAGAAAAAAATTTATCACATGAATTTAAATCTAATGAAATATTCAAAGCTTCTGACATCATGGTAGATTCTCTTACTCGATTAGTAGCAAGAACTAGAGAAAAAAAAGATTAAATTTATATTTTATCGCTAACAAAAACTGATACTCCTCTATTATTAACGTCTACATCAAATTTTTTATGTAATGGAGGAAAAGCTCTTTGAGAGCAATCTAATCTGTCACAAGTTCGACAGGATACTCCAATTGGTATTTCTGTCTTTTTATTAGCAATATCCATATTTTCGGTATAAATAAAATCTTTTGCATATTTCGCTTCACAGCCAAGACCAATTGACAAAATACTTTTTGATTGGCCAAATCTTCCAATTCCTTTTTCAACTGTTCTCGCAATACAAACATATTTTTCTCCGTTAGACATTTTACTAACAGCAGCTTGTATTTTGCCAGGTCTTGTGAATGCAGAGTAAACATTCCATCTAGGACATGCTCCACCATATCTTGGTATTTCTATTCCTGATAAGGAAAATCTTTTTGAAATATTGCCAGCTATATCAACTCTTAACATATGAAAAGGTATTCCCGGTAATTTGGGGTCTTGTAAACAAGTCACTCGATGAGCTACTTGTTCAAAAGAAGTTGCAAATGTATTTTGTAAAAGCTCTAAATCGTACTTAAGTTTTTTACATTCCGTATGAAATGATTTGTAAGGCATTAAAATTGCAGCACCACAATAATTTAATAAAGCAATTTGAGTCAACTTTTCAGATTCTTTAGATGGAAAAGAAAATTTTGATAAATATTCGTTAATTTCATTTATCGCCCCTTCCTGAGCTATTTGTGCCGCGGCATATAATTTTTTTGTTTCTAATGAATTAAAGTCACTTAATAAAAGCTCTTTTTTATTTTTGTTATAAATTTTTGAAAAAGGTTTTCCTTCTTCAGGTATGACATCTTTAACAGTTATTGAATATTCTGTTTTCAAATAATCACATAAAGCTATATATCTTGTTCTGTTATTTTTGTGAACTTTAGAAAAAACTTTGTTTGCAAATTCTTCAAGCTTAGGGAAATAATTTTTATTTTCTTGTAGAAAATCTGAAATAACTTCTCCTGGGAAAGATGCTTTTCTACTATCAATTATTTTTCCTGATAAATTTTCAACTTTATTAATTATTTCATGGTCTTTTTGTTTAAAATTGTCTCCCAATTTAATTAAAGCTCTTGCAATTTTTGGGTTAGTATTGACTAAATCTTGAACTTCGGGACCAAGAATATCTAAGTCTTCAAATAACTGATCATCAAGTAGTTCGGAAATGTTATTTACTAAATTAAGATCAGATTTTGATGTTAAATCTGATAGCTCAATTTTTAATTCTTGACAAACTTTTAAAAGCAAATCACCATCTATTTTTCTTTTTCCACCCTCAATTAAATTTAAATAACTTGGTGAAATATTTAATTGTTCAGCAAGTTTATTAGCTTGGATACCTAATTGTCTTCTAAAAGCCTTTATTTTTGGACCAATTTTTAAATCTAATTGACTCATATTTTCTATTTGTAAATTTTGTAAATTATTATTTACAACAAATTACTTGATTTTACAAGCATTTTAAGCATTTTTATAGCAATAGTAAATCTTGTAAATTATAAAGTTTACATGAATGACAAAAACAATAGCAACAATCAAGGAAGTGGGTCTAAAATCACTCAAAAGGAAGACCAAAGACAATACAATAAGTCTGGGATTTATTTAAGAGATGATCATTGTGATTGGGGTTCAAGCGGTATGAATGAGTATACTAACGAATATACAGAAGACAAATAAGACCCATTTAAATTTTCAATAATTTATCTTAGAAAGATATACATGAGCTCAGAAGCAAAAGTGTTATACAATTTAAAAAGATTTTCTGGAATTAGAAGGGACTATACTGCCGAAGAAGTAGAAAGATTAAAAGGATCGATAAAAATTGAACATTCAATGTGCAAACATCAGTCTACAAAGTTATGGAAACTTCTTAATTCTGAATCTTATATAAATACACTAGGGTCTTTATCAGGAAATCATGCAGTACAGCATGCTAAAGCCGGCTTAAAAGCAATATATTTAAGTGGATGGCAAGTTGCAGCTGATTCAAATAGTGCAGGCGAGATGTATCCAGATCAATCTCTATATCCTTTTGATAGTGCTCCAAAACTAGTTGATGCAATGAACAATGCATTGATTAGAGCGGATCAAATTCAGCATATGGAAATTAAAGATGGAGATATGCAGTCAAAAGATAAAGTTGATTATATGTTACCTATAATTGCAGACGGCGAAGCAGGATTTGGTGGACCACTAAATGTTTTTGAGTTAACCAAAAAATTTATAAAAGCTGGAGCGGCAGGTGTTCATTTTGAAGATCAACTTGCTAGTGAAAAGAAATGCGGGCACATGGGAGGAAAGGTATTAGTTCCAACTGGTACTATGATAAAAAATTTAAAGGCTGCAAGACTTGCGGCAGACATTGCTGATGTACCATTAATTATTTTAGCTAGAACTGATGCTAATGCTGCAAAATTAATTACAAATGATCATGATGAAAATGATAAACCATTTTTGACAGGTGAAAGATCCCCAGAAGGATTCTTTTATGTTAAACACGGAATTGAACAAGCAATTTCAAGAGGATTATCCTATGCTCCATATTCAGATTTGATATGGTGTGAAACAGCTACTCCTAATCTTGCAGAAGCAAAAAAATTTGCTGATGCGATCCACGAAAAATTTCCAGGAAAAATTCTTGCATACAACTGTTCACCATCATTTAATTGGAAAAAACATTTATCGGACAAAGATATAGCTTCTTTCCAAATTAAAATTAGTGAAATGGGATATAAATTTCAATTTATTACTCTTGCTGGCTTTCATACTCAAAATATTGCAATATTTGAATTAGCAGAGAAATATAAGTCACAAGGTATGACAGCTTATTCAAAAATTCAGGAACAAGAATTTGCAAGAGAAAAAGATGGTTATACAAGCGTTAAACATCAAAGAGAAGTTGGAACTTCATATTTTGATGCAGTTTCGAACACTATTAGTTCAGGAAAAAGCTCAACTACAGCAATGGAAGGTTCAACAGAATCTGAACAATTTTAGTTAGTTTTAAGTTTTTGAATTTGATCCCAAGCTGAATTTATTGCTCTCATTTTCTTTTTACTTTCTTCAATAACTTCTTTAGGCACACCTTTACTTATTAATATATCTGGGTGATGTTCTTTGCTTAATTTAAGATATTTTTTTCTAATAGTTTGAAGATCTTCCTCGGGTTTACTTTCTAAAACTATGTAAGGGTTTAATTTGTCAGAGCTTTTTCTGCTCTCTCTAATTGAATTAAATTGTGATTGGCTTAGACCAAAAATTTGAGATATGCGTTGAATCATATTTGATTCAGATTGACTTATATTTCCATCAGCTTCAGCAATATAAAAAAGAATATTAATGACTTCTTCTAATACATTTAAATTGTTTTTATAAATTTGAGCTATTTGTTGAGCGTATGGCTCATAACCCGAACTTTCTTCCTTAGCTTTATTAAATATTTTTCCAACACTATTTATTTCATTTTTAGGTATTTTTAGTTTATCTCTTACAGCAATCAGTTCTTCTTTGCTTACTTGACCATCTGCTTTACTTAGTTTTGCTGACAGCACTATTAAAGATAAAGCAAAAACTTGTTGTGGTTGAGCAAATGTACCAAAATTCTTAGCACCAAATTTTGTACGCGAAATTTTTCCTCCAATTATAGAACCTAGTAGCATCCCAAAAGGTCCCCCAAGAGACAAACCTACCATTCCACCAATTAAACTTCCCCAGATTGACATTAGTTATTCAAAATTTTTTAATCTATATTCCCACTTACCCATTCTTTCATAAGCAATCTTAACTATCAAACTCTTTTGTGGATCTAGCCAAATATCAAAGTTAAGTTTTTTATTTTTTGGCAAATTTTCATTTTTTGATTTAAGTTTGTAATGCAAAACTTCATAGCTTTTACCATAAAGTTCAATTATTTCTTTTCTTAACAAATTTACGGTCTGTTCTTTTACACTTCCTGAAAGAGGACTTATTTGGCTATTTGCAACTAATATTTTATTGTTCCACCAGTTTCCAATAACATTATTTGTATTTGCCTCACCCTTAAAAGAAGATCCTTCTATTATAAATTTATTTAACTTTTCATCATATTTTAGATTTACAAATTTTTCTTTGCTATTTTGAAATGTATTTGATTTAAAAAAAACCAATTTGTTATCTTCATATTTTTCTATGGCTTTACTTGAAATAGAAAAAATATCTGCACCTAATAATTTAACTTTAAACTGAGTGTAGTTTTTTACTGTCATAGAATCATCTTCATGTTCAAAATAATAATTACTATAACCGATAGACTTATTGTTTCTGAAAATTTCCATTTCAATTTTTGATATATTTTTATAATCAGATGTATGTGATTGAGTTTGAAATGACAAAAGAAATAAAAGCAAAATGTATATATATTTTTTCATATAAATTTTAATTATAAAATAAGTTTAAATTTTATTTACCAGTCGTAAATTTATACCAACAAAATTTAATTCTTTTAAAATAATTACGTTAAATTTTTTTCCAGGATGACTGCATTTAGAAATCATCACATCAGGCAAACAAATTAACCAAATTTTATTGGTATTTGAGTTAATAAAATCTTCATTGTACATAAAATCTATATTTAAATTATTTTTTTTTATTAATTTAAGGGAATAGTTTTTTAAGGCTTTAGATGCACTATTTTTAGCATTTGGAGCAAAATTAAGATCAAAAGTAAAATATTTTTCTTCAGATTTTTGTATTTCTTTAAATGTTAACGTAAATTGAGGTTTATGAAATGATCTTTCGTTAAAAAATTGTTTAATATTAGTTTCAGTGAATTGGTTCCCAAGTGTAAAAATCACTAAGGTAGAAATCAAAAATTTTTTTAATTTTTTATTATTAATTTCAAATATTAAATAAGACATTAATGTAATTATCGGAGCTAGTACAAAAATTATATATTTAGGAAATAAAATAGGACTAAAAAGATAACCATAAGTTAATGGCAGAAAATAGGATAAAATAATAATTGCTAGTAAAATATTTATGTTATCTGAATTTTTAATAAATTTTTTAAAAAAGATAATTATTAAATATAGCAAAATTATTAAATAAATTAAACCAACAAGTCTTGATCCAAAAAATTTAGAAAAATAAAAATTAGTATAAAATTTAAGTTCCGGTTGTTCAATCCAAGATGGATACGTATTTGTATTAGAAAAATAAAAAAAATAATAAAATATTATAAATATTAAAGTTATTAACATTGAATAGTTTAACTCATTAAATTTTTTATTAAATTTTAAATATTCAAAAACTAAAAATAATACAATTGAAAAAAAAATTATTAAGGTGAATGGGTGACTTAGGATCATTAAAATTTGTAAAAAAGTAAAAATTATAAAAGTAACTTTTTTATTATTTTTTAAATTAATCATTTTAAAAAAAAAAATTAGATTCAATGTGGATAGAAAAAAAACTAATGAATATGCTCGAAGTTCCTGAGAGTAAATTATTAGAAATACATTAGTGCTAACAAGAAATAGTGATAGAATATAAGAGTTATTTCTTTTAATTATTAAAGAGAGGTAAACAATTGAAAATATACTTAAAATACTAAAAAATAGAGATAAGTATCTGCCTACGTAAGTTTCATAACCAAAAATTAAGTGAATAAATTTAAGCAATAAACTAAAAAAAAACGGAATTTGTTCTATACTATTATGTCTATCTATACTTTCACCAATCGAAATATAAGGATCAGCTATCCAAAAGCCCAAAATTTCATCAAACCAAAAGTCTTCATAGTTAATGTTGTATGATCTAATTAAAATTCCAAATACTAAAGAAAAACATACTGCTAAAATTATTAAAAAATTTACATTTTTAATTTGGGTCATTTTAAAATTATTTAATTAATAGATTATTAATATTTTATGGAAAAATAACCAGGTAAATTGTAAGTACGAGTAAATAAATATGTTTTTAACAATTAAGAATATTCCCAAAGTTTCATGGAGCTCAAAAAAGCCCATGAACCTTAAACCAAAGATTTCTACTTTTCTTTTTTTATGCTTTGGATTAACATTATTTGGATTAGGCGAAGGATTATTGATAGTTTCATTTACTGGAGCTTCACCTTGGACTGTTCTTGCAGAGGGCATTTCTTTAAATGTAGATTTTTCAATTGGAACAATTACATTTTTTATAAGCTTAGGAGTTTTATTTTTATGGTTATTTTTAAATCAAAAGCCAGGAATTGGAACTTTGCTTAATGCGTTAATAGTTGCTGTCATGATAGATGTTTCAATAGCTTTAATAGCCACCCCACAAAATTATATTTCTCAATTGTTCTTAGCCTTTTTTGCAGTTTTGACAGTTGGATTAGGAAGTGGTTTTTATTTAGTTGCTAATTTAGGACCAGGACCAAGAGATGGTCTCATGACTGGAATACAAAGAAAAACAAATTTTCCAATTGCTGCAATAAGAGCTTTTTTAGAAATCACAGTTGTTAGTATTGGATGGTATTTGGGAGGAACTGTTGGGATAGGAACTTTATTATTTGCTTTTGGCATAGGACCTGCTGTTGCTTTAGGATTATTTTTTGTAGGCAAGATATTTTCTAAGACCTAATATTAATTTTTTGTTCAGAAAAGTGAATTATATTATAATAGTTATTTATGATTATTAAAAATATATTTATAATACAAATAAAAAACCTCCAAAACTTTCGTTCCGGAGGTTCTAATTTTGTTTAGCGTATGTATTTAGAATATTCTCTGTTTGGCAAGAAATTACATTCCCATGCCACCCATGCCACCCATGCCACCCATACCACCCATACCTCCTCCAGGAGGCATACCGCCAGCAGCACCATTTTTTTCTTCTGGTTTATCAGCAACCATAGCTTCTGTTGTTACCAGCAGTCCAGCTATTGAAGCTGCATCTTGTAAGGCAGTTCTAACAACTTTTACAGGATCTATAATGCCTTTTTCAAACATATCGCAATATTCTTCTGTTTGTGCATCATATCCTTGTGTAGGTTTATTTTTTTCAATTAGTCTCCCTACAACTACTGAGCCGTCAACTCCGGCATTCATTGTTATTTGTCTAATTGGACTTTCCAATGCTTTTTTAACTAGGTCAACCCCAGCTTTTTGGTCATCACCTTTCACTTTTAGTTTTTCTAGTTCTTGAGCTGCATACAAAAGAGCACAGCCTCCACCAACTACTATTCCTTCTTCAACAGCAGCTCTAGTAGCATTTAATGCATCTTCAACTCTATCTTTTCTTTCTTTAACTTCTACCTCAGTTGCGCCACCAACCTTAATTACAGCAACACCACCCGCAAGTTTAGCTAATCTTTCTTGTAGTTTTTCTCTATCATAGTCAGATGTTGTTTCTTCTACCTGTTGTTTAATTTGTGCACATCTAGCTTCTATGTCAGCTTTTTTACCCGTTCCGCTTATAATTGTGCTGTTATCTTTATCAACTTTAACTCTTTTGCAAGACCCAAGATCAGTTAGTTTTACATTTTCTAATTTAATACCTAAATCTTCAGATATAACCTGACCACCAGTTAAAATAGCAATATCTTCAAGCATAGCTTTTCTTCTATCACCAAAACCAGGAGCTTTTACTGCTACAACTTTTAAACCACCTCTAAGTTTATTAACTACTAAAGTTGCAAGTGCCTCACCTTCGACATCTTCAGAAATTATCATTAGTGGTCTTCCAGCTTGAACAACAGCTTCTAACAAAGGAACCATTGGCTGTAGGTTTGTTAATTTTTTTTCATGAAGTAAAACAAAAGGATTTTCAAGATCAGTAACCATTTTATTTCCGTCTGTTATAAAGTATGGTGATAGATAACCTCTATCAAACTGCATACCCTCAACAACATCAAGTTCTGTTTCAATTCCTTTTGCTTCTTCAACAGTAATAACACCTTCATTACCAACTTTTTGCATTGCTTTGGCAATCATGTTTCCAATCTCTTTATCGCCATTAGCAGAAATTGTTCCAACTTGAGCAATTTCATCGCTATCTTTTACTTTTTTTGCAGAAGAAATTAGTTTTGCTTTAACACTTTCTACAGCTGCATCAATACCTCTTTTAACATCCATTGGATTCATTCCAGCCGTTACATATTTACATCCTTCTTTAACAATGGATTGAGCCAAAATAGTTGCTGTAGTTGTTCCGTCACCAGCCTCATCATTAGTTTTGCTAGCAACTTCTTTAACCATTTGTGCACCCATATTTTCAAATTTATCTTCAAGGTCTATTTCTTTTGCGACCGTCACTCCATCTTTTGTTGTTCTTGGAGCACCATAAGATTTGTCAATTACAACATTACGTCCTTTTGGTCCAAGTGTAACCCTGACTGTGTTCGCAAGAATATCTACACCTTTAATCATTGCTGCTCTTGCGTCAGAGTCGAATTTTACAATTTTTGCCATTTTATTCTCCTTTTTTAAAATTATTTACTTGAAATTCCCATAATGTCTGATTCTTTCATTATGCTGAATTCTTTACCATCAATTTTGACTTCAGTTCCTGACCATTTACCGAATAAAACTTTGTCACCAACCTTAACATCCATTGGAATTATTTTTCCATCTTCTGTTTTTGCTCCTTTGCCTACTGCTATTACTTTACCTTCTTGAGGCTTTTCCTGAGCTGTATCTGGGATAATGATCCCCCCTGCAGTTTTTTCACTGCCATCTAAAACTTCAATTAATACCCGATCATGTAACGGTTTAAATTTCATAAATTCTCCTATTAGTATGCGAGTCATATAGCCACCAGTCTTTGCTATTTCAAGTCACTCAAGCAAAAATATGTAGTTCAAAAAACGAGAGAAATTGTAGCTTTTTTGGGTTATATCTCATTTGATGACTAAGAATTTAGATAATATAGGGTTGAGATCTATTGTAGGAAATTATGATTTTTTTTTTATAGATTTATGGGGAGTAATTCATAACGGGATTAGACTTTACGAAGATGCAATTAAGACATTGATTGAAATCAGTAATGCAAAAAAGAATTATGTGCTTCTTACTAATGCACCTCGCCCAAATAATACTGTAAAAATATTTTTAGAAAAAATGGGTATGGATAAAAATATTTTAGAAAAAGTTTATACTTCAGGTGAGGCAGCTTTAAATTATTTAAAAAAAAATCATTTAAATGATACATTCTATCATATTGGACCACCGAGAGACTTTGATTTATTTTTTAATTTTAAAGAAAACAAAAAAGAAAATATTAATGAATGTAGCTACTTTTTATGTACAGGTTTGTTTGACAAATATGATCAAGATTTAAATTATTATAAAGAATTGCTTAGTAACTTTATCTCAAAAAAAATGATTTGCACTAATCCCGATCTAGTAGTTGATAGAGGAGAAAAAAGAGAATTTTGCGCCGGCTCTGTTGCAATGGTTTTTAAAAAAATGGGAGGACAAGTAGTTTACTTTGGTAAACCTTTTCCAGAAGTTTATAACCAATCAATAGATAATAATAATAAAAAAATATTAGCTATTGGAGATAATTTAAATACAGACATAAAAGGCGCCAACAACATGAACTATGATTCTATGATAATTGCAAATGGTATTCATAAAGAAGAAATTAAAAAGGAAGGAATAGATAAAGTTTCTAAAAATTATAAAGTTGTCATAAACTTTATGCAAAGTGAATTAAAATGGTGAATAAAATAAAATTTTACAATAATTTTAAAATTTCAAAAATTCATAAGCGTTCAATATTATTAATTGGTAATTTTGATGGACTTCATTTAGGTCATCAAAAATTATTTAAGTCTGCAAATAATTATAAAAAAAAATTTAAATTAAAAATTGGCATTGTAACTTTTGAGCCAGTTCCCAAAATGTACTTTAACAAAAATATAAAAAATTTTAGAATTTCTAATTTAAATCAAAAGAAAAAATTTCTAAAAAAACTAGGTATTGATTTTGTTATTATTAAAAAATTTGATAAAAAATTTTCGAAAATTAAATCTTATCGATTTATTAGAGATATTTTATATAAAAGTTTAAAAGCTAAATATATATTTGTAAGTGATAATTTTAGATTTGGCCATAAAAGAGAAGGCAATGTAAGACAATTAATAAAAAATGAAAAAGAATTCAATTTTAAAATTAAAAAACCTAAACCTTTAGTATTAAAAAAAAAAGTAATTTCTTCCACACTAATTAGAGATCTTTTATCTAACGGCAAATTAGAATATGCAAATCAACTTCTTTCAAGAAAATGGAGCATCGAAAGTAAAGTAGAAAAGGGAAGACAAATGGGTAAAAAAATTGGATTCCCAACATGTAACATGGATATTAAAGATTATGTTATTCCTAAGCTTGGAGTCTATGCAGTTAAAATTTATCAAAAAAATAATGCAAAAATTTTAAAAGGAATAGCTAATATAGGCTATCGACCGACTTTTAATCAAAAAAAAATACTTTTAGAGGTATATATTTTCAATTTTTCAGGAAATCTTTACAATAAGCACTTAACTATTGAGTTTATAAATTTTATAAGAAAAGAAAGAAAATTTAAAAATATTAATCAATTAAAAAAACAAATTAACTCTGATTTAAAATTAGCAAAAAAATTAAATTAATTTATGGGCAAAGACGATATTAACTTACCGAAAACAAAATTTTCAATGAAGGCTAATTTACCAAATAAAGAACCAGAGATTGTAGATTTTTGGAATAAAATTGATTTATATAATAATTTAAGAACAAGAAGCAAAGGCAAAGAAAAATTTGTACTTCATGATGGACCACCTTATGCAAATGGAAATATACACATGGGCACAGCTCTCAATAAAATTCTTAAAGATTTAGTGGTAAAATTTCATCAAATGAGTGGAAAAGATTCTGTTTATGTTCCCGGATGGGATTGTCATGGTTTGCCTATTGAGTGGAAAATTGAAGAGCAGTATAAAAAAAATAAAAAAAATAAAAATGAAATTTCTGTAAATGAATTTAGAAAGGAATGTAGAGAATTTGCCAGTGGATGGATTGAAGTTCATAAAAAGCAATTCAAAAGATTAGGCGTTATCGGAGATTGGGAAAATTATTATTCCACTATGACTTTTGATGCTGAAGCTCAAATTGTTAGAGAACTTGGAAAATTTTTAAAAGAAGGAAGTTTATATCGAGGATATAAACCAGTTTTATGGTCAACAGTTGAAAAAACAGCTTTAGCAGATGCTGAAGTTGAATATTTGGATCATAAATCAGATACAATCTACACATCATTTAAAGTAAAAAAATCTAAAATTGAAAAATTAAATAATAGCGAAATTATAATCTGGACTACTACGCCTTGGACAATTCCTGCAAATAAAGCACTAGCTTATAATGAAAGGCTGAAATATTTAATTATAAAAATTGAAGATGATTCAGATTTTAATGGAAGACAAATTGTATTAGCAGAAGATTTATTAAAAATAGTTTTAGAAGAATGTAAAATAAAAAAATTTAAAAAAATTTTAGAATTTTCTGGTAAAGATTTTAAAGGAACTATTTGCAAACATCCGTTTTCTGAAATTGGTTTTAATTATGATATTCCAATGTTGGAAGCAAGTTTTGTAACAACAGATCAAGGCTCTGGTATAGTACATTGTGCCCCTAGTCATGGTCCTGATGATTTTAACTTGTGTTTAAAAAATGGAATTAAAGCATTAGAAACAGTAGATGATGATGGAAAGTATACTAAAAATGTTCCTTTATTTGAAGGTGTTCATATTTTTAAAGCCAATAAAATAATTATTGAAAAATTAAAAGTGCAAAAAAATTTATTAGTTAGCGGAGAGTTAGTTCATCAATATCCTCATTCTTGGCGTTCAAAAGCACCTCTTGTTCACAGAGCTACTCCCCAGTGGTTTATTTCAATGGAAAGTCATGGATTAAGAAAGAAAGCATTAAAAGCGATTGATGATACTAAATTTTATCCCAGCAAAGGAAAAGAAAGATTAAAATCAATGATAGAAACAAGGCCAGACTGGTGTGTTTCAAGACAAAGAGTTTGGGGTGTGCCAATTCCTGTGTTTATATCAAAAAAAACAAATGAAATTTTGCTTGATGAAAAAGTTACTGAAAATATTGCAAATATTTTTGAGAAAGAAGGAGCTGATTGTTGGTTTACAAATGATACGCAAAAGTTTTTAGGAAAAAAATATAAAAGTGAAGACTACGAAAAAATGAGCGATATTGTAGAAGTGTGGTTTGATAGTGGTTCAACTCATGCTTATGTTCTTGAAAAAAGAAAAGATTTAAAATGGCCAGCCTCTATGTATCTTGAAGGATCAGATCAACATCGAGGATGGTTTCATTCTTCTTTATTAGAGTCGTGTGGAACTAGAGGAAGAGCTCCATTTGATTCAATTTTATCACATGGATTTGTAGTTGATGGAAAAGGTTTGAAAATGTCAAAATCACTAGGCAATATCATATCACCAGAAGATATATTAAAAAAATACGGAGCTGATATTTTAAGAATTTGGGTAGCTGCATCTGACTATGCAGAAGATTTAAGAATAGATTACTTAATTCTAGAACAACATGCAGAGTCATATAGAAAAATACGAAATACATTTAGATATATTCTTGGAAATTTAAATGACAAATTTGAAAAAATAGATTTTGACAAGATAGATATTGGCAAACTACCAGAATTAGAGCAATTTATGCTGCACAAAATATATAATCTTAACATAAATTTTGAAAAAAATTTTAAATCTT
Source organism: uncultured Pelagibacteraceae bacterium (assembly GCA_902592985.1). GTDB lineage: Bacteria > Pseudomonadota > Alphaproteobacteria > Pelagibacterales > Pelagibacteraceae > Pelagibacter. The sequence continues at coordinate 75,347 of CACJGR010000003.1, read as the reverse complement.
ATAATTTTCACACTTTGTACAAAGATTTATTAAATTTTTGCACAGTAGATTTGTCAGCATTTTATTTTGATATAAGAAAAGATACTTTATATTGTGATGTGCTTGATAGTACAAAAAGAAAATCTACTATAGTATTTTTAAATGTTCTTATTGAAATTCTATTGAAATGGTTTGCACCAATATTATCTTTTACTACAGAAGAAATTTATTCATTATTAAAAGTTAATATTAATAAAAGTATCCATCTTGAAAATTTTTCAAGTATTCCTTCTAAATGGAATAATAAAGATTTAAAAAACAAATGGAATGAATTGATTAAGATAAGAGAAATATGCAATAGCAGCATTGAACTTAAAAGAGCAGCTAAAGAAATAGGTTCAAGTTTAGAAGCAAATTTAGTAATAAACTTGAATGAAAAAATGATTAAACTTACTGAAGGTGTAGATTTTTCTGAGTTATGCATAACATCTGATGCAAAAATTGAAAAAAGTAAATCAGACGAAGTTGTTGTTAAAACAATAAAAGCTGAAGGACAAAAATGTCCAGTATGTTGGAAAATTAGTAAAAATCAATGCGAAAGACATTCAGTTTAATTTAAAATTAAATGTTAAAAATTAATTTTAAAAAATTTTTTTTATACTCAGCAATTGTTATCTTTATTTTTATTTTAGATAGAATATCAAAAATTTATATTCTTAACTTTGTAGAAATAAATAATGAGGTAGATATATATATTTTTTCTTTTCTAAAATTATATTTAATTTGGAACAAAGGTGTAGCTTTTGGATTATTCTCTTTTGAACAAAATTCTGTTTATAATATTATTACCATTTTAATAATTATTATAAATTTAGTTATTTTAATCATGATAATAAAATCAAATGATATTAAGGCTTATTTTTTAACTTGTATCTTAGGAGGATCATCAGGAAATCTTTTTGATAGAATATATTATTCAGCAGTCCCAGACTTTATAGACTTCCATATTAATGATTTTCATTGGTTTATTTTTAATGTTGCCGATGTATTTATATCTGTAGGTGTGATATGCCTTATTATTGCTGAATTTATTTTTAATAAAACATCTAAGAAATGAAAAAAAATAATATATTTTTAATTTTATTAATGATGTTAATGGCAACTTCATGCCAATCGCTTAAAAATGCTGTAAGCGGAGTCAAACAAGAAAATAGTGATGAATTTTTAGTTCAAAAAAAAAACCCACTGGTATTACCTCCAGATTTTACAGATTTGCCGGTGCCTTTTGACGAATCAACTAAAGTAACTGAAGTTCAAATTGAAGATGATATTGAAAAATTATTTGGGGTGGAAAATAATACAGAAAACACAAGTGATACATCTGATTTAAATTCTATAGAAAGTTTTGTTTTAAAAAAAATTAAAGAAAATTAATGTTAACTAAAAATATTAATTTTAATAATTTCCCATATAAAAAGAAAAATAGTATAAAAAATATTTTTAATAATATTAAAAAAAACTATTTTCTTGAGAAAGAAAAAGTACTTTTAAGTTTATCAGATCAATACAAATATTCATTTGATTTAAAAAAAATCTCTAAACTAAAAAAATTTTCAATTTACCGAATTATAGGAATGGGTGGTTCTATACTTGGCGCAGAAGCAATTTATAATTTTTTAAAATTTAAAATAAAAAAAAAATTTATTTTTTTAAATAATCTAAAATCAGGAGTTAATAAAAAATCCGAAAAAAAAAATATTTTAAATTTAATTATTTCAAAATCTGGAAACACATTAGAAACAATAACCAATTTCAACATTCAAAAAATAAACAAAAATTGTATTTTTATCACAGAAAATAAAAACAACTATTTAAGAAAAATTGCCAAAAAAATGAAATGCGAAATAATTGAACACAAAAATTATATTGGTGGTCGTTATTCGGTTCTTTCAGAGGTTGGAATGTTGCCAGCAGAACTTATGGGTTTAAATGAAAAAAAATTTAAACAGTTTAATTACCTAATTAACAATAAAAAATTTATTAATAATTTAATTAGCAATGTAGAAGGAATCTTACAATGTGTAAAAAAAGGAAAAACCAATTCTGTAATTTTAAATTATAATGAGGATTCCCAAAGTTTTTTTTATTGGTATCAACAACTTGTAGCTGAAAGTTTAGGGAAAAAATCAAAAGGTATTCTTCCTATAGTTTCACAAATGCCTAGAGATAATCATAGTGTAATGCAATTTTATCTAGACGGGCCAAAAAACAATTTTTTTACATTTTTTGATGTTTTTAATCATAAATCAGAAAAAATTTATAAGTCAAATTTATTAAAGTCTCATTCATATTTAAAAAATAAAAGTATTGACGAAATAATCTTTGCACAGAGATTAGCCACAGAAAAAATATTTAAAAAAAAACAAATCCCATTTAGAAGTTTTTTTGTGAAAAAAAAAAATGAACAAACTCTGGGTGAATTATTTTGTTTTTTTATTTTAGAAACAATTTTATTAAGCAGAGCTTTAAAAGTTAATCCTTTTGATCAACCATCAGTAGAACTTATAAAAAAAGAGACAAAAAAAATTTTAATTTAAATAAATTTACCAAAAATTATCTTTGATATTCCATAATTTTCTGCTCTCAAAATTTTGAATCTAGTATCAAAATTATCATTTGATTTTCTATGTCTATGCAAAACTATAATTCCTTCTTTAATTAAAAGTTTCATTTGATTAATTTCATTTAGAAGCAGGGGTATATTTTTTTCTTTATAAGGTGGATCTAAAAAAATTATATTAAATTTATTTTCTCTAATTTTTTTAATTTTTTTTAAATCAAATACATTTTTAGAAAATAATTTTATTTTTTTTTCACAATTAAATTTTTCAATATTTTTAATTATAATTTTTATTGACGGTTTATGTTGTTCAATGAAAAAAACTTTTGCAGCTCCCCTAGATACGCATTCTAAGCCAAATGACCCTGTTCCTGAAAATATATCTAGAACATTAGATTTTTTTATAGAAACTTTTGCATTTTTAGAATGTTCAAGAATATTAAAAATAGACTCTTTAGTTAAATCTTTTAAAGGTCTTGTTTCTTTGTCTATAGGTTCAAATATTTTTCTACCTTTATAATCACCAGCAATAATTCTCATTTATCTATGACTTTAAATCCAATATCTTTTCTAAAAAAACTATTGGACCAATTTAAATTATTAATTAATTTTAATACTTTTTCTCTTGACTTTTTGTAACTTGAAGAAATGGTAACAAAGTTTAATACCCTACCACCATTTGAAAAAATATCACCATTATTTTTTTTTGTTCCTGCGTGAAAAACATAATCATTTTTATCTAAATTTAGTTTTTTTAAATTATCTATTTTCAAGTTATTTTGAAACTTTTCTGGATATCCCTTAGAACAAACAACGACACACAGGCTTTTTTGATCTTTCCACTCAATTATTAAATTATCTAATTTCCCATCACAGCACGAATTAATAATTTTAAGAAAATCTGTTTTTAATAATGGCAATATAGTTTGACATTCTGGATCACCCATTCTTACATTATACTCTATTAGGTATGGTTCATTATTTTTAATCATTAAACCTGCATATAAAAAACCTTTGTAATTTTCTCCTAAATCTTTAATTGCTTTCAAAGTAGGCCTAATAATTTTATCAACTATTTTTTTTTCTAAATTAAAATTAATTAATCCTGAGGGTGAATAAGCACCCATACCACCTGTATTTTTTCCCTTGTCCCCTTCAAATACTCTTTTGTGATCTTGAGCAGTTTGAAATTTTTTAAAGTTTTTTCCATCACATATTACAAAAAAACTCATTTCATCACCTTTTAAAAAATCCTCAATTAAAACATTTTTTGTTTCACCAAATTTTCCACCAAATATTTCCTTTACAGCTTCATTTGCATCATATGCATTTTCACATATGTAAACTCCTTTGCCTGAAGCTAATCCATCAGCTTTAACTACAATTGGAAAATTGCTAGATTTTAAAAATTTAATTGCATCTTCAATATTTTTAAAAATACCAAAATTTGCTGTAGGAATGTTATATTTTTTACAAATTTTTTTTGTGAAAATTTTTGATCCTTCAAGCTGAGAGGATATTTTTTTTGGGCCAAAGACTTTAATTTTTTCTTTTTCTAGTAAATTTACTATTCCATTAACCAAAGGTTTTTCTGGTCCAACTACAACTAAATCAGTTTTTGATTTTATTAAAAAATTCTTAATCTTATCAAAATTATTTATATCGATTTCAATATTTTCAGCTGTTTCACTTGTTCCAGCATTGCCAGGTATACAATAAATTTTACTTGCTTGTGGGGACTCAGATATTTTTTTGCAGATTGCATGTTCTCTTCCACCACTTCCTATAACACTTATAATCATATATAATCATCTTTCTATCTAATGAAAAATAAATTAGCCACAATAAAATATTTTCCAAATAATTTCAAAATAATAGAAGACGGGGATCATGTAATTTGTGCAGTATCAGGTAAGAAAATTTATTTAGATAAACTTACGTATTGGAATGTAGAATTACAAGAAGCTTACTTCTCTTATGTAGAAGCAGATAAGAGAAAAGAAGGATTAATCAAAAAGAGTTAAATTATTTCCAACGATCATGAGTCCAAATCCACTGTGCTGGATTTTTAATAATCATTTTTTCAATATTTTCGTTAATTGTTAAAGAATTATTTTTTATGTCTTCTTCATGTACTTCAGTTTTTGTTATTTCATATGGCTTATGAATAACCATTTCAAAATTAATTCCGTTTTTTCTTTCAATATATATTGGGACTAGTTTACAATTATATTTGAGAGCTATTTGTGCTGGAATAGTAGTTGTATGCGCCTCTTTATTGAAAAAAGATATTCTTGGGCCCTCGCTAACGCGTTGATCTACCATTAGTGCAATACTGTACCCATTTTTGATTTTTTTTACTATTTCTCTAGAACCAGACACACCCTTTGGAATTTGAATGGGGCAAATGTATTTTATTCTTAAATATTCCATGACTGGATTTAAAAAAAAATTATTTAATGGTCTATAAATCGCTGCAAGTTTAATTCCAAATTTATCTAGTTCCATAGCCATAAGTTCAAAATTTGCAAAATGGCCTGAAAAAAAAACTACTGGTTTATTAGATTTTTTTATTTGATCTATATATTCAATTCCTGTGATTTTTATATGATTAAAACCAGTTTTATTTAATTTGAAATTTTTTAAAAAAATATATTCGGCAAAAGTCCTCCCAATATTTGACCACATTCCATTTATGATTTCTTCCTCTTTTTTCTTGTCAAGGTTGCCTAATCCAATTTTAATATTTTGTTTAATTATATTTTTTGATCTAAAAAAAGGACCAATGATTTTTCCTAGAATACTTCCGAGGCCTGATGCATTTTTAAGTCCTATTATTTTAAAAATGCAAAACAAAGAAATTATAATTATAAATTCAAAAAAATATTTTATAATTTTCATATACTTTTCTTTATTAATTCTATAAAATTGTTTTTATTCTCTATTTCTAATTCAATTTTTAAAAATTCAACATTTTTTTTGTAATTGTTATCAATCCTGCAATAATCTTTTTCTGTTGTAAGTAGTACTGCGTTATTAATTTTTGCTTTATTTATTAGGTTATCAAGTTCTATTTTTGAAAAATTATGGTGATCGGGATAATAAAATACTTCTTTTAAAAGCAAATTATTTTCTCTCAATAGATTAAAAAAATTTGTCGGATTACCTATTCCAGAAAAAGCTATTATTGCTTTATTTTTAAATTTATTGATATCTAAAGGTTTATATTTTGAGTAATAAATTTTTATCTTCTTGTTTTGTTTATATATTTCATTTTCAATCCTAGTATCAACTTTTCCATTTATAAAAACACAATGTGCTCTTTTTAATGCTGAAAGTTTTTCTCTTAAGGGACCAGAAGGTATTATGAAACCATTTCCAATCCATTGTTCTTGATTGAAACAAACAATTGATAAATTTTTACTTATAGTAAAATCTTGAAAACCATCATCTAAGATAGCCAAATCATTTTTATTTTTTATTAGAGATTCTATTGCCTCTATTCTGTTTTTAGAAACAAAAATTTTTCCTATTTTTTTTAGCATTGTTATTTCATCTTTAAGATAAACGTAGTATTTTTTAACGAATGCAGGATTTTTTCCTAATAATTTAGTAATTTTAAAAATTTCTGACACCAAGGGTGTTTTTCCAGTGCCGCCTAGATAAATATTGCCTACACATATAATTGGTACTGGAAAATCTTTAGATGATTGTAATTTTTTTATAATAGAAAATAATAAAAATAATATTGAAAAAGGAAAAAATAAAATAACCCAAAAAGAAAATCCCGAACTATCCCAAAATTTTGGCTTTTTAAATTTCATTTATATATATTTATTAATCTCCTTTTGATTGTTTAATAATACTTCATTTCCTATAGAATTTAATTTTTTTCTAATTTTATTAGAACTAAATTTATTGCTTAAACTTTTTTGAACTATACCTCTGGCTTGGCTTATAGTTCTTATTTTTGACGAAATATTATTTTTATTTAATAAACTATAAACTTCTAAAAAGTTATCAATATTAGGACCATGAATAACTTTGCACCCTAGTCTCGCAGCTTCTAGAGGATTTTGTCCACCATGTTGGATTAATGAACCACCTAAAAAAACAATCTTACAAATTTTTATAAATAATTTTGTTTCTCCAAAAGTGTCCACTAAGTATATATCAATCTTATTATCTATTTTTTTGCTAGAACTGTGCAAATGAACTTTCAACCCAAATTTTTCTATTTTTTCTTTAATATCTGATGCTCTATGAATATGTCTAGGAATGATAATAGTAATTCCATTTATATATTTTTTTTTTAAATCAGTATGTATTTTTGTACAAAACATTTCCTCATTTTGATGAGTACTAATTGCTCCAAATAATATTTTTTTTGATTTAAAAAATTTTTGAATGTTTCTACTAATTTTGTTTGTATTTTTTAAATTTGTTTCAGAGAACTTTAAATTTCCTAATTTTTTAATATTTTTTGCACCTAGTTTTTTAAGATAATTTTTTGTTTCATCATTTTGTGCTAAACAAACATCAAATTTATTAAATATTGATTTAGAAAAAAAGGATATTTTTTTCCATTTTTTGTAAGATTTTTTAGTTATTCTGGCATTTAACAAAATGAGAGAAATATTTTTACTTTTTAAATTCAATATTATATTTGGCCAAATTTCAGATTCAACAAAAATAGCCAATGATGGTTTCCAATACTCTATAAATTTTTTAGTAAAAAAATTTGAATCTATTGGAAAAAATTGATGAATAGTTTTTTTAAATTTAAATTTTAAAAAAATATTTGATGAGCTTAATGTAGAAGATGTTATTAATATTCTATTTATGTTTTTATTTTTTTCTAATTTTTCAATTAAAGGAATTATACTTAGAATTTCCCCTACACTTGCTACATGAAACCATACAAGTTTTCCTTGTCCTCTTTTTTTGGAAAAGAAGCAGAATTTTTCCTTAAATCTAATTGGATGTTCTTTTTTTTTTAATAATCTTATTAATATTATTAAAGGTGATAGAATTATTATAAAATTTATTATTATTCTATAACAAAATATCATCAATTTTTTTTAATTTGTTTTTCGTAAAAATTTTTATACACAGATGAATTTAATAATAATTCTTTATGACTTCCTTCACTAATAACTTTTCCACCTTCAATTACATAAATTTTATCAGAATTTAAAATAGTTGATAATCTATGCGCAATTACAATGGTAGTCCTATTTTTTGTAAGAAAATTAATTGCTTTTTGAATTTTACTTTCTGTTTCTGAATCAAGAGAAGATGTTGCTTCATCCAGAAGTATAATAGGACTTTTTTTTAATATTGCTCTTGCAATGGATAACCTTTGTTTTTCTCCACCTGAAAGTTTAATACCATTTTCTCCAATTATAGTGTCATATTTGTTTGGTAATTTATCTATAAACTCATCAGCATAAGAATATTTTGCCGCTTCTTCTATTTCTTTTTGACTTGCATTAAAATTTGCATACGCAATATTATTTTTCACAGTATCATCAAATAAAGTAGTGTCTTGACTAACTAAAGAAATGTTTTTTCTTAAGGAATATATTGTTGATTTATATATTGATTGATTGTCAATCATTATATCTCCAGAAGTGCAGTCGTAAAGTCTTGGAATTAAATTTAAAATAGTTGATTTTCCAGCACCGCTATGGCCAACCAGGGATGTCATTTTACCACCTAGAATATTTAAATTTACAGATTTTAAAACTTGAGTTTCATTATTGTTATATTGAAAATAAATATCTTTAAAATTAATATCTCCATTTATCAATTTAATTTCAGAGCTATCTTTATTATCAACAATTTTATTTTTATCATCAATTATTGGCAAAATTCTTCTAGCACTAGCTAGCCCTTGACTGATAGCTATATTTAAAGTTGCAAGAGATCTTACTGGTTGATATGCCAACATCATTGCTGCCAAAAAAGAAAAAAAATTATTTATGTTTAATTCGTCATTTATTATAAGTTTTCCAGAATAAAATATTAATATTCCAATCATTATACCTGTAAGTACTTCCATAATAGGAGAAGCTCTAACAAATACGATAGCAATTTTTTGTGCTTTTACTCTTACAGCATCGATAAATTTTTCTGCTCTAGAATTTTCATAATTTTCTTTTTGAAATATTTTTATAAGTTTGTGATTTTTAAAAACTTCAATTAAAAATGTATTTAAAAAACCAGCTTCTACCATTTGTTGTGTCGAAACTTTGCCCATTCTTTTACCTAAGCTTCTTGCAGCAAAAGACGCTAAAGGAATCATTATTAATGCAATTATTGAGAGCTTCCAATTCTGAAAAAACATAACAGTCAGTAGCCCAATTAATGTCAGACTGTCCTTAAATAGGTTTAGTATAGCAGTGCTTACTAGGTTTGTTATCATATTAACATCATTTGTAAGGTTAGATATAAATTTTCCAGAATGTTTATTTTCTATTAATTGAGTATCAGCATTTATTAATGAACGAAACATATCACATTGAATATTTCTGCTAACTTCTGTGGCTACATTTATCATTATTACTTTTGCAAGATAAAGAGACAAACCTTTAATTGTAAAAGCAATAATTATTAGGGCAGGAATAATTAAAATTAATGTTTGATCTTTTTCAAGAAATATTTTTTTAATTGCAGGGTCAAGAAGATATGCAATTGCAGAAGTACTTCCGGCTAAAAGAATTGAAAAAAAAACAGAAATTAATATTTTTTTTAAAAACCTACTTGTATAATCTCGATAAAGTCTTTTAAGAATATTAGTGTTGTTCATTAATTTAAACCTTTCCTATTACAATGGTTAATAAAATTAATAGGCCAAAAAAATTATTACTTCTAAAAGTTTTTAAACAATTTGAAGTATCACTAATATTGATTTTTTTAATTTGATGTACAAATAAATGTAAAAATGGAAAAATTAAAATTATAAAAAATATATAATTAAATTTCATTAAAATACCTACCACCAAAGTAATAAAAATAAAAATTGAATAACATATTGTTAAAAAAAAGATTGGTTTTTTTTTAAATTTTATTGATGTTGATTTAATACCTATTATTTCATCGTCTTTTATGTCTTGAAACCCGTATATCGTGTCGTATCCAAGTGTCCAAAATATGGCCCCAATGTAAAATATTATTGGAACAATATCTAAACTATTTTTAATGGAAACCCATCCTAAAATTAATCCATAATTAAAAGTTATACCCAAGAATAATTGAGGCCAATATGTATATCTTTTCATTAATGGATAACTAAAAGCAAGCGGCATAGAACCTAGAGCTAATATAATGGTGAACCAATTAAAGTTAATTAAAATTAAAAAAGCTAGCAAACAAAGAATTAAAGCATAAATTAACCCAAGTTTTTTAGAAACTTTGCCGGAAGCAATAGGTCTATTTTTTGTTCTTTCTACTTTTTTATCAAATTCTTGATCAATGATATCATTTACAATACAACCTGCTGATCTCATTAAGACTGAACCCAAAAAAAATAAAAACAAATAAAAGAAATAAATATTAATGTTATTTGAAAAATTATAAGCGATAGTCAACCCCCATGCACAGGGCCAAAATAAAAGCATAAAACCTATTGGTTTTTTTAATCTTATTAATTCGATAAAGAGATTTAATTGTTTCATTAAAATTTACTTGTAAATAGCAAAGGCTAGTTTCATAATCAAACTGATTCGTTATGAATATAGATTATACAGTAACTGCTTTAATGTTTCCTGCTATACCGCTTTTGATGAGTGTTTATGGTAATCGTTTTCATACACTGAGCAATCTAATAAGAAAAATACACGATGAATATGTTTGGGAAAAACATATTCCGCCAGAGTGGGAAAAGCAGCTTATTAATTTAAATGGAAGAGTTAAATGGTTAAAATATACTCTAGCGTGTGCAAGTTTTGGATTTTTATTTAATATGTTAACAGTTTTTGCTCTTTATTTAGACATGATCTTTTTGGCACGAATTATTTTTGGCTCATGCTGTTTGGCAATGATAGTTTCTGTCCTATTTTTTATTAGAGATATTCATCTATCAACTGAAACGTTAAAATTACATTTGTCAGATATGAAAATTGATTTAGACTAAGGTATAATTATAGCTGGTCCAAGAATTTTTCTAGATTCTAAATCTTTATGAACTTCTACAACATTATCTAATTTATACTTTTTAAATATTTCAATTTTAATTTTTCCTGATCCAATTTTTTCAAATAAAATTTTTGCACCTTCATTAATTTCTTCTTTCTTGCTTAAATATTGTTGCATAGAAGGTCTTATAAAATACAAACCTTTTGGTTGTAACAATTTTGGTACATCTATTAGAGATAAAGCTCCAGAAGCATTTCCAAAAGACACCATCATTCCTCTTATACTTAGACATTTTAATGAACCTTCAAGAGTAGTTTTACCAACACCATCATAAACTACAGAAACACCTTTGCCATTTGTAATTTCCAATACTTTTTCTGAAAAATTTTCTTTGTTGTAATTTATTATATGATCATATCCATAACTTTTAGCTTTATCTATTTTTTCATCAGTTCCAACAGTACCAATTACTATACATCCAAGAGTTTTTGCCCATTGCCCAAATATTTGACCAACTCCTCCAGCTGCAGCATGAAATAGAATTGTTTCTCCAGATTTAACTGGATAAGTTTTGTGCAACAAATAAAAAGTAGTTAAACCTTTGGTCATTAAAGTTGCAGCAACTTCAAGATCAATATTATTCGGAACTTTTACAAGATTTTTTGTTGGATAATTTCTATGAGTTGAATAAGCTCCTAATGGTGCTCCAGAATAAGAAATTTTATCACCAATACTAAATTCTTTAACATTAGATCCTATTTTTTTTATTATTCCTGCTCCCTCAACACCTATTCCAGATGGAAGTTTTAAAGGGTAAAGACCAGATCTGTGGTAAGTGTCAATATAATTCAATCCAATTGCCTTATGTTCAATTGTTACTTCGTCCGCGCCAGGTTTATCCAAAGTAATTTCTTTTATTTCTAAGACTTCTGGTCCACCAGTTTTTGATATTTCTACTGCTTTCATTTTACAAATGTACCATTATGGTAATCTTGGACAGCTTGCAAGATTTCTGATTTGGTATTCATCACAAATGGACCGCCTCTAGCTATCTCTTCATTAATTGGCTTTCCTGAGATTGCTAAGAATTTTGAATTTGATTTAGCTCTTACGCTTAAATCTTCACCCTTTGTGAGCAGTATTAAAGTGCTGTCTTTAACTTGATCATGTTTGTTTTTACCAATTTCTATTTCTCCATTGATTAAATAAATAAAGGTGTTGTGAGTAGATGGTATTTTAAAATTAAATTCTTTATCTTTATTTAATTCAACATCAAAATAAATTGGTTCAACGTTATGGCCTTTAACAGAACCTTCTGCGATTTCAAATTTCCCAGCAATTACTTTTACTTGTTTATCATCGTCTTTATGAATACTTATTTTATCAGCATCTATATAGATATAATTAGGCTTACTCATTTTTAATTTAGCAGGCATGTTAATCCACAACTGAAACCCATGAAGTCTACCTTGAGACATTGCAGGCATCTCTGAATGAATTATTCCACTTCCTGTTTTCATCCATTGAACATCTCCTGAAGACATTCTACCTTTAGCTCCCGTGCTATCTTCATGTTCAAACTCGCCTTGAAGCATATAAGTAACTGTTTCAATTCCTCTGTGAGGATGGGAAGGGAATCCACCTATGTAATCATCTTTATTGTCTGACCCAAATTCATCTAACATTAAAAAGGGGTCAAAATAATTTGGTTCAACTCCTATACTTCTTTTTAATTTAACTCCAGCACCATCAGATGCTAAAATTGGATCAATAATTTTACTTACTTCTATATTTTTCATTTACTTGTTATGTGAACCATCACAAAATGGTTGATTGTTAGTTTGTTTACAAGTGCAAAAAAAAATTTTTTTGTTTTCTTCAGCTTTATATACAACTGGACTAAATTCTGTACCTTTGTGGGATGCATCACAGAATGGTTGTTTCGAACTTTTTCCACATGAGCACCAATAATAAGATTTATCTTTTTCAACTTCAACTGTAATTGGTCCATCCCCGGCTCTTTGTCCTTTAGTCATTTTTACCCTTTTGTTATTTTTTTATAAGAAGATAGGTACTTGGCTAAGCAATATCAAGTAACTGTTTTAAGTTCTTCACTTCGTTTTTTGGTTTGTAGTCAAGGTTATCAAAAATATTATTATTTCTGTTTACCCAAATAGAACTGTAGCCATAATTTCCTCCACCAGATACATCCCAAGTATTTGCACTTAAAAATGCAACTTCATCCTTTTTTATTTGATATTTTTTGATCGGTAGATCGTAAACTTTTGAATCCGGTTTATAAATCCCAGCTTCTTCAATTGAAAAAATATCATCAAAAATATTATCTAAATCATTACTTGTAACTAATTCATTTAGGAGAGCGGGCGTTCCATTGGAAAGAATAGCAAGTTTATAATCTTTTTTTTTAAGATTTTGTAAAACTTCTTTTACCTCTGGAAAAGTGGATAATATTTTATAGAGGTGCAATAATTCATTTCTCATTGAAGGATCTATTTTAAAAGCTTTCATTGATTTATCTAAGCTATCTTCTGTAACTTGCCAAAAATCTTTATGTCTATTCATCAGACTCCTAAGCCAAGTGTATTCTAGTTGAGTAGTTCTCCAGTAATTTGCAAAACCTTCCCACTTATCCCCAATTTTATCTTTAGATTTTTCTGCAGCTGAATTGACATCAAATAAAGTGCCATAAGCATCAAAAATTATTGCTTTAATATTTTTCATAAATTAACTTAATAAATATGAGTAATATTAGATTATTTTTTCCAGAAAGTTTATCACTTAATTTAAATGCTAAGCTTGATAAATCACAATCTCATTATGTTAATAAAGTTATGAGGGTTAAACTTGATGAAACTTTTTCTTTATTTAATGAAAGTGGGGAGTGGAAAGCAAAAATTAAAGAAATTTCAAAAGGAATAGTAGAATTTAATATTACAAATCAATTAAGACAAAAAGAGAATTTAAAAAAAATATGGCTAGCTTTTTCTCCAATTAAATCTAATTATTTTAATTTTATGATCCAAAAGGCAACCGAATTAGGTGTAACTAAATTTGTACCTATTATTACTGATCGTACAATTGTAAGAAAAATAAACTACGAAAGAATCAAAAAAATTATTATAGAAGCCTCCGAACAATCTAATCGTTTGATAGTTCCTAATATTGAAAAAACTCAAAATTTAAAGTCTTTTTTAGAAAAAAATAATAATAAAGTTAATATGATTTTTGGTGATATAAATACTAAAAACCAAAAGTTAGATACTAAAATAAAAAAAGAAACTAAACCAATCTGTATAATAATTGGACCAGAAGGAGATTTTACAGAAAATGAAAGGAAACAAATTCTTAATTTTAAAGATCTTCAGTCGCTAAAAATAAACAATAATATTTTAAGATCAGAAACAGCCGTAATTTCTGCACTATCTATAATTAATTATTTTTTAAATTTATAAGTATTTTTTAATTATTTTAATTGATCTTTTAAGGTCATCCTTATGAGTAATACGATCAACATATTTTCCATCCTTAAGTAAGATAATGGGAGAACTATGATTGACAGTATATTCTCCATTTTCTGAAAATATCTTTTGACTAGCTATACCCCAAGATTGTGAGAGCTTGAATATTTTTTCTGGTTTTCCAGTAATGCCTGTAAATTTACCATCAAAAGAATTTAAATAATCTTTCATTACTTCAGGTGTATCTCTTTCTGGATCAATACTAATGAAAAAGACTTTTAACGATTTATTTTCTTTTTCTAATCTTTCTAAAATAATACTTAATTTGTTTAAAGTCATAGGACATACATCTGGACAGTGAGTAAATCCAAAAAATAAAGCTGTGGCAGGACCTTGAAAAGATTTTTCAGTTATTAGATTGTTATTTACATCATTTAATGAAAATTCTGACCCTTTTATTGATGTGGCATAACCTTCTTTTTTATCTTGTATTGATAATACAATGGGCAACATTATAAATAGAAAAATTCCTAAACATCCAGCTAATATTATTATCGATGTCTTTAATTTCATAATTTAATGTTTATATTCTTACTATATAATTTATGTCGAATTTTATTAAGAAACTTTTTGGCACACTGGCAGAAAAACCTTGGGAAAAAGAACAAGCTGCTATTGATAGCTATCATTCAGGTAAGACTTTTAATTTATCATCACAAACCTCGGCAGTTATAGTTATTTTTGGTATAAGCACAGTGTTGTTTAGTTTAATTCTTACTGGTTATCTTTATACAATACCCCCAGAACAGGATACAAAATTTTTATTTAGACCAAACTTGTTGTGGGTAAATACAATTGTTTTATTTTTTGTAACTTATTTTTTCAACAAAATTACAAAAGATTTAAAAAAAAATAATACAGCAAAAATTAAAAAAAATTTAATCTTAGTTGGAGGATTGAGCTATCTATTTTTGTTTGGTCAAATCTTTTTTTGGTATCAATTAATGCAAGATGAAAAATTTGTTTATACAAATACTTATTTTTCTTCGTTCTATATTTTTACTGCGTTACATGGTTTGCATCTTTTAGGAGGTTTATTTTTTTGGGGAAAAGTTTGCTCAAAAACCCTTAAATTGAAACAGCATGACGTTATAAGTCAAAAGAAAAGCTTATCAGCATTATCTTTGTATTGGACATTTTTATTAATTGTATGGCTGATTTTTTTTTTAGTTATTTATGTATTTAACGATGCTTTTATTGCCTGGTGTAAAGCTGTCCTTACATAAAAAAAACTAGAATAGTTCCAACAACAGCAATTAAAACTAATAGTATATTTACAGATTTTAAATATTTTTTTATTTCTGGTTTTTTTTCACCTTTTGAAAAGAATCCTGCTCCCAAAGATATAACAAAATAGAAAAGCATGACCATGACTAGTATGGCCACTAAAATTCCAAATTTACCTAGCATATTTTCTTGAATATACATGCTTATTTAAGGTTTTTTTAAGACATTTTGTCTCTAGATTATATGCATATTTCTTTTATAAGTTTTCTCTATGCATGTTGGATTTATCTTTTTGGCAGTAATAGTTGGATCAGTGTTGTTCCATATTTTTACCCCATGGTATTGGACAGACATAGCTTCAAATTGGGGATCAATGGACGATACTATTACTTTAACATTTTGGGTCGGAGGAGGAGTTTTTGTAGCGGTCTGTCTTTTTATGGTCTACTGCGTATTTAGATTTTCATACAAAGAAGGACGCAAGGCAGAATACAAACCAGAAGATAAAAAATTAGAAAAAATACTTACATGGTCGACTACTTTAGGAGTGGCAGCACTATTGGCTCCAGGACTTATTGTTTGGAACCAATATATTAATGTTCCAAAAAATGCAATTGATGTTGATGTTATGGCTTGGCAGTGGGGATGGCAATATAGATTACCTGGCGAAGATGGGAAATTAGGTAGTACGAAAGTAGAAAACATAAATGATAACAATCCATTTGGAATTATTTTAGAAGATATAAATGGTAAGGACGATGTTTTAATACAAAGTGATGTATTACATTTAAAAAATAATAGACCTGTTAAAATTTTATTAAGATCAGTTGATGTGCTTCACAATTGGTATGTACCTCAATTTAGAGCAAAAATGGATGCTGTTCCAGGAACTATAACTTATTATTGGTTTGAACCTAATAAGGTTGGAGAATATGAAGTTTTATGTGCTGAATATTGTGGAGTTGGACATTATGGTATGAGAGGAAGAGTTTTTGTTAAAAGTGAACAAGATTATAAAAATTGGATCGAAGAACAGGAAACTTTTTCTGATTTAATTGCAAAACAAAAAGAAATAGAATTTAGTGAAAAAAAATTGGCAAAAAATAATTTAAATGATTAAATATATATAAAAGGAATTTATGTCTGAAGATTTTAACGATAGTAAAACAATCCAAGCACAATCCTCAGAAACTATTTCTGGAGGAGGTGCAACTCCTACACCTGACATTGATTACGTAAGACCCGCAGAATTACCTGATCAGGATTTATATCATGGACATAGCTTTATTACTAAATGGGTTTTTTGCCAGGATGCTAAAGTTATTGGAGTACAATATTTTCTTTTGGCAACTTTCACAGGTATAATTGGTCTTATTCTTTCTTGGTTGATGCGTTTGCAATTAGGTTTTCCGGGAGCAGCTGGTTTCATGACTGCAGAACATTATTATCAGTTTGTTACTATGCATGGAATGATAATGGTAGTTTATTTTTTAACCGCACTATTTCTCGGTGGATTTGGTAATTATTTAATTCCATTAATGACTGGAGCAAGAGATATGGTTTTCCCCTATGTTAACATGGTAAGTTTTTGGATGTTCTTTGTTGCAGTCGGAGTTTTATTGGCAAGTTTTTTTGTTCCAGGTGGGCCAACGGGATCAGGCTGGACACTCTATCCTCCTCAAGCAATTTTAGAAGGAACTCCAGGATCAGGAATGGGAATAATTTTAATGTGTGTATCTTTAATTTTGTTCGTAGCTGGATTTACTATGGGCGGATTAAATTATTTAATCACAGTTTTACAAGCTCGTACTAGAGGAATGACGTTAATGAGAATGCCTTTAACAGTCTGGGGTATTTTTACTGCAACTGTTTTAGCAATGTTAGCTTTTCCAGCGCTATTAGTAAGCGCACTAATGATGACTTTAGATAAAGTACTTGAAACAAGTTTCTTTATGCCAACAATTTTAAAAGCTGGTGAAGTTTTAGAGTATGGCGGAGGAACTCCTATTCTTTTCCAACATTTGTTTTGGTTTTTCGGTCACCCAGAGGTTTATATTGTTGCTTTACCTGCTTTTGGAATAATTTCAGATTTAATCTCTGTTCATTCAAGAAAAAATATTTTTGGATATAGAATGATGGTTTGGGCAATCGTAGTAATAGGAGCTCTAAGTTTTTTTGTTTGGGCACACCATATGTATGTTAGTGGAATGCATCCTTGGTTTGGATTTTTCTTTGCAACTACAACACTTATCATAGCAGTTCCTACAGCAATGAAGGTTTACAATTGGGTTTTAACTCTTTGGAGAGGAAATATTAGATTGAACACTGTAATGTTATGGTGCCTTGGTTTTATAGTCACCTTTGTAAACGGGGGTATCACAGGTATTTTCTTAGGAAATGTTACTGTTGATGTTCCATTATCTGATACATATTTTGTTGTTGCTCACTTTCATATGGTAATGGGTATTGCACCATTAATGGTAATTATGGGGGCTGTCTACCATTGGTTTCCTTTGGTTGCCGGAAGAATGTTAAGTGAAAAATTGGGAAAATGGCATTTTTGGATTACATTTTTAGGAGCATACTCAATTTATTTCCCTATGCACTATTTGGGATTCATTGGAGTGCCAAGAAGATATTTTGAAATGTATGACAGTCCATACATAACTTCAGCAGTTGGAATGAATCAATTTATAAGTACTGCTGCATTTATAGTTGGTGCTGCACAATTTATTTTAATTTACAATATAATTGTAAGTTTAAAGATAGGAAAACCAGCAGGGAAAAATCCTTGGCAAGCAAATTCGTTAGAATGGCTTACACCCACAGTTCCTCCCGAACATGGTAACTGGGGTGATAAACTTCCAGTAGTTCACAGATGGCCTTATGATTATAGTGTTCCTGGAGCAAAAGAAGATTTTATACCCCAAACAACACCACCAAGTGAAGTTGTTGAAACTAAGGTAGAAAAAACATAAAGAAATAATATATGTCGTCCGACCCAAAAATAAAAGGCTACGAATTTAAACCTGGATATAGTGGAATGGCAGCAGACACAGCATCTGACCAAACTATGTTTAAAGGTGTACATTGGGGCAAAGCAATGATGTGGATTTTTTTGTTAAGCGACACATTTATATTTAGTTGTTTTCTAATCTCATACATGAAAGGCAGAGGATCAACACCAGTAGAATGGCCAAATCCAAGCGAAGTATTTGCTTTAAATGCATTTGGAGTACCCGTTCCATTACTCTTGATTGCGATAATGACATTTGTACTGATTACAAGTAGTGGAACTATGGCATTGGCAGTCAAGTATGGTTACGAAAGAAATAGAAAGATGTGTGGCTGGTTAATATTGGCTACAGCTATAGGCGGACTTACTTTTGTAGGAATGCAAGCTTTTGAGTGGTCAAAATTAATTCATGAAGGTGTGAGACCTTGGGAAAATCCTTTTGGTGCAAAACAATTTGGTTCATTTTTTTTCATGATCACCGGGTTTCATGGAACGCATGTCTCAATCGGTGTAATTTTCTTATTTATTTACGCTTATAAAACTTTTGCTGGACATTATGATAAAGAAAAAAGAGGATGGTTTACATCAATGAAGGGTAATTATGTGGAAATTGAAATTCTTGGTTTATACTGGCACTTTGTAGATCTAGTATGGGTGTTTATTTTTGCATTTTTTTATTTGTGGTAAAATGAATTATGAGTGAGATAAAAAAAGAACAAACAACAACACATAAGATAGGAATATATCTTTGGATATGGGGGCTATTGTTTGTTTTAAGTTTCTTTTCATACATGGTGGACTGGTATCAGTTTCAAGGATTACTTAGATGGTCTTTAATATTATTATTTATGTTTTTAAAAGCAGGATTAATTATGGCTTTCTTTATGCATTTGTTTTGGGAGAGATATGCACTAGTTAATGTTCTTTTATGGCCAATGACAGCAATAGCATGCTTTGTTGGTTTAATGGTAGCAGAAGGCAAATATACTCTCTTTTCAAGACTCTTTTATTTTTTTGTAGGAGGAAGTTAATAGAAGATGGATGGTTATACTGTACTTGCTGGAGCTTTAATATTCTTTGGTCTTTTTATTTATTTAACTTGGCTCAGTGTTTCAATTAGAGTCGTCAGTAAAGAAGAAGAAAAAAAATCAAATATCAAAATTAATCCATATGACAATTTACCTCTTCATAGAAGATTAATTGATAAAAAAAATAAACAAGTAGGGTTATTTGATTTAGGCAATCACATTCTTATAGTTGGATTGGTATTGTTAGTTATATTCATCTCAATAAATGTAGAATAATTTTGTCCAACAATATAATTAAAAAAAAAATTTCCTCATTAGACCTAAACGATTATATAAAATCTTTAATATTATTGATGAAGCCAAGAGTAATGTCTCTTGTTATATTTACATGTGCAGTTGGATTGTTAACTTCAAATTCAAATACAAATATTACCGATGCAATGATAGGAATAACTTTAGTTGCTTTAGGAGCAGGAGCTGCTGGATGTTTGAACATGTGGTATGAAGCTGATTTAGATGCTTTGATGACAAGAACCTGTTTAAGACCAATCCCAACAGGAAAAATTAACAAGAAACAAGCACTTGTATTTGGAATATTTCTTACTGTTTTTTCAGTAAGCACATTAAATTACTTTGCAAATACTTTGTCGGCAATGTTGTTATTATTTACAATTCTCTTTTACCTTTTTGTTTACACAATATGGTTAAAAAGAATAACACCCCAAAATATTGTCATAGGAGGTGTAGCCGGTTCATTGCCACCGGTAATTGGCTGGACTATAGCGACCAATTCAATTTCTCTAGCATCAATTTCTTTATTTTTAATAATTTTTCTTTGGACACCCTCGCATTTTTGGGCACTGAGCTTATACAAAGCTGATGATTATAAGAAAGCAAAAATACCAATGATGCCTCTTACTGATGGGATAGAAAAAACTAAAATTTATATATTTATTTATTCACTCTTAATGTTACCAGTTATAATCTTGCCATATGCAATTAACTTTTCAGGTTTTGTATATTTAATCCCAGCCATGATGCTTACAATTTATTATAATTTTTTGTGTTATGATTTATATAAACATAAAAAAAATAAATTTGATTTAAAAAAAGCAAAAAAAGTATTTGGTTATTCAATTTTATATTTGTTTTTGATTTTTGTATTGTTTTTAATAGATAATTTAATTTAAAGATTGCGACCCAAAGAAATTGGGATAGAATCGATAAATAACCACAAAATGAAATATATAAGTACAAGAAGTAGTGCAAAAGAATTCAATTTTAACGAAGTTTTTATAAAAGGACTTGCTGATGATGGTGGTCTTTATGTGCCAAAATCATTAAAAAAATATAGCACAGAGGAATTATTAAAGCTTAAAAATTTAAATTATAATGAATTATCTACTGAAATAATCCATCTATTTTTAGCGGATTTTATCTCAAGAGAAGAACTTTCATCTTTAATTAAAAAATCATATTCAACATTTCGAGAAAAGGATGTTGTTAAAATTTCAAGTCTAGGAAAACTAAAATTATTAGAATTATTTCATGGACCAACATTAGCTTTCAAAGATGTTGCAATGCAATTCATCGGAAACTTGTATGAATACTATTTAACTAAAAATGACAAAAAAATAAATATAGTTGTTGCAACATCTGGAGACACAGGTGCAGCAGCCATAGACGCAATTAAAGGAAAATCTAATTTAAATATTTTTGTTTTACATCCAAACAACAGAATTTCTTCTGTACAGAGAAAAATAATGACAACAGTAGAAGAAAAAAATGTTTTCAATATTGCAATAGATGGAAATTTTGATGATTGCCAAAATATAGTAAAACAAATGTTTTCCGATCTAGAATTTTCTAAATCAATAAATATGTCTGGAGTAAACTCAATTAATTGGGCAAGAATTATTGCACAAGCAGTATATTACTTTTACTCATATTTTAAATTAGATAAAGAAACTGTTTCGTTTTCAGTACCCACTGGAAATTTTGGTGATGTCTTTGCGGGTTACCTTTCAAAGAAAATGGGATTACCAATTAACAAATTAATTGTTGCAACAAACGAAAATGATATTTTGCATAGAGCTATCTCAAAAGGAGATTATATTTCAAGAGAAGTTAAAGAAACATTGTCACCTAGTATGGATATTCAATTAGCAAGTAATTTTGAAAGATTAATTTATTATATAAATAATTCAGACTCAGAAATAACAGCAGATATTATGAAAAAAATTAAGCAAAATTCTTATCAAATTGAAAAGAACAATTTAGATATAATTCAAAAGGATTTTTTATCAGAAAGTTGTAATGAGGAAGAAACATTAAATATCATTAAAAAAAATTACGAAGAAAATAATATAATATTAGATCCTCATACTGCAGTTGGGGTAGGGGCTGCAAATAAACTATCTATTAATGATTGTGTAGTTTTATCAACTGCACATCCATGTAAATTCCCAGATGCTACAAATAATGCAATAAGTAAGCATGAAAATTTGCCTAACGAACTTCAACATGTGCTTAACAAAGATGAAAATTTTCAAGTATTGAATAACAATACTGAAGAGGTAAAAAACTTTGTAAAAAGCAAAGTTTAAAGAGGTTTTCTGTTGCCAGGTGCCCTATTCTTAACCGGCAGCCTCTCTAGCAATTGAATCAACTTCATTATTTAATTTATCAGTAGAGTGAGCTTTTACCCAACTCCACTTTATCTCAAATTCATTAGATAAAAGATCTAACTCTGTCCAAAGTTCTATATTTTTAACTTTTTGTTTGTTTGCAGTTTTCCATCCATTTTTTTTCCAATTATGGATCCACACTGTTATTCCTGACTTTACATATTTAGAGTCTGTAAAAATTTGAACTTTGCTACCTTTAGGGATTTTTTTTAATGCTTTGATTGGAGCAAGTAGTTCCATCTGGTTGTTGGTAGTATTTTTTTTGCTTCCTTTTATTTGAGTTTTTTTTCCACCATTAATAATTATTGCGGCCCAACCACCTTTACCTGGATTGCCGATACAAGAACCATCAGTATAAATTTTAATCATTTAGTTAAAATAGTTTTTAAAATTATTTAATGTATTATGAATTTTAAGTTTTTGAATATATTCTTTAGGATCTTTTATTTTAATAATGGCACTTTTAGGTGTATTTAAATAATCATAAGTTCTTGTTAATAGATATCTAAGAGCAGCACCTTTACATAATATATTAAGTGATTTTTTTTCCTTTCGTGACAATTTTCTTATTTTGGAATAACCTTTAATAAGATTTTTTGATTTTTTTTTATTAAATGTAAATTTTCTATTTTTTTTATCAAAACATAATGCATTTATACAAATAGCAATTTCGTACATTAAAAAATCATTACAGGCAAAATAAAAGTCTATGTATCCATGAAATTTATTTTTATTAAAAAAAATATTATCAATAAATAAATCTCCATGAATAATTCCACTAGGTAGATTTTTTGGCCATTTATTTTTTACCTCTAGAAGAGCTTCTTTCATTAAAAAGTTTAAATTTAAATTAATTATTCTGCTTCTATTGTCAATTTTATTTAAAATTTTTGGCCATACTTTAAGAGACATTGAATTTTTTCTGTGAAGTTTTATTTTTTTTGATATGATATGAAATTTTGCAACATTTTTACCAATTTCATAGCAGTCCTTTATTTTTAATTTATTTTTATCTTTTCCTTCAACAAAAGAAACTATAGATGCAGGTTTATTTTTAATATTAATTGAATAATTTCCAGCTTTGCTTTTTTGTGGTTTTGGGCAATTAATATTATGATAATTTAATTTATCCATTAAACTCATAAAAAAAGGCACATCCCGTTTTTTAACTCTTTTTTCAAAAATTGTTAAAATATATTTCTTTTTTTTTGTTTTAATTAGATAGTTTGTATTTTCGATACCTTTTTTAATACCTTTAAATGAAATTATTTTTCCTAAATTAAATTTTTTCTCAATAGATGCTATGTTGTTTTTTGAAATTTTAGTATATATAGCCATTTAATTTAATTTTCCTGGAGTTTTAAATATTATGTTTTCTTTAATAATTTCTACTTCTTTAATATCAACATTGATTTTTTTTTTAATTTTATCAATAAAATTTTCTACTAATACTTCTGGAGCTGATGCACCGGACGAAATTCCTATAGTAGAACAATTAATAATTTTTTCAATTGGCACTTTGCTTTCTGTATGTATAAGCTCTGATTGTTTGCACCCTGCTTGTTGAGCAACTTCAACTAATCTTAAAGAGTTAGAAGAATTTCTACTGCCAATAATAAAAAACATTTCACATTCTTTTGCTATTTTTTTTACTGCAGCCTGACGATTAGTTGTAGCGTAACAAATATCTTCTTTTATTGGCTCCTTTATTTCTGGAAATTTATTTTTTAAAACTTTCACTATATTTTTAGTATCATCAACCGAAAGAGTAGTTTGTGTTATATAAGAAATTTTTTTATCACTTTTTTTTACATAACTATTGGCATCTTCAACTCTTTCTATTAAATCAATAGAATTTTTTGGCAGTTGACCCATGGTACCTATTACTTCAGGGTGATTAAAATGACCAATTAACAAAATATGGTAATTATCTTTATATAATTTTTCAGCTTCCTTATGGACTTTAGATACAAGCGGGCAAGTAGCATCAATGTATTCTATGTTGAGATTTTTAGCTTCTTCAGGTACAGATTTTGGAACACCATGTGCTGAAAATATTACAGGTCTTGTTTTATCTTTTATTTCATCTAATTTTTCTACAAAAATTGCTCCAATTTTTTTTAAATTATCAACAACATATTTGTTGTGAACAATTTCATGTCTGACATAAACAGGAGCTCCAAACTTCTTTATACTTTTTTTTACAATTTCAATTGCTCTATCAACACCAGCACAAAATCCTCTAGGAGCCGCAAGTAAAATTTTAATTTGTTTATTTTTCATTTTTTTTAAAAACTATTTTAGCAATATATAATGAAAGAGAATATTATGAATTAATCTTTTTTAATGCTATTTTTGTTTCTTCTAAGTTTTTTTCAAAAAGATTATCTAGTTTTGATTTATCAATGGAAGTTGTGATAATTTTTTTTACAGAATCTACAGCTATTTTTATTGAAACATTCTTTATTTCTTTAAGAGCGGCTTCTTTCATCTGAGTAATTTTATTTTCTCCTAAATTTTTTTTAATTTCCGAAGACTCATGAAACTTATCATTCATTTCTATTATTAGTTCGTCCGCTTCTTTTTTTGTTTGTTCCAAAATTTCCTTACTTTTCAGTTGAGCACTATCTAGTTTATTTTGAGCATTATCCAACAAAATTTTAGATTCAGCTCTTAGCTTTTCACTTTCATCAATTTCATTTTTAATATCTAATATTAATTTATTTAATGTTTTACCAATTTTTTGAGGTATTTTTAAATAAACTAGCCCACCAAAAAATATTATAAAAGATACAGCCACCCAAAATGTTGCATCAATTGCCATAGTATTTATCCTTATCTTTTTTTGAAAGATCATTAACTATTGCAGATATGCTGCTGTTATTTACTTCAACACCTATTAATTGTTGAATTAAATCCGTAGAAACCTCAATTGCAATTTTATTAATTTTTTCTGGAGCTTTATTTTTTAGGTCTTCTATTTCAATTTCAGCTTTTTTAATTTCTTTATTAAGCTCTTTATCTAAATTTTCTTTTTTTAAATTAATATCTTTAAGTATTTTTTCACGAGCTTTATTAAAATAATTTTTTGCTTCAATTTTGCTATCTTGAATAATTTTATCGTATTCTTTTATTTTTTGCTCACTTTCCTCTCTGTGCTTTTCTGCAGACTCAATATTTTCTAATATTTGCGATTTTCTTGTTTCAAGATTGGCACTTATTTTTGGAAGTATGAGTTTTGCGAGCACTACATACAATGTTCCAAAAGTAAGTATTAACCAAAAAATTTGAGAAATCCAAAATTCCGGATTTAATTGAGGCATACCCGCACTTTCAGATGCAAAAGCTTCCCCTAACAATAGGAAGCTTAAAAATATTAACTGAAAAAATATTTTTTTAATCACTAAATTTAAAATGCAAATAAAATAATTAATGCAACTACCAATCCAAATAAGCCAGTAGCTTCTGCTAAAGCAAATCCTAATAATAAATTAGGAAATTGTTTTTGAGCTGCTGACGGGTTCCTCATTGCGCCTGAAAGGTAATTACCAAAAATAATACCAATACCAACACCCGCGCCGGCCAAAGCAATTGCTGCTAAGCCTGCCCCGATCATTTTTGCTGCTTCTAATTCCATTATATCCTCCTTGTTTTAATTAATGGTGTAAATTTAATGCATCGTTTAGATAGATGCAGGTTAAAATTGCAAAAACATATGCCTGAAGAAAAGCAACTAAGATCTCCAAACCAGTTAAAGCAACCGAAAAACTCAGTGGAAGCCATCCACCAATTATTCCGAGACTTATAACAAAGCCCCCGAAAACTTTCATCATAGTATGACCAGCCATCATGTTCGCAAACAAACGAACGGAAAGACTAATCGGTCTACTTAAGTATGATATAATTTCAATAACCACAATTAGTGGCAATAATACAATTGGCACCCCGCTAGGAACAAACAATTTTAAATAACCGATTCCATGTTTCATAAAACCAATAATTGTAACTCCAATAAAAATAAAAGCTGCCAACATAAAAGTTACAATAATGTGGCTAGTAACTGTAAATGTGTAAGGAATCATTCCAAACATATTGCAAAATAGTACAAACATAAAAAGTGAAAAGATAAACGAAAAATATGGCTTTGCTTTTGATCCAGCTGTATCACTTATCATTTTTGAGACAAATGTGTAACTAAGTTCAGCTAGTAGTTGGATTTTACTTGGTATTAAGGAATTTTTTTTTGTTCCAAGATTGAAAACTAATAAAATAGCAATTGAACTAATTACCATAAATAAGCTGGCATTAGTAAAAGATATATCAATCTCTCCTAATTTAATTTCAGGACCAATTCTATATACCTCAAATTGGTGCATTGGATTTGTTGCCATAGTTTTTTATTTTTGCATGTTTTTCGCAGATTTGAAGACATTTATAATACCCGCAACCACACCTACGAAAAAAAATATTAATATTAACCAAGGTTTAGTACCAAAGGTCTTATCTAAAATAAACCCAATAATTGTCCCAACTGCTACGTGAGCCACTAATTCTGTGCTCATTTTAAAGGCTGTTCCCAAGGAAGATGTAGGTTGATTGTCTTGATAAAGTTTTTTCTTTAAAAGCTTGTTTTTTGCAATTTCTAAGCGAGTTTTGAATGTATTTTTTGGCATTGAATTTTTACGCCACCATACTTTCAGCTTTTTGCAAATCAACTGCAACTAGCTGACTAATTCCTTTTTCTGGCATAGTTACCCCATACAATCTATCCATTTTGGACATAGTTAAAGCATGATGTGTAACAATTATAAAACGTGTACTAGTAATTTTGGTTAATTCATCTAACAGATTGCAAAATCTAGTTACGTTTGCATCATCTAATGGAGCGTCAACTTCATCAAGTACACATATTGGTGATGGGTTTGTTAAAAAAACTGCAAATATTAGTGATAATGCTGTTAAAGCTTGTTCACCACCTGATAACAAAGTTATAGATTGTAGTCTTTTTCCTGGAGGACTTACTAGCATTTCTAATCCTGCTTCAAGTGGATCATCTGAATCTATCAGTTCTAATTTAGCATTCCCTCCGTTAAATAACTTTGTATATACTTCATTAAATTTTCTATTTACTTTTTCAAATGCTTCTAAAAGTTTTTCCCTTCCTTTTTGATTTAGTTCATTAATGCTTTCTTTTAATTTAATGATTGCTGCCACTAAATCATGTCTGTCTTGTCCCATTTTTTTAATTTCCGCTTCATACTTGCTAGTTTCCTCATCAGCTCGAAGATTTACAGATCCTAATTTTTCTCTTTCTCTTTTTTTTTTATCCAGCAACTCTTCTTGTGTGACTGCATCGGGTAAATTTTCAACTTGATTAAGATTTGAAAATTTAAGAATATTATTTTCATTTAGATTTAGCTCAGTTTCAACTCTTTCTAAAAGATCATCTTTTCTTTTTTTTAATCCATCAATTGTTGCCCCAGAACTAGCTTTTCTTTCTCTAATTTGGATCGTTTTTTCTTGCGTTTCATTTAATTCAGATCTTAAAGAATTAATTTTTTTATCTATTTCTTCAATTATAACTTCATTTTCATTTTTTTCTTTTTCAGAAATTCGTAAATTTTCAGAAATTTGACCTTTTTTTTCTGCTTGTATCTGAGGTTGTTTTTCAAGTTCATTTAATTGATTTGATAATACTTTTTTTCTATCAGTTAATTCTATGATCATTTTTTCTGAATTAATAAGCAAATTTTTCCAGCTTTCTATTTCTGTTTCAATTGTGCTAATTCTTTGTTTTCTTTTTATTGACTCATTTTTTATATTTTGATTTTTACTGTAACTATCCGCGTATGCTTCTATGATTATTTTACAGTTATCAAGAATAGTTATTGCTTCATTATTTTTTTTAGCGTTTATCAATTCCTTTACTTTATCTATCTCAACCTTTAATCTATTTTTTGTAGCATCTAAGTCTTCGTTAGATTTCTTTTCTGTGTCATAGTATTTTGAATCAATTTCTATTAATTCGTTTTTTTCTTCTTTTAATCTTTTTTCGTTGGAAGTTGCGTCGACTATAATACTTTTTTCCCTGTCACCATCTTCTTCAATAGTATTTAAAGATTTCTTAATGTTTTCTATTTCAGTTTGTGTTCGTTCATTTTGTTCATCTAAATTTTGAAGTTCAAGGTTTAAACGTTGCAATCTTGATAGATTTTCAATATTTTTTTCTCTTAATGGAGAAACTTTTTCTAATTCATTTTTAATTAAATTTTCAAAGTTGTTTATTTGTTCATTAAATCCACTTACCTCATTTTCTGCTTCGTTGTTAATTTCATTTTCCAATTTAATTTCATTATCAATGTCTTTAAGTCTTAAATAATATAATCCAGCTTCAATTTTTTTAATTTCTTCTGAAATAATTTTATATTTTGTAGCTTCTTCTGCTTGTTTTTGAAGATTTATTAATTGTTTTTCTTGCTGTCTTCTTAGTTCATCAGCTCTCTTTAGGTTGTTTTCAGCTGCGTTTAATCGTAACTCTGCTTCATGTCTTCTAACATGAAGGCCAGCAATTCCTGCTGCCTCTTCTAAAATAGCTCTTCGATCGGTAGGCTTAGCGGTAACCAATGCTCCTATACGGCCTTGGCTTATAATTGAAGGAGAATGAGCCCCTGTAGATAAGTCAGCAAAAAACATTTGAGCATCTTTTGCCCTTACTTCTTTATGATTAATATAGAACTTTGATCCTTTATCTTTTTCAATTTTTCTTCTAATTTCTACTTGTTCTAAATTTTTATATTGCATTGGACCATCTTTGGTTTCATTATTTATATTTATTGAAACTTCTGCAATATTTTTAGAAGGTTTATTTGAAGTTCCTGAAAAAATTACATCTTCCATTCCAGAACCTCTCATACTTTTTGCTGAAGTTTCTCCCATAACCCATCTTAAAGATTCTACAATATTAGATTTTCCACAGCCGTTAGGTCCAACTATCCCTGTTAGACCCTTTTCAATTAAAAAGTCGGTCTTTTCTGCAAATGATTTAAAACCATTAAGTTGGATTTTTTTAAACTCCATGAATAAACTTATATCAGTTTTTCAATGGATTTTTTTAAATTTTTATAGTTTAGAGACTTATCAAACTTTTTATTATTGATTATTATCGTAGGAGTAGCATTTACTTTAAATTTTTTAACTCCTTCGATTCGATCATTTAAAACGTAATCTTCAATTTTTTTGTTGTTTGTACATTTTTCAAAGTCAATAACAATATTTTCATCTTTTAAAAGTTTTTTCAAATTTTCATTTGCTGTTTCTACAGTTTCACCGATTGCCCATTTTTTCTGATTTGAAAACAAAAAATTTAATACATCTGATTTTCCATCATTTCTACATTGAGCAATTTTTGAAGCATTTAATGCCGCCCCATCTAAAGGAAAATGTCTGAATTCAATTCTAACTAGACCCGCATCAATAAATTCTTTTTTTAATTGAGGATATATATTTGTATGAAAATCTGCACAGTGGCCACAGGTTAAAGATTCGTAAGTTATAATTGTTACTTTAGAATCTAATTTTCCTTCATAAATTCTGTTAATTCCGTCAAAAGAATTTTTCAAATTATCATTTTCTGATTTTTTTTCGCTAGCTTGATCACACCCCAAACTGAATAAAAAAAGAATTATAAAGCACGGTTTAGACAAAACTTTTATAAATTTGTTCATTTTTCTTTAAATAATTTACTTAATTCAATTAATGATTTTTTAATTTTGTCATTCTTAATATCAATAATTTTATTCATATATTTGCTATTTGTCGCATTATGATTAATTTTAGTTTTTTTAAAATTAGTTTGATTATCATCAAAGCTTACAAGTTTTAGTTTTTTTACAACTGAATAACCAAAGTAGCTATTCATTTTATCTAATATTCGTTTTTTTGAGTACTCCATATCCACTTCATGACCCCTTTTTACCATAACAAGTAAATAGCTAGCGCCTAATTTATTAGAATTTTTAAATGATTTTGGGTAACAAACTCTAAACAAATCATCCCCAACTATGTATTTCCAGTTATTTAAAGTTTCGGAAAATATATGACCTTTTTTTATAATTATTCTTTTAATATTTTTTGGCAAAGTATATTTAAAAGATCTTAAGCCTTGAATGACTCTGTTTCTCTGCTTAGTATTATTTCTAGATCGCATATGAATAATCTAATATTAACAAAAAAAATTCTTGATTGGTATGATAATAATAAAAGGATTTTGCCTTGGAGAAAAAAATGTTCTCAAAAAAAAAGAGAATATTTCACTTTAGTTAGTGAATTTATGTTGCAACAAACACAAGTTGCAACTGTAATTCCATATTTTAATAATTTTATAAAAAATATTCCAAATTTAGTTTCTCTTGCAAAAATTAATGAAAAAAAATTATTAAAATACTGGGAAGGTCTCGGATATTATTCAAGGGCAAAAAATTTAAAAAAAACGGCAAAAATAGTAATTAGTCAGTATAAAAAAAAATTGCCAATTACTTTAGATGAGCTAAAAAAACTCCCTGGAATAGGAGAATATACGGCCAGGGCCATATTGGCTATTGCATTTAATAAACCTTACTTACCCATGGATGGAAATGTTGAAAGAGTTGTTAAAAGATTATTTAACTTAAAATCTAAAACAGAAATTAGTAAAGAAAACCTCATAAAAAAAAAAAATTTTTTAGGAACTTCCGATAGAGCAGGTGATTATGCACAAGCTATAATGGAACTAGGAGCTCTTATCTGCAAACCAAAAAAGCCACTTTGCAAAAAATGTCCATTAACTAAAAATTGTAAATCTTATAAAAAACAAGATTTTGAAATTGCTGTTAAAAGTAACAAAAAAATTGATAAATTTTATGCAGTAAAAATTTTTACAAAAGGAAATAAAATTTTGCTAATTAAAAATACTAAATTTAATTTTTTAAAAAATTTAAAAATATTTCCAATGGAAGAAATTTCTAAACCCAAAAGTTTAAAAAAATCATTAAATTTTAAAATGTCCAATATGAATATGAATATAAATATTAAAGTAATGAAAAGAACTAGTAGCATTGCAAACAGTTCTTGGATTGAACAAGCAAAGTTTAGCAGTTATACATTGCCAACGTTTACAAAAAAAATTTTTTCTTCGTTAGACAAATATTTATGAAAAAAGTTGCAATAATAGGAGCTGGTATTTCAGGTTTATTTTTTGCAAGTCTATTACGGCAAAGTTCCAATTATGAAACTACAATTTATGAAAAAAATAATTCAATTAATTTAGAAGAAGGT
Organism: uncultured Pelagibacteraceae bacterium; assembly: GCA_902592985.1. Taxonomy (GTDB): domain Bacteria; phylum Pseudomonadota; class Alphaproteobacteria; order Pelagibacterales; family Pelagibacteraceae; genus Pelagibacter. Next base: position 43,800 of record CACJGR010000003.1, on the reverse strand, counting down.
TACGGAATACAGCTTTCAGTTAATAGTATTAAATTGCTTAATAAAATTGGCTTTCAAAATTTAAATTCAGCGCACCAATTTAATCCTAAAAAAATAGATTTTTATTCATTATTAAAAAAAAATAAAATATGTGATTTGGATATATCTAAGTTTAATACTGAAGAAGCAAAATATACGACGCTGCAGAGATCAATTTTAGTTAAATTTTTAAAAGAAAAACTTCCAAGTAATTTAATGCAGTATAATAAAATAGTTAGTAAAATTAATTCTACTACTGAAAATATTAATTTAACTTTTGAAGATAAATCTTCAGCTAGATGTGATTATTTGGTCATTTCAGATGGTATTTTTTCTTCTACAAAATCGTTAATATTAAATAGAGATATTAAGCCTAAATATTTTAATGCTATTGCAATTAGAGGCACTATTAATAAGGAAGATATTAAAAATAGTATTGATTCCAGCAATATTTCATTATTTTTGGGGTCTAATTTTCACTCAGTGATATATCCTGTGAACAAAGGCAATACACTTAATTTTATTGGTATATTGAGAAAAAATCTAAGTGAAGATCAACTAGAAGGTTATTCATTATTTGATGATAAAAATTTTTTATCTTCGATTATATCTAATTTATCAAATCAAATTGATCAAAATATTTTAGATAATCTAAAAAATATTAGATGTTTTCCTATATTTATTAGTCAGAAAATTTTTACACCAAAACAAAAAAATATTTTTTTAATAGGAGACGCTTTCTTTACATTTCTACCAACATTTGCTCAAGGTGCTTCCCAATCTATTGAAGCTGCTTTTGAATTATATGAGAGTTTCAAAAACGGCATTGATGAATTTACCAATCAAAGAATTAAAAGAATAAAAATGATTAATAGAAGATCTAAATTTAATTACTTTACATTTCATTTATCTAATCCTTTTATGACTTTTTTTAGAGACTTAATTATAAAACAGTTAGTTAAAAATAAAAAATTTATTGATAATTACTTGGGAAAAATTTATAAAAATTAATTACTAGAGATTAATCTTTGCCTCAAATTATCTATAGGCACCATCGATCCATTCATATTATAATACCAGTATGTCCATCCATTACAGCTTTCTGTCCCCAAAATTGTTGCTGCAACTTTGTGGATTGAACCTTCTACTTTGCTGTGTTTAATGCTGCCATCAGCCATTATTTTTGCATTTATTTTCTTTTTTTGATCAAAAATATTTGTACCTGGGTTTATAATTCCAAGTTCAACTAAAGATCCAAAAGGTATTCTTGGTTTAGATCTATTATTTTTTAATGTATCTAAGAAGTCATCTTCAATCGGTTTTGTTTTTTTTAATCTTTCTTCTGCAGCCCTGAAATATTTTATTTCTTTCTCAATACCGTAATAATTTCTTCTTAGTTTTTTTGCTACTGTAGCTGTAGTTCCTGATCCAAGAAAAGGATCTAAAATCATATCACCTCTATTGGAAGAAGCTAGCAATACTCTATGCAACAATGCCTCTGGTTTTTGAGTAGAATGAACTTTTTTACCATTTTTTTTTAATCTTTCTGTTCCGTTACATATTGGCAGGTTCCAATTGGATCTCATTTGAAGATCGTCATTTAAACATTTTAGAGACTGGTAGTTAAAAGTATATTTTGATTTTTGTTCTTTAGATGCCCAAATCAATGTTTCATGTGCATTGGTAAATCTTGTACCTCTAAAATTTGGCATGGGATTATTTTTGTTCCAAATAACATCATTTAAAATCCAAAATCCAAAATCTTGTATAGCAGTACCTAATCTAAAAATATTGTGATAACTTCCAATTACCCAAAGAGTACCATTTTTTTTTAAAATTCTTCTACATTCCTTTAACCATTTCGAAGTAAATTCATCATATTTTTTAAAACTTTTAAATTGATCCCATTTATCATCTACAGCATTAACTTTGGATCTATCTGGCCTAGTTAATTTATTTTTTAATTGAAGATTGTAAGGAGGATCTGCAAAAATTAAATCAAAGGTTTCGTTAGGAATTTTTTTTAACTCCTTAATGCTATCGCCATTGATAATTTTATTTTTGAAATTATCTTCCATTTGTAAAATCTAATTAGACTCCAAATGGATTCTATGGTCAACCTGAGATTGAATTAAAAGGTTTCAATTTGTGTTATAAATTTTTATAGTAACTATATCTTGTGTAAAGGAGCAAATGTTTTTCTATGGTAATTGGTTGATCCAAGTTTTTTTAATGCAGACAAATGTTTTTTAGTTCCATATCCATAATTAGTTTCCCAACCATAATTTTTAAATTTTTTTGATAATTTTGTAATAAATCTATCTCTAGAAACCTTAGCTATTATTGATGCTGCCGAAACAGAAGGAATTTTTTGGTCAGCCCTAACTATAGATTTTAAATTATAATTTTTTATTTTTGGAATTTTGTTTCCATCAATAATTACTAGATTAGGTTTTTTACGAAGTTTTTTGATTGCTCTTTTCATAGCCAATAAACTAGCATTTAAGATATTTAACTTTTCTATTTCTTCAACTGAAGCTTTACCAATAGACCAATAAGAATTTTTTTTTATATAAATATTTAGCTTTTCTCTATCTTGTTTAGATATTAATTTTGAATCTTTTAATAATTTAGTGTTTATTTTTTCTTTTAGGATTACCGCGGCAGCATATACTGGTCCAATAAGACTTCCTCTGCCTACCTCATCAACACCAGCTATAATTTTTTTCATATAATTAAATTACTATATTTTGTTCATCTATCTCTTTACGAACAATTTTTAAATCTTCCCATGAAAATTTTTTTTGATCAGGTTTTCTTAAAAGATACGCTGGATGAAATGTAACAATAGTTTTGTAATTTTTTTGTTTTATAATTATTTCTTTCCACTGGCCTCTTTCTTTAGATATTCTTTTATTACTACCTAGTATAGCTTCCATTGCAGTGCTCCCCATAAGTATTAAAATTTTTGGATCAATAATTGAGATATGTTCCCTAAGATATTTGGAATATCTATTAATTTCTGACTGTTCTGGTTTTCTATTATTTGGTGGTCGATAATTTACAACATTAGTTATATAAATTTTTTTTCTTTCAATTTTTATTGCTTTAAGCATTTTATTTAGGAGATTACCCGCATCTCCCACAAAAGGCTTTCCTAATTCATCTTCTTTTTGTCCAGGACCTTCACCAACTATCATTATTGTGCTTTGCGTATCACCATCTGCAAAAACAAGTTGCGAAGCATTCTTTTTCAATTTACAATCTTCAATTGAATCTATTTCTTTTTTTAGCCTTAAAAGTTTTTCGTGTTTATTTTTATCAAGTTTATCTGGGATTTTAATTTTATTTTTAAAACGATTGATTGGACTATTATTAAATACATAATCATAACCAATTGAGTTTAATAATTCTATATCAATACTGTCTTTTTGATTTATTTGTTTTTTAATCATAGAATAGAATAATGTTAATAAAATTTTTTAAAATATTTTGCCTTACACTATTATTTATTTTTCAAAGCACAGTATACTCCAAAAATCAGGATATTCGGGAATTTAATTCAAAAAATTTATCTAGTTATTTTTCTGCACTCGTATCTTACGATAATCAGAAAAATATTGATGCCTTAAAGTTTTTTAAGTTATCAAATTCTTTAATAAATAGACATGATCCATATCTTAAAGCCTATGTTTTTTCCTTAGTAATGGAGGGAAAGATTAAACAATCTATAAAACAATTAAAACAATCTTCAGGTGAAAAAAGTTCAGATTTTTTTGAAGCTTATTTAATATTAATGCTTGACAGTATTAAAAAAAAAAATTTTAAAAAAAGTAATAAATATTTAAATAAATTATCAAAATTTAAAGAAAGTGGTACATTTGAGCTTATTATCTATGAGTCTTTAAAAAATTATATTTATCTTTTTGAAAATCAACAATCTTTGTTAAATAATAATATTTTGGGTAATTTATCTGTAATTGAAAAAATATTTCATAGTTGCTATTTAGAGGATGAACAAACTCATACTCATTTTGAAAACTTGGTTAATAGAGATGAAATTGACTATTCAAGATATATTTTTTTTTATATTAATTATTTAATTGATCAAAACCAATTTAATAAAGCTAAAAAGATAACAGATCAAATAGATATTTTAGATAGCAGCTTGTTGATTTCCCAAACAAAAAATTGGATAGATAAAAAAGAGTTTGAAAAATTTAATGAGATTTTTTCTTGCAAAAGTGAAACAGATATTTTAAGTGAATTTTTCTTTTTAATTGCAAACATATATTCATCCGAAGTTGAACTTGAAAATTCAAACTTTTATTTAAATATATCTAATTTTTTAAATCCAAAATTTAAATTTAATTTGTCTTTACTAGCCGAAAATTATTATAATAGTGGAAATTATAAAAAGAGCGGCAAAGTATTAAATAATTTTAAAAAAAACGATGATATTTATTATTGGTATAAAATCAAAAAAAAAACACGAATTATTTCGAAAGAATTAGGAAAACGGCAAGCATATAATTTTATTAATTTAAAATTTAAAAAAATTAAAAAACCTTCAATCAAAATTTTGCTTGATATGGGCAATATAGCAAAAAACTTTAAAGACCATCAGATTGCCATAAGTTATTACAATGAAATTCTTCCAAAAATTAATGAGAATTCAGATATTTACGCAGAAATATTGTTTAGAAGAGGAGGAAGCTATGAACGATTAAAAAAATTTAAAAAATCTGACGCAGATTTATTAAAGTCTTTAGAAGTTATTCCAAATGACCCTTATGTTTTAAATTATTTAGCTTATTCATGGTTAGAAAGAGGTTATAAAATTGATACTGCAATTGAGATGTTGCAAAGAGCATATAAACAAAAAAAAAACGATCCATTTATTATAGATTCCGTTGGTTGGGGATATTATTTAGTTGATGATTTAATTAAAGCTGAACAATTTTTGAAAATGGCAATTGAGTTAATGCCACTTGATCCAATAGTTAATGATCATTATGGAGATATATTGTGGAAAATGAATAGAAAGATTCAAGCCAAGTATTATTGGCAAAATGTTTTACAATTTGAAGATACTGAAGAAAGCATGAAAGAGAAAATTAAAATTAAACTTTTAAAAGGCCTAAAAAAAATTTAGGTCATGAAATTTCTAAAAATTAAATCTTATGCCAAGGTCAATCTTTCATTAAATATATTAGGAAAATTAAGATCAAAAAAACATAATATTGAAAGTTTAATAACTTTTGTAAATTTATATGATTTAATATATTTGCGACCAATAAATTCATACAGACACAAAGTTTATTTTACAGGAAAATTTGCAAAAGGAATAAATAGCAAAAATACAGTTTCTAAACTTTTGCAAACACTTGACAAAAAGAAACTTCTTAATAATCAAAAGTTTGAAATTAAGATTGAAAAAAATATTCCTCAACAATCTGGAATGGGAGGGGGATCTATGAATGCTGCTTCTTTAATTAATTATTTTTATAATAAAAAAATCATTAAATTGAACAAAAAAAGATTAATAAATCTGGCTAATTTAATAGGTTCTGATGTTATACTAGGAATAAATCCAAAAAATTCAATTTTATCTTCTAGTAGCAAATTGATTAAATTAAACAAAAAGCTTTGCTTTCATGTATTAATTGTGAAACCCAATTTTGGCTGTTCTACAAAATTAATTTATTCAAAGGTAAGAAATTATTCTAAAGCCAAATACAATAATTCAAAGCAATCATTTTTTAGAAAGAAAAATATTATTAATTCAAGCAATGTATTAGAAAAAATTGTCTTTAAAAAATATCCAAAATTGATGGAACTAAAATTGTTTTTATTGAAATTATCAAATGTAATATTTGTAAGAATGTCTGGATCAGGATCCTCAATTTTGGCTTATTTTTATTCTAAAAAAGCTGCAGAAATTGCAAGAAAAGAATTTAGGAAGAAATTTAATAACTATTGGTGTATTACATCAAAAACTATATAAATTTTTTTTTTTGTGATATACGAAATTAATTTTGGGGCGTAGCCAAGCGGTAAGGCAGCGGTTTTTGGTACCGCCATCCTAGGTTCGAATCCTAGCGCCCCAGCCATATATGATAACTTTATTAAATAAAATTTTTTCGCAATCAAAAAATTTTAATTCATTAAATTTAGCTTTTCAAAAACTTAGAAAAGAAACTGAGGTAAATAAAATATTTAAAGCTATAGAAGAATTCTCAAAAACTAGTGAAATAAGATATGTAGGTGGATGTGTTAGAAAAATTATTAATAATGAAATAGTCGACGACATTGATCTTGCCGTAAATTTAAATCCAGATGAGGTATCAGAAATTCTAAAGAAAAATAATATTAAATTTTATAAAACAGGAATTGATTATGGAACAATTACAGCTTTGATTAATAACAAAAAATTTGAGGTTACATCTTTAAGAAAAGATATTTCAACTGATGGAAGACATGCAAAAGTTGAATTTTCGAATGATTGGCATGAAGATGCATCAAGAAGAGATTTTACAATAAATTCAATTTATGCAGATATTGATGGAAATTTATTTGATCCCTTTAATGGTAAAAAAGACTTAAAAAATGGTGAAATAAAATTTATTGGTTCAGAAGACAAAAGAATTAAAGAAGATTATCTTAGAATTTTAAGATATATAAGATTTTTCCTTAATTATAGTAAACAAAAACATAATCCAAATATCACTAAAATTATAAAACAAAATTTAGATGGATTGAATAAAATTTCATCAGACAGATTATTGGAAGAATTTAAAAAATTAGTTTATTCACATGGTTTTTCTAAATTAACTAAAGATATATTTTGTTATGAAACTATTAAATTAATCTTTCCTCAATTTAGAAATATTAATATTTTTGAAAAGCTAAATAATTTTGCTAAAGAAAATATTAACAATTTAGATTTTATTTTTTTAATATCTCTATTGATTATTGATGGTACAGACAATGTTAATTATTTTATATATAAATTTAATCTTTCTAAAAAAAATGAAAAAAGAATTTTATTTTTAAATAATTTTTTTTCATCAAAAAATAATAGAAAAGCTTTTTCTAAGAAAAATCTAGATAAAGTTTTATATTTTAATGGAAAACAATCATTATTAGATTTACTTTATTTTCAAATTTTTAGGTTAAAAAAAATTGATAAAAAGCTTATAAAAATGATAGAATTTTATAAAGATAAAGAACCGCCACTATTTCCTCTTAGAGCCATTACTTTAATGACAGAATATAATATTCCTGAAGGAAAAAAGCTCGGAACCAAGTTAAAGGAAATAGAAGAGAAGTGGGTAAAAAATAATTTTAATATCTCGAAATTAGAAGTTCAAAAAATAATAAAAAATTAAATATATTGTACGTCTTTAATTTCGAAGTTTTTTGTACCCGCTGGAGTAGATATTTCGATTAAATCATTTTTCATTTTTCCGATTAGTCCTTTACCAATAGGTGACTGAAAATATATAAGTTTTTTTTTTAAATCTGCTTCATCTTTTCCAACAATTTTGTAATTAATTTTTTCTCTAGTGTCTAAATTTATTAAATAAACAGTTGAACCAAAAATTACTTTTCCTTCATTAGTTATCTTTGTTATATCAATCACATCTGCTCTAGCAATTATGTCATTAATTTCTTCTATTCTTCCCTCATTGTGTGATTGCTGTTCTTTTGCAGCATGGTACTCTGCATTTTCTTTTAAATCACCATGAGATCTTGCTTCTGCTATTGCAGAAACTATTTCAGGGCGTTTTTTTTCTTTTAAGAACATTAACTCATTTTTTAATTTTTCAAGACCAGTAATAGTTATTGGTTCTTTTTTCATTTTAGTTCCATTTTGCATTTGGAGGCATAGACATTAATATTGCATCAGGGCTACCACCACTGTTTAAGCCAAATTTTGTTCCACGATCATACAATAAATTAAATTCAGCATATCTACCTCTTTTTAATAATTGAATTTCTTTTTCTTTTTTTGTCCATTTTAAAAACATTTTTTTTTCTATAATTTTTTTAACTAAATAAGCAAAAGTAATACCAATATCTTTAACAAAAGAAAAATCCTTGTCCCAACTATCCATTTTATAATCAAAAAAAATACCACCTATACCTCTAGATTCATTTCTATGTGGTAGATAAAAATATTTATCACACCACTTTTTATATTTAGAGTAATATTTTTTATTATGAAAATCACATATTTTTTTTAATTCATTATGAAAATATTTTTTTTCTTTATTATCAACAAGACAAGGTGTTATGTCCATACCACCACCAAACCAATTTTTTTGTGTACAAATAAATCTAGTGTTAAAATGCATAGCAGGGATTTTAGGATTTTTTGGATGAAATACTACCGAAACACCTGAAGACCAAAAATTAGTATTTTTTTTAGTTCCAGGGATTTTTTTTGCGAATTCTTTAGAAAATTTTCCTATTACATTTGAAAATGCAACACCTCCTTTTTCAATTACTTCACCTTTAATTATTCTAAACTCACCATGTTTCCATTTATTTTTTTTAAATTTTTTATTAGATCCATACTTTTTTTCTAATTGTTCAATACTATTACAAATTATATTCTGTAATTCCATGAACCATTGTCTAGCTAATTTTTGTTTATTTTTAATTTTCATATTTATTTTAAATAATTTTATTTTGTCTCATGCTCTCAGCAAGAACTATTGCAACAGAAGATGCTAAGTTTAGAGACCTTTTTCCAGACCTTAAAGGTATTTTAATTCTATTATCAACTAAATTATGAATTTTTTTAGGAACTCCAGAACTTTCCCTTCCAAACAAAATTGTATCATTCATTTTAAAATTAAAAGAAGAGTATGAAACAGAAGCTTTAGTAGTCATAAGTATTATTCTTTCATTTTCCTTTTTTTTAAATTTAAAAAATACTTCTTTATTAGGATAAAATTTGATCATTTTTTTATCCAGGTAATCTAAAACAACTCTTCTGAAACGTTTATCATTAAATATAAATCCGCATGGTTCAATAATCTCAATCATTGCACCCAAGCAAGTGCAGGTTCTAATAATTGCGGCTGTATTTTGCGGTATATCCGGTTCATAAAGCGCTATTTTTGGCCCTAAATTCATTTTTTGTGTGTCATTGTTGCCATTAGAAATAAATCTCTTTTCCTATATGAAATCATATATTAGATAAGAATAAACATAATTTTTTAATATGTCTGATCAAAAAAAACCAAAAAGAAGAGATTTTTTATATACCGCCTCATATGCTTTTGGTGCGGTTGGAGTTGGAGCGGCTATTTGGCCATTGATAGATCAAATGAATCCAGATGCCTCTGTAAAAGCTCTAGCAAGCACAGAAGTTGATGTTAGTTTAATTGAGCCTGGAAAATCTATAACAGTACTTTGGAGAGGGAAACCGGTCTTTATAAAAAGAAGAACTCAAGAAGAAATAGCAGAGGCTAGATCAGTCGAATTAGATGACTTAATAGATCCTGAAAAAGATGAAGATAGAGCAAAAAACCCTGAATGGTTAGTAATGCTTGGTGTTTGTACTCATCTTGGATGCGTGCCTTTAGAAGATAAGGGCGATTATAATGGATGGTTTTGTCCATGTCATGGATCACATTATGATACGTCTGGAAGAATTAGAAAAGGACCCGCTCCACAAAATATGCAAATACCGAAATATGAATTTGTTAATAACAATACAATAAAGATAGGATAATCAGTGAATGAGTGATCACAATTATGTTCCGTCATCAAAGCTTGGAAAATGGTTTAATGATCGATTGCCTTTATTGTCTCTTAGCGCACATTTAAGAGAGTATCCAACTCCAAAAAATTTAAATTATTGGTGGACTTTCGGAGGCATACTAACTTTTTGTTTACTAGGCCAAATTATTACTGGGATTGTATTGGCTATGCATTATGTAGCCCAAGCTGATCTAGCGTTTGAAAGTGTTGAACATATAATGAGAGATGTAAATTATGGGTGGTTAATAAGATATTTTCATGCAAATGGTTCATCAATGTTTTTCTTGGCAGTTTATATTCATATATTTAGATCTTTATATTATGGATCATATAAGTCACCAAGAGAAGTTATATGGATCATAGGAATGATAATATATTTCTTAATGATGATGACAGCATTTATGGGATATGTACTGCCTTGGGGGCAAATGAGTTTTTGGGCAGCTACTGTAATTACTAACTTGTTTAGTGCCGTGCCTTTAATAGGAGAGAGTATTACTAATTGGTTATGGGGGGGATTTGCAGTAGATAGCCCAACATTAACTAGATTTTATGCGTTACATTATCTTTTTCCATTTTTAATTTTAGGTTTAGTAATTTTACACATTTGGGCACTACACGTTCCGGGAAATAATAATCCAGTGGGTATTGAAGTTAAAAAACCATCAAAAGACACAGTTCCCTTTCATCCTTATATAGTAATTAAAGATTTGTTTGCTTTGTTAGTTTTTTTAACTTTGTTTGCTTTTTTTGTTTTTTATGCACCCAATTTGTTAGGTCATGCAGATAATTATATTGAAGCAAACCCACTAGTTACACCAACTCATATTGTTCCTGAATGGTATTTACTACCTTTTTATGCGATTTTAAGATCAATACCCGATAAGCTTTTAGGCGTTATTGCAATGTTTGCTTCGATTTTTGTTTTGGTAATATTGCCTTGGTTAGATACCTCAAAAATTAGATCAGCACTTTTTAGACCTCTATATAGACAGTTTTACTGGTTGCTTGTATTAGATGTTCTTGTGTTAGGTTATATGGGGGCGTTGCCTCCAGAAGGTATATATTTACTAATAGCAAGGGTAGCTACTGCTTATTATTTTATACATTTTTTAGTAATACTTCCTGTTTTAGGTTTTAAAGAAAAAACAATACCACTGCCACTAAGTATTTCTGAACCTGTATTAAACGAGTCTATTGATGGAGCACAAAATAATAAAATGAGCACTTAATAACTAAAATTATGAAATTTTATTTTAAAATAATTTTTATCTTGTTTATTTTATTTGCTTTTAATAACCAAAGAATTGAGGCCGGAGAAAAAAATAAAGAATTGTTAAAAGTTGATTGGAGCTTTAAAGGTATATTTGGAAAATTTGATAGAGCTTCTTTACAAAGAGGATATCAAGTTTACTCAGAGGTTTGTGCTTCTTGCCATTCAATGAAACTTCTAAGTTATAGAAACCTTGCAGAAAAGGGTGGACCTGAGTTTTCCAAAGAACAAGCCAAAGCAATTGCTTCAAACTTTGAGCTAACAGATGGACCTAATAGTGATGGTGAAATGTTTACTAGATCAGCAAAACTTTCAGACAAATTTGTAGAACCCTATCAAAATATTGAGGAGGCTAAAGCTTCTAACGGAGGATCTTATCCACCTGATATGTCTGTATTAGTTAAAGCTAGAAGCGGAGGAGCCAATTATATTTATTCTGTTTTACTTGGTTATGACAATCCACCTAGTGATGTAACTATTGCTGATGGCGTCTACTATAATACCTATATGATTGGAAATAAAATAATGATGCCGAACCCTTTATCTGAAGGATTAGTAGAATATAACGATGGAACAAAAGCAACAAAAGAACAAATGGCAAAAGATGTAGTAACTTTCCTTGCATGGGCAGCAGAACCCCATCTTGAAGCAAGACATAAAATTGGCTTTAAAGCTATTATATATTTAATAATTTTAAGTATTTTGGCTTATTTCAGCATGAAAAGACTTTGGTCACGTGTTGAACCTGAAGTTTAATATATCGCCATCTTTAACAATATAATCTTTACCTTCTAGCCTCATTTTCCCATTTGTTTTAGAATTTGTCCATCCTTGATTTTTTATAAAATCATCGTAAGCAATTGTTTCGGCTCTAATAAATCCTTTTTCAAAGTCTGTATGAATTTCACTTGCTGCTTTTGGTGCAGAACAATTTTTTTGCATAGTCCAAGCTCTAGTTTCTTCTGGTCCTGATGTAAAAAAAGTTTCTAATTCTAAAACATTGTAACTTTTTTGTATTAACACAGTAAGGCCAGTTTCTTTTAATCCAATCATTTTCATATAATTAATTTTTTCATCGCTTTCTAATTGATTTATCTGATTTTCAATTTCTGCTGAAACAATTAATGTACTCTTATCTCCAAATTTTTTTATGAAATTTTCAGTATATTTATTACCATTTTGAACACTTTTCTCATCTACATTACAGACATAAATTTTTGGTTTAACTGATAAAAGACCAGTTTGATTTAAAATTTTACTACTAAATTGTTCATTTAAAATTTTAAGGCTTTTGTTATTATTAATGCAATCTGAAGCTAGTTCCAAGATTTTTAATTTATTCTTATTTATATTTTTCTTATTTTTTTTATCAAGTCTTTTTTGGATAGACTCTAAATCTGCCAACATTATTTCAGTTTCAATAATTTCTAGATCTCTTATAGGATCTACATTTGGGTTAACATTTTGAATATCATTAGAGTCGAAGCATCTAATCATATGAATAATTGAATCAACTTCTCTGATGTGTGATAAAAATTTATTTCCTAATCCTTCACCTTTAGATGCACCTTTTACAAGACCAGCTATATCAACAAAAGATATTGTAGTATTTATTTTTTTTTTAGAATTAGAAATTTTAACTAATTTATCTAATCTATCATCAGGAACAGGAACAACACCGATGTTTGGATCAATAGTGCAGAAGGGAAAATTTTCAGCTTGTGCTTTGCTTGAATTTGTTAAAGCATTGAATAAAGTTGATTTACCAACATTTGGCAAGCCAACAATTCCACATTTAAAACTCATTACTTATTATTTATTGTACTAGAGAAAAGATCTAATTTTTTATCAATTAGAATAGACAAAGAGTCAGTTATAAGGGTAGTAATTTTTTGTAAGTCTTTAATTTCATCTTCGTCAAAATCTTTAAGAACATGATCTGTCACATCAGAACTTTTTTTTGGTTTACCTATTCCTATCCTTATTCTTGAATAATCTTTTCCAATAAATTTATCTATTGATTCAATCCCATTATGACCTGCACTTGATCCACCAAATTTTGCTTTAATTTTTCCAAAATCAATATCAAGATCATCATGGAAAACAATTACATTTTCACTTTCAATTTTAAAGTATTCTATTAATTCCCGAATACATATTCCTGAGTTATTCATAAACGTTAGAGGTTTAATTGCATAAACTTTTTTTCCGCTAATGCTTCCAGTTGTGAGCAGTCCTTTAAATTTTGGTTTTTGTTTTGAAAGGCCAAATTTTTTATTTATAGCATCAATGATTTTAAAACCTATGTTATGCCTATTGTTTTCACTATCGGGTGTTGGATTGCCTAAGCCTACGAATAAAAGCATAATTTTTTAAAATAGAAACTGGAGATTTTCACTGTTTTGACTATTTTTTTTCAGTTGGTGCCTTCTTATCTTCTTTCTTGCTTTTGTCGCCTTCTTTTTTATCACCTTTTTCAACTTCTTTTTTATCACCTTCTTTTTTATCGGTCTCTGCAGCTTTAGTTTCTCCTTCTGCTCCTTCAGCGCTTGCTTCAGTACCTTCTACACCTTCAGCATCTTGAGCAGTTTCTTCAGCTGGTTTTTCAGGTTCTTTAATAATTGTTGGAGCGGCAAGAGTTGCCACAACAAAATCTCTGCCTTGAATAGTTGGTGTTACACCTTCTGGCAATTTAATTGATGAAATTTTAAAACTTTCACCTATATCTTTATTTTCTAAATCTACAACTAATTGATCAGGAATATTTTCTGTTGGACACTTTAATTCTACTTTTCTTCTAACAATATTAAGCACTCCACCTCTTTTTAATCCTGGTGATTTTTCATTGTTTATAAATTTAACTGGAATTTCCAAAGCTATTTTTGCTCCTTTAACTATTCTTAAAAAATCTACATGTATTGGTTCATCCGTAATTGTATCAAATTTTATTTCTCTTGGTAAAACATTTTGAGAGTTACCTTCAATGTTTAATGTTAAAATATTTGATAAAAAATTTTCTTTATCTACCAATAATTTAATTATTTTTTTTGAGACAGAAATTTTTTGGTTTTCATTTTTTCCTCCATAGACTATAGCAGGAACTATACCTTTAGATCTAAGGGCATTAACTTCTCCTTTAGTATTTGTATTTCTAATGGTCGCTTCAAGTGAATTCATAAAAACAAAGGTTTTTATCACATGTTATTTATAACTCAAGGAAATTATTTAAATAAGTCAGATACTGATGTTGAATTAGAAATTCTTTTTATAGCTTCGCCCATTAAATTAGAAATAGTTAAAACTTCAATATTTTTAGCTTTATTAACTCTTATTTCATTATCAATACTATCTGTTATAACCAATTTTTTTATTACTGAATTTTGAATTTTTTTTACTGCTTCACCACTTAAAACGCCATGAGTAATGTAAGCATAAACTTCTTTTGCACCTCTATCTTTAAGAGCTTTTGCAGAATTTATAATAGTTCCTCCAGAGTCAATTATATCATCAACTATAATACAAGTTTTATCTTTAACATTTCCAATGACGTTCATTACTTGTGATTTACCTGGGGCAGGTCTTCTCTTATCAACAATTGCCAAACCAACGTCTAATGATTTTCCAAGGGCCCTGGCTCTTTCAGTCCCACCTACATCAGGAGCTACACAAATAATATTTTTGCTTTTAACATTTTTCTTTATATGTCTTGCAAAGATGGGTGTACAAAATAAGTTGTCGACCGGTATATCAAAAAAACCTTGAATTTGTCCAGCATGCAAATCAACCGTTACAACTCTATCTGCTCCAGCTTTTGTAATTAAATTAGAAACTAATTTTGCTGAAATAGATGTTCTTGGCACTACCTTTCTATCTTGCCTTGCATAACCAAAGTAAGGAATGACCGTTGTAATATTTTTTGCAGAAGATCTTTTAAGTGCATCAATACATAACAATAATTCCATTAAGTTGTCATTGGCTGGTGAAGAAATTGATTGAATTATAAAAATACTATTGCCTCTAATATTTTCGTTAATTTCTATGTATATCTCTCCATCAGCAAATTTTCTAATACTTGAATTAATAAGTTTAGACTTTAAATAATTAGAGATTTTTTTACTTAAGATTTTATTGCTATTTCCAGTTAGTAATTTCATTGAGATATTCTAATTAATCATAATTATTGAAATATTTCTACCATAATCATTCTCTTTATTATGAATAGATCTTCTTGCACTAAAAAAATTATTTTTTGGATCAAATGTATCTTTGTTAATTATTTCTATGTTATTAACACCAAGTTTTTTCAATTGAGAGTAAATATACTTATTTAGGCCAAAATATGTTTTGTTTTTTATTAATTTAAAAAAAATTTTATTTTGTTTGTCTTTTTTAATGAATTTATCTTTAAAATCTTTTTGTATTTCGTAGTTTTTCTGCGAAATACCAGGCCCAATTACTGCAATTAGATCTTTAGCATTACTCCCATTTTTTATTAAAAATTTAATAATTCTTTTAATTATCCCTATATAAACTCCTTTCCATCCAGCATGTATTATAGAAACGATTTTAAGGTTTTTATCATAAATTAATATTGGCACACAATCGGCAGTTAAAACAGCTATAGCAATTTTTTTGACATTAGTAATTAAGGCATCTCCTTTTAATTTTTTTTTATTAAATTTAAAATTTTTACCTATAAAATAAAATTTATTACTATGAATTTGATTTAACAAAATAAGTTTCCTAGAAGAACAATTAATTTTTTTACAAACTAATTTTAAATTGTTTATTACATTTTTTTTTGTATCCAACGAACCTATGCCACAATTTAAACTTTCATATATTCCTTTGGATTTACCTCCTTTTTTATTAAAGAATCCATGTTTTATCTCTTTAAATCTTGAAAGCTTTTTTGATTTTATCAATTTATAAATCCTGTTTGAAAATTCACATTTTTATTTGTTGCTAGCATGACTTTAAATAGTTCACCCATTGAATTTTTATCAATTAATCTTTTGATTCTAAAGTAAATGTCGGCTTTTTTTGAAAAAGGTAAGTTTTTAGAAATAATTTCTGCCCTCTTTAATATTCCAAGATTTGTAAGAAAGCTTTTTTGGTTTGTCATTCCACATATTTTTAAATTCAATTTTTTCAGTATTTTTTTTACAAGATTAAAACTAAGATTATAAGTAATGTCAGATTGGCCAAAATTATCTAATACTTTATTGAATTTGTGATTATATATTGATTTAAGTGTATTTTTCATATTGTTATTCCAATATCCATAATCGATAATTAATATTCCTCCACTATTAGAATTTATTTTCTTTGAAATTATTTTAAGATACTCAATTAATAATGGCGAATATTCAATAAATTTTTGTTTATGAGAAATTTTAAAACCAATTTTTCTTTCAATTTTTTTTATATTAATCAAAATATCTATAAATTTTGGTTGGCTTAATTGAGAAAATTTGACATTTCTTTCATACCATTCATTATTTTTTTTAATTAATTGTTTAATTGGTAAAGCATCAAAAAATTCGTTTCCAATAAATATACTTGGAATATTTGGTAACTCATTTAGGTTTTTTAACCATTTAATATTTCTATTTTTAAGTTTTTTTTTTTGAATTTTTTTTAAATAAATACTTTTTTCCAAAATATTAATTTTGCAGCAATTTTTAAATACAAGGAATCTATCAAAAGTTTTAATTATTTGTTTCATCATTTCACCGTTACCAGCACCTAATTCAATGAGATTGAATTTTTTAGGGCATTTTAGATTTTCCCAAAATAAAATTATCCATATTGCAATCATTTCTGAAAATAATATAGAAATGTTTGGAGCAGTTATATAATCACCATTTTTTCCAAAAGGATTACCTTTCATATAATAACCAGACTTACTATTGTATAATGCTTCGTAAATATATTTGTCTAAGGTTAAGATATTTTTTTTTTTAATTCTCATTTCTTTTTTAAGTATAAAAATATTCCTAATGAGAAAAATACAACACTAATAAGTTGTCCAAGAGTTAATTGATATAACAAGTAACCAATTTGAAAATCTGGCTCTCTAAAAAATTCTAATACAAATCTAAAAAAAGAATAAAATATTAAGAACATTGATGAAATTAATCCTGGTTTTTTAAAATTATCTTTTTTTGCAAAATGGTTTAATACAAAGAAAAGAATTAGACCTTCAAATATAGCTTCATATATTTGCGAAGGATGTCTTGATATATTATCAATAGAAACAAATTTTACTGACCAAAAAACATCTGTTTCTTTTCCATAAAGTTCAGAGTTGATAAAATTTGCTATTCTTCCTAAAAATAATCCAATTGGCGCAACTAAGGCAATAAAGTCTAAAAAAATATATGAATTAATTTTATGTTTTTTACTAAAAATTACAGTTGCTAAAACAACTCCTATTAGTCCTCCATGGAAAGACATACCTCCATTCCAAATCATTAATATTTCAAGAAAATTTTCTAAATAGTATTCTAAATTATAGAATATGACGTAACCTAAACGTCCACCTAAAATAATTCCTATTATTAAATAAGTTATAAGATCGTCAAATAAATTAAGTAATTTTTCATCCTTGATTAATTTTTTTTTGCAATAAAGCCATCCAAATATGATCCCAAAAATGTATGCTAGTGAATACCACCTTATTTCAAAGGAAAAAATTTGAAATGCAACTGGGTCAAAATTATTAATAAACATTTTAAAATAATAAATGTAGAATATATTAGTTTTATAAATGAATATATGTCAAAATCAAAATTTGTAATTGATAAACTGGCAAAATTATTTGAACAAGGTCTTATATCTTATAGAGATCTAAGTTCGGAAATTCTTAACATATTGAAATCAAAAAGGGATGAAGTAATTTTTAAAATGAAACTAACTAGTAAAGAAGAAACGGAGATTTTAAATAAGAGAGTTGAAAATTTAGAAAAAAAAATACAGAAGTTAGAAAAAAATTATAGAAAAAAAAAATCTAAAAAGGGAAAATAATTTTAACTCTCAGGCCATTTTGTGGAGATTTGTCTAAGTCAATGCTTCCACCGTGTGATCTAACAACATCTGAAGCAATAGACATGCCAAGCCCCACACTAGATTTAGAGTCACTTCTACTTTTATCTATCTTATAAAATGGTTTAAAAACATTGCTGTACTCTTTTTTTGAAATTCCTGGGCCATCATCGTCTATTATTAAAGATAAATAATTCTTATTTTTAGTTAACTGGATATTAATGTTATTTGAATATTTTATACTATTATCAATAAGGTTATTAATACATCTTTGAATTAAATTTTTTCTACCATTCATGACAATTGTTTTATCTAACTTTGTTGATATATTTTTAATTCCATATTTCTCAATATTGTTTAATATTAATTCAGCCATATTAAATTTTTCTGTTTTTTCAGCAAAACTTGAACGTGCAAACTGCAAGTATTCATTTAACATTTTTTCCATTTCCAAAACATCATTTGACAATTTTTTTGCTATTTCTTTATCTTTTATAAATGCTAATTGCAGTTTTATTCTTGTTAAAGGCGTTCTAAGGTCATGACTAATTCCTGATAACATTTCTGACCTCTGGTTGAGGTGACGAATTATTCTTTTTCTCATTTTGTCAAATTCATATCCTGCCTGTCTTATCTCGAGTGCCCCCGAAGGCCTGAATTCATCTACTTCTTCACCTCTACCAAATTTTGCAGATGCTTTAGCTAGATTTGTTATCGGCCTAGTTTGGTTTTTTAAAAAAATTAATGAGATAGCAATTAATAAGAAAGCAGGCAAAGTTATCCATAATGCAAAAATTCTTGCCGATGTATTTGTTACTCTATCTTTTGGAAAGGAAAATTGCAGAACTCCATTTTGGTAATTTATTTTCACAATAATTATTTCTTTATATGACAACGTATCGAACCAATAATTATTAAATTTTGATTTTAATTCTCTTCTTAAAGTTCTATCTATTGGGCTGAACCATCTTTCATTTTTCAAAATTGGTATACTTTCATTTTCTATATATTTAATATTTAATTGAAAATTTTGATAATAAAGATCTGTTAATTTTTCTTTATCGTAATTGGCTTCATTTTTGTAAGCTTCAATAAAAGT
Source organism: uncultured Pelagibacteraceae bacterium (assembly GCA_902592985.1). Taxonomy (GTDB): domain Bacteria; phylum Pseudomonadota; class Alphaproteobacteria; order Pelagibacterales; family Pelagibacteraceae; genus Pelagibacter. The sequence goes on along the minus strand of CACJGR010000003.1, from coordinate 24,586 downwards.
CGTAATTTCTCCAACCAACGCCCTAGTCATTCCCTTGTTAGTTTTTATCCAAAGACTATCAAAAAAAACTATAGAAATAGTTATTTGTAAAATAATTATAGGAGCAGCAACAATTAATAATGCTCTATAAAATAATCTTTTTGGCAAAAGATTTCTAAGAAATCTATTCAATCCATAAAACATAACCAGCTCCTCTTATTGTTTGTAAATATTTTGGATTTTTAGGATCAATTTCAATTTTTTTTCTTAGTCTTGTAATTATAACATCAATAGATCTTTCTTTATCTAGGTCAATCAGTTTTCCAATGGATTCTCTAGAAAAGGTTTGACCTGGAGCATTAATCATTTTTTCAAGTATAGTTTTTTCAGTATTATTTATTTTAAATTCTTTTTTATTCTGAATTATCAATGATTTATTTAAATTTATTTTTATATTATCAAACTCGATAATTTTTTTTTGATTTTTGCTTTTTGTTTTGTTTAAAATATTTTTAATTCTTAAAATTAGTTCTTTGGGTTCAAATGGTTTTGGTAAATAATCATCAGCTCCAACTTCTAAACCTTTTATTCTCTCAGTTGCTTCGCCCTTAGCGGTTAAAAGAATAATTGGTGTATTAATTGTATCTTTATTTTCTAAAGTAAATTCTAAACCAGTTTTACCTGGCATCATTATATCTAGTACAATTAAATCAAATTTAATTATTGAAATTTTTTCTTTTGCATCTTCCGCATTATTTGCGGTTGTAATTAAAAAGTTATTTTCGGTTAAATATTGTTTTACCAAATCTCTTATTCCATCATCATCGTCTACAACTAGTATATGACCACTAAATTTATTCATGAATTATTTTTTTTAAGACATTATCAAAAAACAAAACCTCCTCTGAAGTTGAGCGAAGTAAAGCTTTATAAATTCTTTTTTTTTGAACTGAAAAAATTTCATCAAAAAGTTTTTCACCCTTTTCACTCAAAAAAATATGCTTGAACCTTGTATCCTTTTTATCTTTTTTAAAAGATATTGCATCTAGTTTTATTAGGTCTTTTAAAACTCGGTTTAAACTTTGTTTAGTGACTTTTAATTTTTTTAAAAGTTCCGAAATTGTAATACCTTTGTAAATAGATAGTAAGTGAATAACCTTATGATGAGCTATTCCAATTGAATATTTATCTAATGTTTTTTTAGCATCTGAAAAAGATTCTCTGTATCCCATAAAGAGCTTTTCAATGAATTCTTTCAATTGGTCATCTTTTAAATATAAAAGTTTACGCATATTGGTAAGTTATATTGACATATTATATATACAAAGATAATTTTTGAAGAAAATAAATCTAATGATACCCTACGATAAGAGAGAAGGTAAAATTTGGTACAACAATGATCTTGTAGATTGGCAAGAAGTAAAGCTTCATGTTTTGAGTCATGGATTGCATTATGGCAGTTTTGTATTTGAAGGATTAAGAGTTTACGAAGGAGAGATATTCAAATTAGAAGAACATACAGATAGACTTTATTATTCAGCAAAAAGAATGGGTATTAAAATTCCTTATTCAAAAGATGAAATTAATCAAGCTACTAAAAAAATTGTTACAGTGCAAAACGTCCAAGACGGATATATTAGACCTTTTGCTTGGAGAGGAAGCGAAATGATGGCAATTTCTGCTCAGCAGACAAAAATACATGTAGCAATTGCAACTTGGGAATGGGGTTCTTACTTTGATCCAAAATTAAAAACTGAAGGAATTAAATTAAATATTTCAAAGTGGAGAAGGCCAGCTCCTAATACAATTCCTTGGGACACAAAGGCCTCAGGCCTTTATATGATTTGTACATTGTCAAAGCATGAAGCAGAACAACAAGGATATACAGATTCTTTAATGTTAGATCATGAAGACAATGTGGCGGAAGCAACTGGAGCTAACATTTTTTTTAAAGATAAAGATGGAAATTTACACACACCAATTCCAGATTCATTTTTAGATGGTATTACTAGACGAGCAATTATTGAAATTGCTAAATCTAAAAATATTAAAATTTATGAGAGAAAAATATCTCCGAAGGAATTATCAAAATTTGTTGGATGTTTTTTAACTGGAACAGCAGCTGAAGTTACTCCGGTTTCTTGCATTTCAGATTTTAAGTTTAAAGTTTGTAATACAATTTTAGATTTATCAGAAGGCTATCAAACTCTTGTTAGAAAAAAAAAAGCAGCCTAATTTTTTTCATCTTCAGAAATCGCATGGTCAATACCTTTTCTAAGGTATTCGTACCCTGTGAATAAGGTTAAAAAGGCTGATAACCATAATAAAATTATGCCAATCGTTTGAGCATTATAATCTTGAAAATTTATAATTTTATTTCCTGTTTCACCTGTTAATAAAATTGCGATTGAAAACATTTGTAAGAATGTTTTCAATTTTGCTAAATTTGAAACAGGTAGTCTTATTTGTCCTTTAGCTAAAAATTCTCTTAGTCCGGAGATTAATATCTCCCGAGTTAAAATTATAATTGCCGCTATTACTTCATAGTTTTTAATTGTACCATTCATTACTAGTAAAATTAAAGCTGCAGCTACAATTATTTTATCTGCAATTGGATCTAATAATTCTCCAAGTTTAGATTCTTCTTTAAACATTCTAGCCAGTAATCCATCAAGAAAATCAGTAAACGAGGCTATAATAAATAATGCAAAGGCAATTACATCGCCGTAAAAACCTGGCAGATAAAAAGCAAAAACAAAAAAAGGTACTATTATTATTCTGCCAATAGTTAGAATATTTGGAATTTTTATTTTCATATTTTATTCATGAAAAAAATTATATATCTTTTTTGCGACTTTTTCTTCAACACCTTCAACCGATTTAATTTCTTCAAAACTAGCAGATTCTACTGCCCTTGCTGAACCAAAGTGATTAAGCAAAGCTCTTTTTCTTATAGAGCCAATGCCATTTATTTGATCTAATAGTGATTTTCTAATACCTTTTTGCCTCTTTGTTCTATGAGTATTTATTGCGAATCTGTGTGCTTCATCTCTTAATCTTTGTAAAAAAAATAATGTAGGATCATTTTTTTCAAATTTAAATGTTTTGCCATTATAAAAGAATGTTTCATTTCCACTGTTTCTTAATTTACCTTTTGATATAGCTATCATGGGAATATCATATAAACCTAAGTCGTTAAGTACTTCTCTACCAGCAGAATATTGACCTTTTCCTCCATCGATAAGCACTAAATCAGGAAAAGTTAAATAATTTTCTTTTTTAAGTATTGCTCGTTTAAATCTTCTAGTTAAAACTTCTCTCATCATAGCATAATCATCTTGTTCAGCGCTATAAGTTTTAATATCAAACTTTCTGTATCTTTTTTTTATAAATCCTTCATCTCCAAAAGTAACCATAGCCCCTACACTATTAGTTCCCTGAATATGACTATTGTCATAAATTTCTACTAAACTAATATTATTTTTTAACTTAAATTTTTTGGATATTCCTTCAAATAAGTTTTTGTTGTTATTTGCTTCATATAGTTTTCTATTTAATGATTCTTTTGCATTTTTTTCTGCTAATGAAATAACTTTTACTTTTGCTCCTTTTTTTGCAGTAGCGATTGAAATATTTTTATTTTCTTTAGTGCCTAATGTTTGTTCAATTAATTTTTTATCTTTAATATTAAGATTTAAAATTATTAGTTTAGGAACATTTTTATTTTCATAAAATTGCATTAAAAAAGAAGACATGATTTCAGAGATACTTTCATCAGGATCATGTTTAGGAAAATATGCTTGATTACCCCAATTTTGTTTAGATCTGTAGAAAAATACTTGAATACAAGTTTTTCCAGATTCTTTATAAGCGGCTATCACATCAGCTTCAACCAAATTAGCTTCATTAATTCTTTGTGACGATTGAATTATATTTAAAGATTTAATTTTATCTCTAAAAATAGAAGCTTTTTCAAAGTCTAGTTTTTCACTAGCTTTCTCCATTTGTTTTGATAAATTTTTTTGTATATCTCTAGATTTTCCAGAAACAAATTTAATCGCATCATCTACTGAATTTTTGTAATCTTTTTTTTCAACATAACCTACGCAAGGCGCAGAACATCTTTTGATTTGATATAAAATACAAGGTCTTTTTCTATTTTTAAAAGTTGCTTCGTCACATACTCTTAACAAAAATATTTTTTGAAGCATTTTTATAGTCCAATTTGCTGATCCAGCAGAAGCAAATGGTCCAAAATAGAAACCATCTTTATCTTTTTTGCCTCTATGCTTAGTAACTTGAGGCCATTGATCTTTATTTCCTATAAAAATAAATGGAAAGGATTTATCGTCTTTAAGCAAGATATTAAATTTTGGTTTAAATTTTTTGATTAAATTAGCTTCTAAAAGAAGTGCCTCACTTTCATTTGCGGTAGTGGTAATCTCAATGTTATGTGTCTGAGACAACATTCTTTCCGTTCTTATAATGTGATTTTTTTCTAATATGTAGCTTTTTAATCTATTAGGCAAATTTTTTGCTTTGCCTACATACAGGATATTACCATTGTGATTTAACATTCTATATACACCTGGGCTTTTAGGTATTAGGGAGAGTTCTTTTTTGATTACTTCTTTTCCAAAATCAGAGCTTTTCATGGCTTCTTTTTTTAGAAATTTGTATTCCAACTGATGAGCAGTCTTTCATAATTTCTAATTTTTCTATTTGAAGAGTTATTTTATCAATTCTTTTATCTTTAAACAGCTCATCAAACACATCTTCAGCTAATGTTTCAAGAAAGTTGTAATGTTTATTTTTTACTAATTTTTTAATTAGTTTTACTATTTTGTCGTAATTAACTATTGATTTTAAATCCTTATCATTAGTTGGTTTTTTATCTCTATAATCAACTTCTAATGTAAATTGTACTTTTTGTGGCTTGTCTTTTTCAAAATTGTAATAACCAAGCTTTAAATCTAAAGTCAGGTCTTTAATAAGAATTTTTTTCTCATAATTAAATAATTTTTTATTTCTATCTATTTTAACAATTTTAAGATTATTTTCTTTCATTCTTTTCCTTGCATTATATCTGGTGTTTGCCAATTTAAACTTTGGCCGCTATCCACTGAAATGACCTGTCCAGTAATTGACCTGTTTCTGATAAAAAAGTCGACAGCATTACAAATCTCTGAAACATCAACTTGTCTTTTTAAGGGAGTAGCTAAATATTGTTTTTTAAAATGTTTTTTACTTTGCCGCTTATTTTTAAGTGTTGGTCCTGGCGCAATTCCATTTACCCTTATCTTAGGGGCTAAGCTTATAGCGCTAGTTTTAGTCAAAGTATAAAGGCCAGTCTTGCTTATTGTGTATGAAAAGAAAAATGGCGTTAATTTAAAAACTCGCTGATCAATAATATTAATGATATTATTATTTTTGCCTCTTATATTTTTTGCAAATTCTTTTGATAGTAATGCAGGGGCCCTTAGATTTGTTCTTAAATGTTTTCCCCAACTATCAGTAGTAAAATTTTCTAATTTATCATTTTCAAACAGTGAGGCATTATTTATTAAACAGTCAAAGTATTTTAACTTTCTCTTACAATATTTAACTATTTTTTTTAAATCAGTTTCTTTACTTAGATCTCCTTTAACCAGATGTACTTTTGTTAATTTTTTTGATAATTCTTTTTTTAATTTTTCAGCACTTACTTTAGATTTGTTATAGTGAATTGCGATTTCTACTCCAGATCCAGATAACTTTCTTGCAATCGCCGCACCAATTCTTGTAGCTCCACCAGTTATAATTATTTTATTTGCTTCCACTTTTTCTTTCCTTTTTTTGCTCTAGTTCCTGGCATACCCATAGTTGATCTTCCTTTTGGATAAATTTTATTATTTAGACTGTATTGTTTTACTTTAGGGTTAAGTGTAATCTCTAATTCTGTACTTTCAAGTTTTCTAATCTCATCTCTTATTTTTGCTGCTTCTTCAAATTCTAGATTTGATGCCGATTCCTTCATTTTTTTTGTTTAGGATTTTTAAGTGTTTTTTTAGATTCCCTCCAACATTTGCTCCACTTCCTACTTTTACATAATCTTTTTCATAAACGCTTTCTAATACATCGTTTATCTCTTTTTTTATTGTTGTTGCACTAATACTATTTTTTTTATTGTATTTTAATTGAATAGTTCTTCTTCTATTTGTTTCCTCAATAGCCTTATTAATACTTTTAGTTTTTTTGTCTGCATACAAAATAACTTTACCATCCAAGTTTCTTGCTGCTCTTCCAATTGTTTGAATTAATGATCTTTCCGATCTTAAAAAACCTTCTTTATCAGCATCTAAAATTGCAACCAATGCACACTCAGGTATATCCAACCCTTCTCTTAAGAGATTTATACCAACGAGAACATCAAATACACCCATTCTTAAATCTCTCATAATTTCAATTCTTTCAAGAGTATCTATATCAGAGTGCATGTACCTAACTTTAATTCCATTTTCATGAAGATATTCAGTCAAATCTTCAGCCATTCTTTTTGTTAAAGTTGTAACAAGAGCTCTATAATTTTTTTCAACAGTTTTTTTACATTCGTGCATTAAATCATCTACTTGATTTTTTGCAGGTCTAACTTCCACAGGAGGATCAATTAATCCAGTTGGTCTAATTACCTGATCAATATATTTTCCTTTTACCTGTTCCAACTCCCAGGGTCCTGGTGTAGCAGAGACAAAAATTGTTTGAGTTCTCATCATATTCCATTCTTCAAACTTTAATGGTCTATTATCCATACAGGACGGTAATCTAAATCCATATTCAGCAAGAGTACTTTTTCTTGATCTATCTCCTTTAAACATTCCATTTAGCTGTGGAACAGTTACATGGCATTCATCCACAAATATTAGAGTGTTATCAGGAAAGTATTCAAAGAGAGTAGGAGGTGGTTGACCAGGTTTTCTTCCTGATAAAAATCTGGAGTAGTTTTCAATTCCAGCACAGGAACCAGTCGCCTCTATCATTTCTAAATCAAATTTGGTTCTTTCTTCCAAACGTTGCGCTTCAAGTAATTTATTTTGCTCTTTATGTTTCTTAAGAGTGACCTCTAATTCTTTTTTAATATTTATTATTGCTTGTTCAATTGTAGGTTTGGGCGTGATGTAATGACTATTAGCGTATATCTTGACTAAATTTAAATTTTTAACAAGATCTCCAGTAAGTGGATCAAATTCTTCTATTTTTTCTAGTTTGTCACCGAATAAACTTAGTCTCCAAGCACGATCTTCTAAATGAGAAGGAAATATTTCTATATATTCTCCTCTTGCTCTAAATGTTCCTCTATAAAAGTTTTGATCATTTCTTTTATATTGTAAATTAACTAATGATTTAATTATTTGTTCTCTATTATATTCAGAATTTTTTTGAAGAGTTACAGTCATTTTGCTATAGGCTTCAACTGAACCCAATCCGTAAATACATGATACACTTGCGACTATTAAAACATCATCTCTTTCTAAAAGAGATCTTGTTGCTGAATGTCTCATACGATCTATTTGTTCGTTAATAGAAGCTTCTTTTTCAATATAGGTATCTGATCTTGGGACATAAGCTTCTGGAGTATAGTAATCATAGTAAGAAACAAAATATTCAATTGCATTATCAGGAAAAAAAGTTTTCATCTCACCATAAAGTTGAGCCGCCAATGTTTTATTTGGAGCCAAGATTAAGGATGGTCTATTGGTTTTTTCAATGACTTTTGCCATCGTGAATGTTTTGCCAGAACCTGTAACCCCTAGTAGAACTTGACTAAACTCACCTTTATTTGCATTATTAACTAATTTTTTTATTGCCTCTGGCTGATCTCCCGCAGGTTTAAAATCTGTTACAAGTTTAAATTTTTTTCCACCTTCAAGTTTTCCACCTATTTCTGGATTTTTACTTTGAATATCTGTAATTAAATCTTGATAAGTATTTTGCATATATTAAACAAGGTATTAGAATATTAATATTTTTCAATGAGCATAATATCTGACAGTTTAAAAAGAATAAAACCATCACCAACAATTGCGGTCTCTCAAAAAGCTAGAGAACTAAAAGCCGCAGGAAAAGATGTTATTGGATTGGGCGCGGGTGAACCAGATTTTGATACGCCTGATAATATTAAAGAAGCAGCTATAAAAGCCATTAAAGATGGTGACACTAAATATACAGCTGTTGATGGAACTCCTGCTTTAAAAAAAGCGATTGTAGAAAAATTTGAAAGAGAAAATAATTTAAAATACTCAACTGATCAAATAACAGTTGGAACGGGTGGAAAGCAAGTTCTTTATAATGCATTTATGGCTACTTTAAACAAAGGTGACGAAGTAATAATCCCAGCTCCTTTTTGGGTTTCATATCCCGACATGGTTTTGTTAGCAGGTGGTAAACCAAAAATAATAAAATGTAGTGAAGATGATAATTTCAAGCTAACTCCAAAAAAACTAAAAAAAGCTATCACTAAAAAAACAAAATGGTTGATACTTAATTCACCATCAAATCCAACTGGATCAGGTTACACAAAAGATGAGATGGAAAAATTATCTAAAGTTTTACTCAAAAATAAAAAAATATATATTTTGAGTGATGATATTTATGAACACATTACTTATGATAATTTCAATTTTTTCACTATTGCTCAAGTCTCTAAATTGAAGGATAGAACTTTAACAATGAACGGTGTAAGTAAATCTTATGCTATGACTGGTTGGAGAATAGGGTATGCAGCTGGACCAAAAGATATAATTAAAGCTATAGGAAAAATTCAATCTCAGTCAACTTCCAACCCATCTTCTGTTAGTCAGGCCGCAGCAGTAGAAGCCTTAAATGGTAATCAAGATTTTATTAAAGTAAGAGCAGATGCTTTTAAAGAGAGAAGAGACTTTGTTGTAAATAGCTTAAATAAAATTAAAGGAATTAGTTGTTTAAAGCCAAATGGAGCATTTTATGTATTTCCAAGCTGTAAAAAATTATTAGGTAAAAAAACTAAATTAAAAACAGATTCAGAATTTGTAAAAAAACTTCTTGAAAAAGCAAATGTTGCTGTTGTTCAGGGATCTGCATTTGGTTTAGATGGATATTTTAGAATTTCATATGCAACTTCAATGGAAAAATTGAAAGTTGCAATGGATCGAATTAAATATTTCTGTGAAAGTTTAAGCTAATTTTTTGAAGATAAATATTTTTCCGCCTCTAGGGCCGACATACAGCCCATTCCAGCAGCTGTCACAGCTTGTCTAAAAATCTTATCTTTAACGTCACCTGCAGCAAATACACCTGGTATATTTGTTTGAGTGGAATCTGGTTTTGTAATTAAATATCCCTCTTTATCCATATCTAATTTATCTTTGAATAATTGTGTTGCTGGGTCATGACCAATTGCAATAAAAAGACCATCTATTTTTAATTCTTCTATTTTATTTGTTTTTACATTCTTTATTTTTAGCCCAGTAACATTTTTTGGTTCTTTATCACCAATCACTTCTTCAACAACAGAATCCCAGATAATTTCAATTTTTTTGTTAGCCATTAATTTGCTTTGAAGCATTTTTTCAGCTCTTAAAGCATCTCTTCTATGAATTAATTTTACTTTTGATGCAAATTTAGTCAAAAACATTGCTTCTTCAACTGCAGCATTTCCTCCACCAACAACGGCAACAGTTTTATCTTTAAAGAAGAAACCATCACATGTGGCACAAGCAGAAACACCAAAACCTCTTAACTCTTGTTCTGATTTTAAGTTTAACCATCTTGCTTGAGCTCCAGTAGAAATAATTATTGAATCTGCAGTATATTTTTGTCCACTATCTCCAGTTGCTTCAAACGGTTTTGATTTTAAGTTTACTGCAGCTATATGATCTTCAATCATTTCAGTGCCTACTGTTTTAGCTTGTTCTTTCATTTGTTCCATTAACCATGGGCCTTGAATTACACCAGCAAAACCTGGGTAGTTTTCAACATCAGTTGTTGTTGTCATTTGTCCGCCTGGTTCAATTCCATAAACAAGGATTGGCTTTAGCATTGCTCTTGCAGCATAAAGTGCAGCAGTGTATCCGGCAGGACCAGATCCAATTATTAACACTTTTGTGTGTTTAGTTGGATTTTGATTCATATCAAAGCTATATAGTAATTAATGAGCAAATTAAAAGGGTTATTGTTAACCGAGGGGATGCATGGAATGATAAGCCAAGCAGAAGGATTAGCCAAATCACTAGAATTAGATTATTTGCACGAGGAAATTGAATTAAATAATTTTTGGAAGTTGATTCCACCTAAATTTACTCCAGTAAAAAAATTTATATTTAAAAATTCTATAAAAGAAAATTTTGATGTAATTATTTCATGTGGAAGAAAAAGTGTAATACCTTCAATTTTTTTAAAACAAAATTCTCAAAAAAAAATATTTAATATTCACATTCAAGATCCCAAAGTTTCATTAAAAAACTTTGATTTTGTGGTAGCCCCAGAGCATGATGATCTTAAAGGAGAAAATGTAATTTTAACAAAAGGAGCATTGCATTATTTAAATATGAAGGAAATTGATGAAAATAGGGTTTATTTAGAAAATAAAATTAACAAAAATAAAGAGATTATGACTTTAATTTTAGGTGGTCCCACAAGATACTATAAATATTCAAAGGAAAATATTCAAAAAATTTATTCGAAAATAAATAGCCATGTAGATAAAAAAAACCTCCAACTTATAGTTATACCTTCTATGAGAACGCCACCTGAGACTATAAAATTAGCTAAAGAATATTTTGGATCAAATCACGTAATAATTGATAATGTTGATAAAAAAGCATATCTATCAGGCTTATCTTTAGCAAAGTTTATTGTTGTAATGTGTGATTCAAGCTCAATGATTTCAGAAGCTGCTTTAACTGGCAAACCAATCTACATAGCACAAATTCCTAGTTCGGCAAATGATTATAGATTTAAAAAATTTAGAGATTTATTTAAACGTCTTAATGTTATTAAAGAATTAAATGATAACTTAGAAACTTGGAACTATGAAAGGTTAGATGAAACTAATAGAGTAGCACAAGAAATCAAAAAAAAATTAATTTAAATGTCGTTTTTAAAATCATTATTAAATAATTCAAAAAAATTTAGTGATCCATTTACTCATTGGGAATTAAATAAACCCCTTACAGAGTCAACAATTAAAGAAATAAACAATGCAGATATTGCAAATCCGATAGACTACAACCTTCAATATGATGGTACTAGAGCTATTGATGGTGGAGAAGGCAAATTTAGAGAAGGTATATCTTCTGGAGGACAAGCAATTAAATTTAGAAGTTTTATAAATAAAGATAATTCAAATATTTTTCCTAATTTAACAAAGTTTATAAATGAACTTCAAAGCAAAAGTACATACAATAAAATTTCTGAATTAATAAAAAAAGATTTATCCAGGTCTTATGTGAGAGTGGAGATTATTTGTGATAGACAAGGTTTTTGGTTAAAACCTCATTGTGATATTAAAGAAAAATTAATGTCATGTTTGTTATTTGTAAATAAATTTAATGAAGATGAGAGTTTAGGAACAGATTTTTATGATAAAAATTTAAATAAAGTTAAGACTCTCCCTTATAAGGATAATTATGGATATTTCTTTTCTAGTGGACCTAATTCTTGGCATGGAATGGAAAAAAAAGAGATAAAAAAAGAAAGACGATGTTTGCAAGTAAATTATGTAACTTTTGAAACTGATTGGCCTGTTAATTATTGAAAGATGTTTTGGATTGCTTTAATATTTATTTTTTTTGATTTAAGAGATTTAATACCTTCTAAACAAGCATGAGCAGTAGACATATTTGTGCAATATGGAACTTTATTGATTAGTGCACCTCTTCTCAGTGCCCTAGCATCACTAACACGATGTTCGCTCTTTCCACCGCCAGTATTGATTACTAGAGCAATTTTTTTTGAGTTTAATACATCAACAATATGCGGTCTTCCACTGCTTACTTTATTTATTTTTCTGCATTTCATACCATGATTTCTAATTGTGTTTGCAGTACCTTTAGTGCCACATAAAGTAAAATCTAAATCAATCAATTCTTTTGCAAGACTAATTATTTCTTTTTTATGTGAATCTTTTACAGATAGAAAAGCTAAGCCTTTTGTTGGCAATGAATTTCCAGCAGAAATTTGACTCTTGGCGTAAGCAAGACCAAAATTTTCATCTATTCCCATTACCTCCCCCGTAGATTTCATTTCAGGACCTAGCAACACATCAACATTTGGAAATTTATTGAATGGAAAAACAGCTTCTTTTACAGCAAACATATTTTTATTTTTATTTATTAAATTAAATTTTGATAACTTTTCACCCATCATTATTCTTGAAGCAATTTTAGCTAAATGAATTCCTTTGGCTTTAGAAACAAAAGGAACAGTTCTGCTAGCCCTTGGATTGACTTCAATAATAAAAACTTCATCATTTTTAATTGCAAACTGTACATTCATGAAGCCTTTTACTTTTAAAGCTAAAGCTAATTTTTTCGTTTGATTATTAATTTCTTTAATCAATTCTTTTTTAATGGCAATCGGAGGAATGCAGCATGCTGAATCTCCAGAGTGTATACCAGCTTCCTCAATATGTTGCATAATACCTGCAACAAAAACTTCTTTTCCATCAGAAATAGCATCTACATCAACTTCCATTGCATTATTTATAAATTTATCAATTAAAATTGGATTATTTTCTGCAGCCTTGAATGCTTCTTGGACAAAATCTTTTAATTGATCTTTTTCATAAACTATTTCCATAGCTCTACCACCCAGCACGTATGACGGTCTAACTACTAGTGGCAATCCAATTTTTGAAGCAATTTTAATTGCTTCATTGTGTGTTTTTGCAATTCCACTATCTGCTTGCTTTAATTTTAATTGAATTAGAAGTTTTCTAAATCTGTCTCTATCTTCTGCAAGATCAATAGAAGAATACTGAGTTCCTATAATAGGTAATGAATTTTCATGAAGAAATTTTGCTAATTTAATAGGAGTTTGCCCTCCAAATTGGGCAATAATGCCTAGCAAATTACCTTTTGACTTTTCTTTTATAATTATATTATGAACATATTCTTCAATTAAAGGCTCAAAGTACAATCTATCGCTTGTGTCATAATCAGTGGAAACGGTTTCAGGATTGCAGTTAATCATTATTGTTTCATATCCTGCTTCCTTTAAAGAGAAACTTGCTTGACAGCAACAATAATCAAATTCTATACCTTGACCAATTCTATTAGGCCCACCTCCTAAAATAATTACTTTATTTTTAGATGACGGATCTGCTTCACATTCTGTATTTAAAGTCAAATTTCTTTGATAAGTTGAATACATGTAAGGTGTAAAAGATTTAAATTCAGCAGCACATGTATCTACCTTTTTAAACACTGGCAAAACCTTTAAAGCCAATCTTTTTTTTCTAACAATTTTTTCTTCTAAACCAGATAATTGAGATAATTTTTTGTCTGAAAATCCTATTGATTTAATTCTGTTTAATTCATTAAAGTTTTTGGGCAAACCTTTTTTTATGATTTGGTTTTCTGTATCTACAATTTCTTTAATTTGTTCCAAAAACCAAGGATCTACCTTTGACAATTTGTATATTTTAGGTAGTTTAATTTTTTTGCGTATTGCTTCAGCAATTAACAAAATTTTATTTGGAACATTTATCTTTAATTTTTTTTCAATTTCTTTCTTATTTAAATTAAAAATTCTATCTAATCCTGAAAAACCCACTTCTAAAGATACCAATGCTTTTTGAAGAGATTCTTTAAAGTTTCTGCCAATAGCCATAGCTTCACCAACAGATTTCATAGAAGTTCCTAATATTGCTGGGGAATTAGAAAATTTTTCAAAAGTAAATCTTGGTACTTTTGTAACTACATAGTCAATTGTTGGTTCAAAAGACGCAGGAGTAACTTTGGTAATTTCATTTCTTAATTCATCAAGTGTGTAACCAATAGCTAATTTTGCTGCTACTTTTGCTATTGGAAAACCCGTTGCCTTAGAAGCAAGTGCAGAGGATCTAGAAACTCTAGGATTCATTTCTATAATAACCATTCTTCCATTTTTTGGATTGATGGCAAATTGAACATTAGATCCTCCTGTTTCCACACCAATTTTTCTTAAACATGCGATAGAGGCATTCCTCATAACTTGATACTCTTTATCTGTTAGGGTTAAGGCTGGCGCTATGGTAACAGAATCTCCAGTATGAATTCCCATGGGGTCTAAATTTTCAATAGAACATATAATTATACAGTTGTCTTTTTTATCTCTCACAACTTCCATTTCAAATTCCTTCCAGCCTTCCAAACATTCTTCTACTAGAACTTGATTTACTGGTGATGCATCAAGACCTTCTTTAATACTATTTAAAAATTCTTTTTTACTTTTGGCTATGCCGCCTCCGAGTCCACCAAGCGTAAAAGCAGGTCTAATAATTGCAGGTAACCCTACTTTTTTTAAACATTTTTTAGCTTGTTTAATGTTATTAACTATTTCTGATTTTGGGAGATTTAATCCTATATCAGACATGTTTTTTCTAAATTTTTTTCTATCTTCAGCATTGGCAATAGCTTTTGAATTTGCTCCAATTAGTTCAATTTTATATTTTTTTAATAATCCTATTTTTTCTGCTTTCATTGCTAAGTTTAGTGCTGTTTGACCACCCATAGTTGGTAAAATGGCATTAGGTTTTTCTTTTATTAATATTTTTTCTAAAACCTCGATTGTTATTGGTTCAATGTAAGTTTTATCTGCAACACCTGGATCAGTCATAATTGTTGCGGGATTTGAATTAATTAGAATTACTTTATAGTCTTCATCTTTTAATGCTTTACATGCCTGAGTACCAGAGTAGTCAAATTCACATGCTTGTCCTATTATTATTGGACCTGCTCCTACAACTAAAATCTTTTTAATATCTTTTCTTTTTGGCACTTTTCTTTACTTCTTTAATGAATTGATTGAATAAATAATGACTATCTTGTGGACCTGGATTTGATTCGGGATGATATTGAACAGAAAAAACTGGTTTATTTTTCAATTTTATTCCTTCAACACAGTCATCAAACAGAGATTTATGAGTTACAACAACATTTTTTGGCAAACTTTCTTTAACAATTTCAAATCCATGATTTTGACTTGTTATTTCAACTTTATTATTAATTAAGTTTTTTACTGGATGATTTGCACCTCTATGTCCAAGTTTCATTTTTTTTGTTTTTGCATTAAGTGCTAAAGCTAATAATTGATGTCCAAGACATATTCCAAATATAGGAATATTTTCTTTAATTATTTTTTGAATTATATTTATTGCATATTTTCCAGTTGCCGCAGGATCTCCAGGACCATTTGATAAAAAGACACCATTGGGTTTTAAGCTAATAATTTTTTTAGCTTGAAGATTGCAAGGAACTACGATTACCTCACAATTGAAGTTAGAAAAATATCTTAAGATATTTTTTTTTATTCCATAATCAATAGCAATAATTTTATAAACTTTCTTTTTGTTTTTTTTAAAACCTATTCCTTTTTTCCAAGTTTTAAATCCTTGCCAAATATAATTTTTTTTTGTTGAAACTGTTTCAGCTAAATCTAAACCTTTTAAACCAGGCCATTTAATAGAACTATTAAGTAGTTTTTTTAAGTTAAAATTTCCTTTTTTATTATTACAAATGGTGCCTTTAGGAGCACCTTTATCTCTAATGAAATTAGTTAAACTTCTTGTATCTAATCCTGTAATTCCTACTATTTTATTTTCTTTTAGCCACGTATCTAAGTTTCTCAATGATCTATAATTAGATGGGTTAGTTATTTCTGAATTAAATATAACTCCTTTTGTCCAAACCTTATTAGATTCATGGTCTTCATTGTTGGTTCCCACATTTCCAATATGAGGAAAAGTAAAATTGATAATTTGTCCAGCATAAGATGGATCAGATATAATTTCTTGGTAACCAGTTAAAGAAGTATTAAAACAAACTTCCCCAGTAGCTATTCCTTGATGCCCTATACCAATCCCTTTAAATATAGTTTTGTTTTCAAGAACTAAAACGCCTGATGAGAAATGTGAAAAATTTGTTGAGTTTACTTTTTGCTTTTTGTTCAATTACAACTCATGAGTTAAAGGTTAATACAATAAAACCTAAATTTCCGCAACAGATCTAATGTATATTTTTTAAAAAAAAATTTTTCTTTTGAAGAAAATTGTCTATACAGTAGATTAAAAAAATGTCCCTAAGAGATAAAATCGACATAGATTACAAAAATGCTTTAAAATCAAAAGATAAGATTAAAATATCAACCTATAGGCTAATTTTATCGGGCATAAAGGATTTAGATATATCTAATAGATCAGGCCCAAATAAAAAAGACACAAATGACGAAGATATTAAAAAATTATTAAAAAAAATGATTAAACAACGATCTGAATCTATAGATATTTATAAAAAAAATAACAGAACAGATTTGCTAGAAGTTGAGGAAAAAGAATCTGAAATGTTATCTGGTTACCTGCCGAAACAGCTTAGTGAAGAAGAGACAGAGAAAATTTGTACTCAAATGGTAAGCAAATTAGGCGCCAATTCAATTAAAGATATGGGGAAAATAATGGGGGAATTAAAAAAACAATACGCGGATAGTTTAGATTTTGCAAAAGCTGGTTCTTTATTAAAGGGATTATTAAATAAATAATGAAATATCCAAAGGAATATTTAGACGAAATTAAAACACGTTTGAAAGTTTCAACTGTTGTGTCGAAAACTGTTAATTTAAAAAAAAGAGGAAAAGAATTTATAGGTTTATCGCCTTTTAAAACAGAAAAGACCCCATCATTTACTGTAAATGATGAAAAGGGTTTTTATCATTGTTTTAGCACATCCGAACATGGAAACATTTTTGATTTTATAATGAAAACACAAAATTTAAAATTTGGTGAAACAGTAAAATTATTAGCAAATTTTGCAGGAATGAGACCATACATGTTTTCAAAACAAGATAAAGAAAGAGAAAAAAATTGGCAAGAGTATCATTCTATATACAGTCAATATGTTGAATTTTATCATGATGAAATTTTAAAAAATGAGCAAGCAAGCGAAGCAAGAGATTATTTAAAAAAAAGAAACCTATCTAAAGAAGAAGTTAAAAAGTTTAAGATTGGATATGTTAAAAAAAATCCAAATTTTTATGAAAAATTAAAAAAAAAATTTAATGAAAAAAAATTAATTGATAGTGGTCTATTTTATTTAGATGAAAAGAAGAATCTTTTTGTTGAAAGATTTAGAGATAGAATTATTTTTCCAATTAACAATATTTCTGGACAACCTATTGGATTAGGTGGAAGAACAATTCAAGAAAATAATTATTTAGCAAAATATATTAACTCACCAGAGACTTTATTTTTTAAAAAAGGATCTAATTTATATAATTTAGACCTTGCAAGAAAGTTGTCTAATAAAATTGATCATGTTTACCTTGTTGAAGGATACATGGATGTTATTGGATTAAATAAAAATGGAATTGAGAATGCTGTTGCCAATCTTGGTACTTCTTTAACGAACAAACAAATTTTAATTTTAAACCAGTTTTTTGATGACATCATTATTTGTTTTGACGGAGACGAAAGTGGTTATAAAGCTGCATTAAGAGCCGCAGAAAATTCGTTAAAGGAATTAAAACCCGAAAAGAATATTTCATTTTTATTTTTACCAGATGATGAAGATCCTGACAGCTTTGTTAATAAGAATAGTAAAAATTATTTTATTGATTTTGCTAAGAATAGTAAAATTGCAATACATCGGTTTATATTTAATCATTATAAAAAACAAACAGCTAATAATCCTTCATCTATGGCTATTTTTGAAAAAAATTTAAGATCAATTGCTAACACTATAAAAGATGATTTTATAAAAAAGTATGTATTAGAATATTTTTTGGAACAAGTTTCAACATTAACACCTCACTCTAATAAGAACAAAAAACAATTTTATACTAAAAAAATTAAATCTTTAAAATCAACTCAAAAGTATTTCAACGAAACAAAGTCTTTAAGCCCAATAGAATTAAAAGAATTTTCTCTTTTATATTTAATAATGAATAATTTAGATATCCTTCAAGAAAATATTCATTTAATTGAAAATATAAAATTTTTTACCGATGAAAATAAATTAATTTTTGATGCCGTTTTATCCAAATTAAAATCTGGAAAAAAACTTACACTAAATGATCTTAAAATAGATGACCAACTAGTTAATAGAATATTTAAATTTGCTTCAATAAAACATATCTTGAAAAATCAAAAAAATGATGAACAAAAAATATTTGAATTATTAGATGAATATTTGCATGATCTTAAAATCCATGGACTCGAAGTTAGAATAGAGGAGCTAGAATCGAAATTTTCTAAAGATTTGAGTGAAACCACGTTTAATGAAATTAAAGATTTAAAAGAGCAGAAAAAAAAGCAAAATATCAACTAAATCATCTAAATTAGACATGGATTTTTTTAAATTTGGTATTATATAAGTCTTCCAGACATTTTATTGTGGAAAGAATAATTACAAAATCATTTGCAAGATTGATGGGTAGAGGTATCCATAGAGGCTTTATTACTCATGAAGAATTAAATAAATCTTTAGGAAAAAGAAACCTTTCAGATAAAAATCTTGAACAAGCTTTTATTCACATTTTTGATGAAAAAATAGCATTAGTAGAAAAAAAGTCTGATTTTAAAGTTTTAAAAAAAAAAGATAGCTCTTCCAAAGAAGAAGGAAAAACCATTGATAAAAGTGACGACCCTATTCGAATGTATTTAAGAGAGATGGGTGGGGTTGAGCTGTTATCCCGTGAAGGTGAAATTGCAATTGCAAAAAGAATAGAAGCTGGAAAAGATGTTATGCTTAATGCATTATCTCAAAGTCCAATTACAGCTCAACAATTTTTTGAATGGAATAAGAAACTTCAAAGTGACGAAATTTTAGTTAGAGAGATTATTGATATCGATACCAACTATATGGAATACGAAAATATAGGTCAAAGTGTTAAACAAAAAAATTCAAATGAAAACCCAAAAGAAAAATTAGAAGACAGCAACGAGAATAGCGAAGATACTGATGATGAATTTAATCCTACTCTTGCTGCAATGGAAGCTGAAATTAAACCTAAGGTTTTACAAACAGTAAACACACTAACCAAAGACTATAATAAATTAATTAAATACCAAAAAGAAAAATTAGATTGTATTTTAAAATCAACTATATTTTCAAACTCAAAAGAAAAAAATTATGAAAAAATTGTTGGTGAAATATTGACAAATATAAAAACACTTCAATTATCACCAGCAGTTTTAGAGGAACTGGTACAAAAACATTATATTGAAAATAAAAAAATCATTTCTCTTGAGGGAAATCTTTTAAGATTGGCAATAAATCATAAAATACCAAGAAATGAATTTATAAAATTTTATATTGGCAATGAAATTAATCCTAATTTAAAAACTTTTTTAGACACAAATCCTGTCTGGAAACAATTTTTTCAAAAAAATAAAGAAGAATTTAAAAATATTAGAGAAAGACTCATTGAAATAAGTCACAAACTTGGAATAACTGTTACAGACTTTAAAAAGTTAGTTAGTAGAGTACAAAAAGGCGAAAAAGAATCAAGAATCGCAAAAAAAGAAATGGTAGAAGCAAATTTAAGGTTAGTAATTTCTATAGCTAAAAAATATACTAATAGAGGTTTACAGTTTTTAGATCTTATTCAAGAAGGGAATATTGGATTAATGAAAGCTGTAGATAAATTTGAGTATAGAAGAGGATATAAATTTTCAACTTATGCAACATGGTGGATAAGACAAGCAATTACTAGATCAATAGCTGATCAAGCAAGAACCATTAGAATTCCAGTTCATATGATTGAAACAATCAACAAGATTGTTAGAACACAAAGATTAATTTTGAGTGAATTTGGACGAGAAGCTACTCCAGAAGAGTTAGCAAAAAAATTAAGGATGCCTTTAGAAAAAGTTAGAAAAGTTCTTAAAATTTCCAAAGAACCTGTTTCTTTAGAAAAACCTGTTGGAGATGAAGAGGACAGTAGTCTTGGAGATTTTATTGAAGATACGAAGGCATTAGCACCGCTAGAACAAGCAATTAAATCAAATTTAAGTGAAGCAACTACAAAAATATTATCCACTCTTACTCCTAGAGAAGAAAGAGTTTTAAGAATGCGTTTTGGTGTTGGCATGAATACAGACCACACTTTGGAGGAAGTTGGATTACAGTTTTCAGTAACAAGGGAACGAATTAGACAAATTGAAGCAAAAGCATTGAGAAAATTGAAACATCCTAGCAGATCAAAACAGCTAAAAAGTTTTTTAGAAAATTAATTACTATTTCTATTAACAAACTAAAATGAAGAAAATATTCCTTGAAAGAGAGACTGCAAGGTTAATTATATTACAAAGAATTGAATTATTAAATCCAATTTTAAAAAAAATAAGAAAACTATTTGGCAGATATCTTTTTAGCAGTTTTTTTTCAAAATATTTTATTAATCCTAGATCAATTGCTAATCAATATTACAATTTAATGGAAAAGGAATTTAAAACAATAAATAAAAATATAGATTTCAATAATAAAAAAATTTTGTCAATTGGAAGTGGCATTGGTGGTTTAGAATTAATTATAAATAAAAAGTCGAGTTCAAGTTTTTTTGATATAGTTGAAAAAAATTATGTTTCAAAAAAAATTAAATATGGATGGGATAAAAACAACCAAGAAGCCTATAACAATCTTCAATTGTTAGAATCTTTTTTGCTAAATAATGGTATGGAAAAAAATTGTTTTGAAATTTATGATTGTGATGAGGATGTGCTTCCAGAAAAAAAATTTGATATAATTCTATCTTTATTTTCACTAGATTATCATTATGATTTTAATATTTATTTAAACTACTTTAAAAAAGTTAGTGATGAAAAAACGATGATTATTTTTGATACAATTAGACCCGATCATTTTAAAAATATTTTTAAAAATGTTGTAATACTTAAATCTGATCAAGATACAGTGCATCGATCTAAAAGAATTGTTTGTAATAAATTTATAGATAATTAAATATAATAAGGAATGAATTCTAAATTTTTAAATAGTTATTTTTTTGTACTTTTTTCTTTAATTCCAATTTCTATAATAGTTGGCCCAACAATATCATTAATAAATATATTGTTAATTGCTTTATCTTTTATAATTTTCATATTTTACACTAAAAAATTTGATATTTTTAATCACACAGTAGTAAGAATATTAATAATATTTTATATATATTTAATTTTTAATTCATTTATTGCACTAGACTTTAGTTTAAGTGCCAGCAGAAATTTTGGTTTTTTACGATTTATTGTTTTGTTTTTAGGTATAAATTATTTTTTTTGTTATTTTTCAAAATTTGACAAAATTTTATTTTTTTGGTTCATCATAATAAGCATAGCTGTTTTTGATACATATTTTGAATATTATTATGGAACAAATATACTTGGTTTTGGTGGAGTTCATGAGATTTATGGACCTAGAGTTGTTAGTTTTTTTAAAGATGAACCAGTTATGGGCGCATATATATTTGGATTTTTTTTTATTATTTTGGGTTATTTATTTCAATTTTATTATCATGGTACAAATAAAACGCGAAAATTTTTAATATTGTTTTTTTCATTCCTAGTAATGATTTCTATTATTTTAACCGGGGAACGCTCTAATTCATTAAAAGCTATCTTTGC
Organism: uncultured Pelagibacteraceae bacterium; assembly: GCA_902592985.1. Classification (GTDB taxonomy): domain Bacteria; phylum Pseudomonadota; class Alphaproteobacteria; order Pelagibacterales; family Pelagibacteraceae; genus Pelagibacter. The sequence continues at coordinate 2,781 of CACJGR010000003.1, read as the reverse complement.
ATTTACCTTGTTTTATGCGTTTAATAAAAATTTTTCAATAAAACAAAAGATTCTTTCATTTTTAGTTTTTTTATTTGTTTTACTTTCAAGTGTAATATATGTCACAAATATTAATCCAGGTGAAAAACATACATATTTTCAAAATAGATATGGATCACAATTTTTACTTAATTTTTCTTCTGAAGAAAAAAGAGAAAAATTTTTTAAGGAAAATATTTACATAAATTTATATAGATCTGGAATAAATGTATTTAAAAATTATCCTCTTTTTGGAGTTGGAAATAAAAATTACAGAGTAGAATCTTGCAAATTAGAAGTAGAAAATGATGTTTATTATCTATGTCAAACTCATCCTCATAACATTTACGTAGAATTTTTAGCAGAACATGGATTGTTTGGTACAATTTTGTTCTTATCAATTTTCTTTTTTCTTTTTTTTAAAATTTTAAAAATTATAATTATTTCAAGAGATTCAATTCAAATTGGATGCTTTGTTTATTTGATAGCTAATTTTGCCCCATTGCTACCAGGTGGAGCTTTTTTTGCCGATTTTAATTCAACGATTTTTTGGATTAATTTTTCTTTAATGTATGCTTGTAATAAGAAAACTAATATTTTTCAAAGTTCTTAGTATAAAACTTGAATGTTTAAAAAAATTATTTTAAAAATTTTCAAAGGGCTGTTAGCTCAATAGTAGAGTACTGCATTGACATTGCAGGGGTAGTTGGAGCGTAACCAACACAGCCCACCATTATTAAGTTATAAAAAAATGAAAAATAAAACATTTATAGAGTTTGTGAATCATGCATCAGTGTTAATTACTCATGGCAATGTTAGTATTTTGTCTGATCCATGGTATAGCGATACTGTTTTCAATAAAGGTTGGAGATTGTTATATGAAAATAGCACAAATTATATTTACAAAATATTAAACAAAACTTCGCACATATATATTTCTCATGAGCACCCTGATCATTTCAGTGCTAGTTTTTTTTTAAATCCAGAAATTAAAAAAACAATATTAGAGAACAATATATCTATCTTATTTCAAAATACAAAAGATAAGCGTGTAAAAAATTTTTTGGAAAAAAATGGTTATTCAGTTCAAGAAATATCTAAAAAAATATTTCTAAATGAAGAAGTAAAAATAGAAATTGTTAAACATGATTTTTATGATTCTTCAATCTTTATTGAGACCTCTGATTTAAAGATTTTAAATTTAAATGATTGTCCACTATCAAACAAATATGAAATCAAAAAATTTAAAGAAATTTTTGGCCAATTTGATGTGTTACTAACTCAGTTTAGTTATGCAGCTTGGAAAGGCAATAAAGATAATAAATTTTTAAGAATAACTACAGCTAAGGATAAAATTGATGCAATTATTAAACAATATAAAATTTTAGGATGTACGTCTGTAATACCTTTTGCTAGTTATATTTATTTCTCAAATGAGATGAACTTTTATATGAATGACTGCATTAATACTCCTGAAAAACTATTTAAAGAACTAAAAGAGCAAAATATTAATGCTTTTATTTTAATGCCTGGTGAAAAACAGGAACTATCTAATTTAATTCAAAATAAAAAATCAATTGATTTTTGGGAAGATAATTTTCAAAATATAAAAACAAAAAAAATTGATTCTTATGATCAATCATTTCCCCTGGATCAATTACAAGAAAATTTTAAGAAATATCAAAAGTTAATTTTTAGCAAAAATTCAAAAATATTAATTTATGCTTTACATAAACTTAAATTTTTAAATATTTTTCAAGATATAAATATTTTTTTGAAAGACCATAATAAAAATTATAATTATTCTATTTTATCAGGATTGAATGTTTCAAAACAAACAGATTACGATATAGCCATGCACAGTGAATCATTATTTTTTATTTTTAAAAATGAGTTTGGTTACGATACACTTACTGTCAACGGATGTTTTGAATGTGAATCTGAAAAATTTTCAAAGGTTTCAAAAAATTTAGCAATAGGAAGTTTAAATTCAATGGGAATAAATTTAAATTTAACTATATTGTTTAAATTAAATATTATAATTTTATTTTTAAAAAAATTAGTAATTTTTTTAAGAAAATTTAAAAGATCTACTTGAATAGTTATTATTAAACTTGTAAGTATCAAATTTAGGGCCTGTAGCTCAGTTGGTTAGAGCAGTACACTCATAATGTATTGGTCCCAGGTTCGAGTCCTGGCGGGCCCACCAATTATTTTTTTTAGCCAATTATAAAGAAATTAAACTTTCAGGTTGAATTTTAAAAAGTTAATTTAGTTTCTTAATATTGTATAGATCAAAAAAATTTGTTCAAATAAACATTTGAAAAACTTAAAAAGTTAATTCTATATGTTTGACTTTTAAATCTTTTTTTTGGAGAAAAAAATGAAAAGAAAGAAAAAAAAGAATAAGAAAAATAAAATTATAAAAGGAAACAATAAAAAAGAATTAAAGCTAATTTTAAAAACTTTAAAAAATATAAAATTAAACAAACAAATAAAGCAGTTTAAAGGAGTAAAACTGCTGCAAAAGAAAAAAATCAATCAAATAATTAATAAGCAAAAGAATTTGCTTAAGAAACTTAGCCCAAGAAATTTAGCAAATGTTACATATGAATCGCTTAGTACTTTTTATGGAGATTTTAAAAAACAACAAGAAATTAATAAATTAAAAAGAATCAAACGAAAAAAAAAAGAAAAAGAAAAAAAAATTGCAAAAGAAAAAAAAGAACAAAAGAGATTAGTTCAGATTAATAAAAAAATAAG
>CACJGR010000002.1 GCA_902592985.1 uncultured Pelagibacteraceae bacterium | reverse complement strand
TAAAACTTAAAGTCGCATCAGAAGTAACTGGATGCAATATTTATGGTAAGGCAGAATATTTAAATCCTGGTGGATCAGTAAAAGATCGTGCTGCTTTAGCTTTATTAAAAAATGCTGAGGAAAAAAAACTTATTTCAAAAGGAGGTATTATTGTTGAAGGAACTGCTGGTAATACAGGAATAGGTTTATGTCTTCTTGGTAATTCTATTGGATATAAAACAATAATTGTAATGAACGATAACCAAACCCAAGAAAAAAAAGATATGTTAAGAAATATTGGTGCAGATTTAAGATTAGTACCACCTAAACCTTATAAAGATGATGGAAATTATGTAAAAGTTGCAGGACGACTTGCTGATGAATTAAGACCCAGTAATAACAATGGAGTTGTTTGGGCTAATCAATTCGATAACGTTGCCAATACTAAAGGACATTATGAGACTACAGGACCTGAAATTTGGAATCAAACAGAGGGTAAAATAGATGGTTTTGTCTGCTCTTCAGGAACAGGCGGAACTATTGCTGGTGTTAGTAATTATTTAAAAGAAAAAAATAAAAATGTTAAAATTTATTTGTCAGATCCAACAGGTTCTGCTCTTTATAACTACATAGAAAATGGTGAATTAAAAAGTGAAGGCGGATCTATTACAGAAGGAATTGGTTCAAGTAGAATTACTGCAAATTTTGCAGAAGCAAAAATAGATGGGGCTTTTTCAATAAGTGATCAAGAGTCTTTGCCAGTTCTTTATGATTTAATTCAAAATGAGGGATTAAGTCTTGGAACAAGTTGTGGAGTTAACGTAGCTGGTGCAGTTAGATTGGGAAAAAAATTAGGTCCAGGAAAAACTATAGTTACAATTCTTTGTGATAAATCTGATAAATACAACTCCAAGATGTTTAATAAAAAATTTTTGCAAGAAAAAGGTCTTCCGTTTCCAAGTTGGATTTAATTTTTACATAGCTAGACTATTTAGTAATAAAACTGTTACAATAATCCTATAAATTCATATTATTTAACAATGGCAGCTTACGTTATTTTTCAAATAAATGTAAAAAATCCAGAGGAGTACAAAGAGTATCTTAACCAAGTCACGCCAATAGCTAGGAAATACAACGGTGAGTACATTGTAAGAGGTGGTGAGTCAGAAGTTGTTTGGGGTGAATGGGCTCATCCTAGAACAGTTGTAATAAAATTTCCTTCATATGAAGTGGCTATGGACTGGTATCATTCAGAAGAGTATGCTCCTGTAAAAAAAATTAGAGAAGATAATGCTGAAGGAAACTGTTTAATAATAAAAGGAGTATAATATGGCGTTTAAACACTACCCCCAAATAAGCAAAGAAGATATTCCTTCTATGAATATAGAAAATGTGAATGCTTATTTAAGAGATTTTTCTATATCTGATGATAAAGAAAAACCAATGACCAGTGGCTTATTTAGATTAAAAGCTGGCCAGTCACTGAAATACTCCTACACTTACCATGAAATGAAGTTCATAGTTGATGGAAGTTTTACAATTGAAGATGAAACTGGACAAAAAGTTGAAGCAAAACCTGGAGATCTATTTTATTTTCCAAAAGGTACTGCTGTTACTTTTACAACTTCAAATTTTGGTTTGGGTTTCTTTTGTGGTCAACGTGGTGAAGGTGAAGCGTAAAATATAAAAAAAGGAGAAAAAAATATGAAAGATATGCTTGTGGTGGTAAAGATAAAAGAAGGTAGCTTTGAAAAATTCATGGGTTTCATGCAATCAGATGCGGGTACGGCTGAAAGAAAAAAATTTGCAGATGTTACAAAAAGTGTAGTTGGAGTTGCTCCAGATAAAAGAACTTTTGTGGCTAAAATTGTAGTTCATAACATAGATGCTTTGCATGCATTTTTAGATGGCTCAAATCCTGTATCAAAACCTATTTGGGATGAAGTTAGAGAAAGCTACGAAATTTATGAACTAAATAAAGTTTAAAAAGTAAGGAGCATAAAAATATGTCGGTTATACAGAAGCTCTTCGATGCTCAAAATAATCAAGATATAAAAACATATAACGAAGTAGTTAGTGAAGATTATGTTTGGGTAAAACATTCAACTGGGGAAGAAATTCCAAGAGATGAATTAAGCAAATGGCTAATTAGTCCTGATGCTCCAAAAACAGAAAATGCTCGCATCATTTATGAAAATAATGAAATAGGAGTGGCTCATTTTTTTGTTTCTTTTAAAGATGGTTCAAGACAAGCAGTTCTTGCAGTCTATAATATAAAAGATGGCAAAATTATTCGATCTGAAACGGGCGCTACTAATATACCAAAGTAATTATGGGTAATTTAACAGCTTATATAATTTTAATAGTTGCTGTTGTTTTAGGTACTGCAGCAAATGGCTTTGCTAAGGGTGCTCAAGGATTTACATTATTAATACCAAGTGTTCTTACAGCAATAACTATTGTTGGATGTATGTATACTTTGTCGCTTGTTATGAAAACAATTCCTGTTGGTATCACTTACGCTTCGTTTGCTGGATTATGTATTATCGCTACAACAATAGTTGGAATGTATAAATTCAATCAGATGCCTGACCTGTATGCAATAATAGGTCTTGCTTTAATTATATCAGGTGTCTTAATTGTTAATTTGTTAGGTAAAGCTAATTAATTATTTTAAAAATTTATCTACTTCTACTTGATAACCTTCTACTAACCTATTTGTTTCATTGGCCATCCCCACAACTGCTATCATTTCATTTAACATTGCATTTGTAGCTCCTTTTTTTTTGGCCGCTAAACTATGTGATTTTATACAATACTCACAATTATTAGTTATTGAAACTGCCACATAAATTAACTCTTTAACTATTGGATTAAGCGCTCCTTTTTTCATTACTTGTTGTAATGAAGTCCAGGTTCTCTCTAGAGTTTCTGGGCTGTTAGCAAGAGTTTTCCAAAAATTTGGAATTTTTTTAATCTTTCTTACTCGTTTAATTTCATTAAAGATTTTTTTAACTTTTCTTTTCGCTTGTTTTTCTGAAATTGTTTTAAATATTGGCATGACACCTCCTATTATATTTTAAGAATATCACTCTTAAACTTTGAATACAAAATTTTAGAATAATTATTCATATTTTCCATGTTTGATTTTGCCTCATTATCAAATTTTTGAAGTGCACCTGGTCCTAATTCTTTTTCTAAAGCAGACTTATATTCTGGAACACATCCCCATTCATTTACTGTTGTATCTTTAACTTCTATATGAAATTGAATTCCATAAGCATGACTCTGATATTTAAAAATTTGATATTTTGTTTCTGATGATGATGCTAATAAAGTTACCTTTTCATTATTTTCTAACCCTTGAACTTCATAAGAATGCCACTGCAAAGAAGTAATTTTATCAGGAAACTTTGAAAATAAAGGATCATTATTTTTATTTTGAGAAAAATTAATATTTAACATTCCTATTTCTGGATTGTTTGATTTTACAACTTTACCTCCAACTACTTCTCCTAATAACTGACAGCCCAAACAAAATCCAAGATATGGTTTTTTTAAATCAACAACAAATTCTTTAATTTTTTTTTTCTCATCAACTAGCCATGGATAATCTTTTTCCATCCAAGTATCCATAGGGCCGCCCATACAAAACATAGCATCAAATTTTAAAATATCAGTTGGAATTTTTTCACCTTCATCTAATTCTATTGTTGTTAACTCAGCTCCATCCTTAATCATTAAATCTTTTATAAAACCAGGATCTTCTATTTTGATATGTTGTAAAATTAATATTCTCATTTTTTTAATGAGAGTATACTAGAATGTGCTTGAAACTTCTATGTTTGCTCCATAATCAGGTATTTGGCTCACCATGCTATAGTTTGAACTTACTTTAACATCAAAACCATTTACATCTTTAACATAGCTTAGTTCCATTTGATTATTTTGTAATGGTTTGTAATTGAAGGCAAACTCAGACTCTTCTTCACGTATATGACCAAATTTAAAGAATATACTATCTTGATGACTGCTGTAATCTAGTCCTTGAAATCTTTCATAATTTAAAGCAAATGTATAACCGCTTTCAAATAATGCCTCAAAGCCAAGATTACCTTTGATATTATGTATCGAATGTGTTTCAGCAGTCTTAGTTACTGAAACGCTATCTGAGTTATTTTTAAAGTTATAATCAATGTTTGATGTTAAATCTCTAATATATTCAAAGCTTCCGTTTCGGCTAAGTCTGCCATCGCTTATATCGATCAAATTATCAAATTTAAAACCTGCTGCAATATTTCCAGTTTTAAATGTAAGAGAGTCGTATGTGTCTTGGCTGTTAGTTGATGAAGTTCCAAAATCTGTATATTCAGAAAACTGAGTAACACCAAATTCAAACTTGCCTGTAGGTCTTATGTTAAAATTCCCATAACTATCTTTAGATTGTAAATTAAGAGCTGTAAAAACTTGTTTACCGTTTCTTTCACCAGTAATTTCATTTGATAGGAGTTGATCTATTCTCAACAAGCTTACACCAAATAAAGCATTGAGATTAGAATTATTATCTATGGGAAGAGTGCTATACAGATTGAATGTTAATGACTCAGTATCTAATTCATTGCCACTGGGGGATATGCTTTCAATTTCACCTTCACCAAATCTAATAGCTGCACCAAAAAACTTATTATTATTTATTTTTTTATCTGCACCAAACATTAAACCTGAAACTCTTATTTCTTTTGGTTTAGAGGTTGCAGTATCGCCTTTTCTGCCAAATGAAATGTCACCATGGGACCAGTAAGACCAATTCTTGTTTTTTCTTTTTGTGGTTTTTTTCTCACCCAGCGAAACTTGAGAGTATATTTCTTTATTAAATGAGCTTTTTAATTGTTTTTTTAAAGACGATAAAACAGGATTGGAGATGTTGAAATTAATATTATTACTGTTGAGATTTTTTTTACCTTCATTACGCCTTAACCATTCAAATCTTTTAAAAACAGTAGAAGTATTTTGTTGTATTACATGTTTAGCAAATTCTACTTGTGCGCTAACATTAGAAATAGAATCTGCCTCACAAATTACAATTCCATAAGGACAACTAAGATTAAATTCAAATATATAATCATCAAGACCAATGCTAACACCGTCTGTTTTTAAAACATTATATGTATTCATAAAAAATTTCATACCGTCACTAGAAAACTGAAAAGCGAGTGGTGACCCGTATGTAGAAGTTGTGGTGAATGTTGCTTGCCATTTTCCAACATATGTTGCAGTAGAACTGCTAAAAGGTGTGCTTAGTTTATAAACGTAAACATAATTATTAGAGGATGCATTAATGGCAGAATTAATTATATACATTCTGGTACCATCGTCATCAAACTCAAGCTCTTGTAAAAAATTCACTCCAATTGACGTTTCTAAATTAAGTGAGTTGTTGTGAGTTGCGGAACTTGGTAAATATGGAGTACTGAGATCATATTCCACAAGTTCATGCTCTCCCTTCTTATAATCAAAAAGATACATTTTGGTTCCATCATTATTAAAATCTATATCGTGTGGAACAATATTATCACCTCCGTGTAAATATGATCGCCAGTCTATACCATCATCCGCATCTTGAGTCACATTTGAAATATCATATGGAGTTGATAAAGAGTGTACGTTCATACCGCCTACTTCATTAGTTGCAAATATTTTGGTTCCATCCGAATTAAATTCTAACCCCTGAGTTCCATTACTACCTGTACCCACATCATCACTACCTGCGTTTAGGTCCAGTGTTACCTCTGATGTGGCATCAAGAGAAGTAATATCAAAAGCCGTATTTAAATTAAATTGATAAAGTGTTCCTCCATTAACGTACTTCATTAAAAAAATTTTTTTTCCGTTGGGACTAAATAACATTGCTGCAATTTGTAAGCCAGGTTCTACTTTTTCTCGATATGTAGGCGATACAATTTCTGCATAAGCAAAATTAAATTGAAATGTGAACAGTAAAAATAAGAAAGTTAATAATCTCATAATTTTATAAAATTTTTATAATGCTGGTTTTAAAAGCTTTAATATTTTTTTGTGAATAGAATTATTTCCTGATACCAAAATACTTCCTGCATAAACTGGATCTCTATTATCCCAAGTACTAAGTATTCCACCTGCAGCTTTAACGATAGGAATTATAGGATGGATATCCCATATTTTATTTGCACATTGTATTACAACGTCAATTCTTCCTTCAGAAAGGTGAGCATAACTTAGTGCATCAAAACATGGAAATTGCATAAGTTTTAAAACTTTTGGAATTCTTTGCTGTTTTTTTATTGAAAGCCATCCATGAAATGCTCCTGCAACTTTTATTTTGTTAAAAGAAACTCTTTTATTAACTTTTATTTTTCTTTTTTTTCCTTTTTCAAAAACATAAGCAGCTTTATTTGAATAATTCAAATAATATTTTTTGAGTTTTGGAAAGTTTGCTAATCCAATAACAGGTTTTCCTTTAAAATTTAAAGCTATTAAATTGCTCCAAGTTGGATTACCAATTATAAATGATCTTGTTCCATCTATTGGGTCCAGAATCCAAGTATAGTCACTATTAGTTTTTTTTCGCCCTAATTCCTCTCCTACTACTTCATGTGTAGGAAATTTTTTTTTTATTCTTGCTCTAATAAACTTTTCAAATTCTCTATCGGCCTGTGTTACTGGGTCATATCCCTTACTTTTACTTTTGTTTATTACTTTAAAAGGTTTGTTTAATTTTTTGTAATAATATCTTGTTAAATCTTTAGCTAATGAGTTAAGAAAATTGAAATAAGGTCTATAGTTTGTGAACTTCTTATCAGACATAAAACATTTTATTACTATTTAATTTAACTTGATTAAAGCTTAAAATTAAATAAATCTTTCAAAAAAAATTTAAAATAAGCTAGTAAAAGTAATGGAAAAAATTCAGTCACATGCCAAATTAGTAATAGTTGGTGGAGGAATTTTAGGAGTAAGCTTATTATACCACCTCACTAAAGAAGGTTGGAAAGACTTAGTTTTAATTGAAAAAGGTGAACTCACATCTGGATCAACATGGCATGCAGCAGGTCAATGTCCTCACATGGTTGGAAGTTATAATCTAGCTAAAGTTCATCAGCATTCTACTAATCTTTATAAACAACTAGAAAAAGAAACAGGACAGGCAACCGGCTTCCATGAATGTGGCAGTTTAAGATTAGCATATAAAAAAGAAGATATTAATTGGTTTCATTACGTTAAAGGAATAATGGATAATGTTGGATCTCCTGCTGAAATACTTTCTCCAAATGAAATAAAAAATGTTCATCCTTTTATTCGATTAGATGGAATACTTGCTGCCTTTCATACTCCTGAAGATGGACATACAGATCCTACAAGCACCACAAATGCTATGGCTAAAGGAGCTAGAAATGGTGGTGCAAAAATATATAGAAAAAATAGGGTCACAGATATAAAGCAACTTCCATCTGGAGAGTGGAAAGTTTTTACAAAAAATGGAGACATAGTTTGTGAGCATGTTGTTAATGCGGCAGGAAGCTTTTGTCCTGAAGTTGGTGCGATGGTTGGATTAAAAGAGGTACCTAGTATTAATATGATACATCATTATTTAGTCACTGAGTCCCATCCTGAAATAGAAAAACTAAAAAAAGAATTACCTGTAACAAGAGATCCTGAAGCGTCAGCTTACTTAAGACAAGAAGGTAAAGGTTTATTAATTGGTCCATACGAGAAAGATGCAAAAGCTTGGGCTTTAGAGGGAATGAATTGGAAATTTGATATGGAATTGTTAGAACCAGAACTTGATAGAATTGAAAAACATCTTGAAATAGGAATGAACAGAATTCCTCAGTTTAAAGATGTTGGAATAAAAAAAATTATTTGTGGACCAATTACACACACACCTGATGATAACTTTCTTGCTGGGCCTGCGCCTGGATTAAAAAATTTTTGGATGGCCTGCGCTGCAAGTGTAGGAATTGCCCAAGGTGGAGGAGTTGGAAAATATTTAGCTCAATGGATTGTTCATGGTGACTCAGAAATAAACATGCTTGAGTTTGAACCTAGAAGATATATGAGCTGGGTGACTAAAAAATATGCAGTTGATAAATCTATAGATCAATACACAAGAATGTACGTAACTCCAATGCCAAATGAAAATATAGAAGTTGGCAGACCAATGAAAACTACTCCTATATATAAAAAATTAAAAGACATGGGTGCATTATATTTAGACTCTTATGGTTGGGAAAAACCAGCTTGGTTTGCAAAACCTGGAATGAAAGAAGAATACAGCTTCAAAAGATCAAATGCTTTTCCCTATGTTCAAAAAGAATGCGAAAATGTTCACAATAACGTCGGTATCTTAGATTTAAGTACTTTTGCAAAATATGAAATTGAAGGAAAAGACAGTGAAGCATACTTAGATCGTTTATGTGCAAATTCAATTCCAAAAAAAGAAGGTAATATTGTACTTGCTCATACACTTAACAAAATAGGTAGAATTCAAAGTGAACTCACTATAACACGATTACCAAATAATAAATTTTACGTTTTGTCCTCTACTGCATCAGAAATAAGAGATTTAGACTGGTTTAACCACAACATTAACAAAGATGAAAAAGTTGAAATAAAAAATGTAACAAAAGATTATGGAGTACTTGTGTTAGTAGGTCCAAAATCTAGAAAAGTTTTATCTCAATTAACCTCAGAAAGTTTAAATAATAAAGATTTTCCATGGCTAAAAGGTAAAGAAATAGAAATAAATAAAATACCTTTAAGAGCTCTTAGAATTAACTATATGGGAGAATTGGGTTGGGAACTGCATCACCCTATGAATCAAATGGAACCATTATATGATGCCATTTGTGAAGTAGGAAAAAAAGAAAAAATAAATAATTTTGGAACATACGCTGTTAACTCATTAAGAATGGAAAAAGCTTATCGTGGATGGGGAGCAGAATTAACAGGCGAAATTAGTTTGGTTGAAGCTGGCATGGATCGTTTTTTTAATTTGAATAAAAAGAGCAATTTTATAGGGTCTGAAGTGCTCAGAAATAAACTTCAATCTGGAGTTGACATTAAAATAGTTTATCTTGAGGTAGATGTTGATGGCGCAGATGCAAGAGGTAATGAACCTGTTTATCATGAGAACAAAATAGTTGGGGTGGTTACTTCTGGGGCCTACGGTTTTAGAACAAATAAAAGCCTAGCTTTTGCTTATGTTAAATCAAACTTAGCCAAAGATGGGACCGAACTCTTTATTGAAATTCAAGGACAAAAAAAGAAGGCAAAAATTTTAAACTCCCCTGCCTACGACTCAGAAAACAAAATGTTAAGATCATAACTATTTTTATTGACAGTAAAAAAAAAATAAAGCAGGTTCCGATTTTAGGGAAAATTTATGGCTACAAGAAGTAACACTCCACCAAAACCCTATCTGGGATTTGGTACCAGAATTAGAAAATCTCCTTTCTTCGAATCAACTTTAAAATGGGGCTGTAAAGAATATACAACATACAATCATATGTATTTCCCAGTTTATTATAACACGCCTGAAGAAGATTTTTGGAGCTTAGTTAACGATGTCACTCTTTGGGATGTTTCAGTTGAAAGACAAGTTGAAATTACGGGTCCTGATGCAACAAAATTTACTCAGTTATTAACACCAAGAAATTTATCTGATTGTCAAGTTGATCAATGTAAATATGTTTTAAATACAAACTATGAAGGTGGAATCCTTAGTGATCCTATTTTACTAAGAATTGGTAAAGATCACTGGTGGTACTCAATTTCAGATAGTGATCTTTTGCTTTGGGCTATGGGTGTAGCGGGCAAAGGTAAATATGATATCGAACTAAAAGAACCAGACGTTTCTCCTCTACAAGTACAAGGTCCAAAATCAAGAGCATTAATGTCTGAATTATTTGGCTCATGGATTAATGATTTAAAATATTATTGGTGTAAACAAACAGAAATCAAAGGCATTCCGGTAGTAATTTCTAGAACTGGGTGGAGCGGTGAAATTGGTTATGAAGTTTACTTACGTGATGGAAAAAAAGGTGCTGAACTTTATGAAATGATAATGGCCGCTGGAGAAAAACATAAAATTGCACCGACTGGCCCTTCCCAAATAAGAAGAGTTGAAGCTGGAATTTTTTCATATTTTCAAGATATGCGTGTAACTGACAATCCTTTTGAGATTGGAATGGATAGACTTGTTGATCTTGAAATGGAAGCTGATTTTGTCGGTAAAGAATCGCTTAAAAAAATTAAACAAGAAGGAATAAAAAGAAAATTAGTTGGTATCGAAATTCTTGGTGACCCTATAAGCAAGGTTGTTCCACCAGAATATACACCTGGATACTTTGTTCCAGATCATTGGCCAATATTTGATGATAAAAATGAAATTGGTTATGTTACATCAAAATGCTTTTCACCAAGATTAGAGAAAAACATAGGTTATGCTTTTATTCCTATAGACTATACAAAAAATGATACAGAATTTGTAATTAGATCTCCTTATGCTGATCTAAAGGCAAAGGTTGTACCATTGCCTTTCTTCGATCCAAAAAAACAGATTCCTATAAAATAATTTATTAATGCTCTCAAAACTTTGTAAAGAGAGTAAAATTTGAATCTCAAAGATACATTTTTAGCTTCACTAGTTCCAATTTTTTTAGGTTTTGGTTTTGTAATTGCTAAGCCAGCAATGGAACACTTCCCTCCTTTTCTTTTGATGGGTTTAAGATTTACTTTTGCAGCATCAATATTAATTTGGTGGTTTCCAATACCAAGGGGCTTTCTTAAAAAAATATTTATTGTCTCCTTTATAGCCAACACATTGCAGTATGGCATTACATACACAGGTTTAAGCATGATAGATGCTTCGGCCGCAGTATTGCTTGTCCAAATGGAAGTTATTTTTGGTGTTGTATTTGCATATTTTATGCTGAAAGAAAAACCAACAATCAGAAGTTTAATAGGAATAAGTATTGCATTTATTGGTATTTATATTTTAACTGGCTCACCTAATCTAGAAGGTAAATTTATTGGTGCGGCCTTAACAGTTACAGGAGCGGGTATTTGGGCTTTGGGACAAGTTTTGGTCAAACCATTAAGTAAAGAAATAAATCCGTTAGCTCTTGTTGCTTGGTTAGCTTTATTTTCTGGTCCAATACTAATAACTTTTTCTGTTATTTTTGATGGAAATACAATTAACTACTTTAAAACAGCAAGTTTAAACAGTTGGATAATTGCGATTTATTTAGGATTTATTATGCAGCCAATATCATATGGCTGTTTTTATTATGTTTTAAAAAATAACCCTTTATACAAAGTCTTGCCTATAGTTACTATGGGTATACCACTTACTGGATTATTAGCGGCAATTTTTATTCTTGGAGAAGAGCCAACTAAAGAGTTATTTATTGGTGGTGCTATTATTCTTCTTGGAGTGATTATGATAGTATTTAATAAAAAAAAAAATTAGAAATTACTTAATTATCTAATAAGATGAGTTTATTTAAATCGGTCAAAGTTATAAATTCTGGAAAAGCTATTCTTTTATCTCGAAAATATAAAACACCTCTTCGATATCATTCTACTTGGTTAAGAGACAATGCTTTAGATTCCAAAACAAGAGATAAAAAAAACGGCCAACGTTTAATTTCTATTTCTGATATACCTGTTACAACATATATTAAATCTGCTTCACTCAGTAAAAAAGGTAAAGAAATTATTATAAATTTTTTACCTAAAAAAAAACAAGTTAAATTTTCTTCTAGTTGGCTTGAAAAACACGCTTATGATAAAAAACAGAGCAATTCAAAAGTTTGGATTGATCCTGATTTAAAAACTTGGACAAAGGCTTCTTTAAAAAATATTCCAATAATTAATTATAAAAAAACAAAATCAAATAAAAAGTCATTTCATAAATGGCTTAAGTCTCTTCATTGTTATGGTTTTGCAAAAATGGTTGGTTGTGAAAAAAAATCTGGAACAGTTATAAAAATAGCAAAACTTTTTGGATATGTGCGCGAAACTAATTATGGTAAATGGTTTGACGTAAAGTCAAAAACTAATGCAGTCAATTTAGCTTATACAAACCTTGCTTTAAAAGCGCACACTGATAATCCTTATAGAGATCCAGTACCTACAATACAAATTCTTCATTGTTTAAAAAGTTCAACCAAAGGAGGGGATTCCAAAGTTGTAGATGGTTTTAAAGCTGCACTAAGATTGAAAAAAGAAAACAAAAAATATTTTAGTTTGCTTTCAAAATATTGTTCACGTTTCGAATTTAAAATAAAAAAAAATGTTCATTTAAAATCTCGATTTCCAATAATTAACTTATCATCTGATAGTGAACTAATAGCAATTCATTTTAATAACCGTTCTATAGCCCCTATCACTGATATTCCTTATCGTGATATGGATGATTACTATAAAGCTTATAGAAAATTTTCTAGCATAATTGATGATCCAAAAATGAGTGTAAATTTTAAATTAAATCCAGGAGATTGTTTTATACTAGATAACACAAGAGTTCTTCATGCAAGAACTGCTTATTTGGCAGTAGGAAGTCGTTGGCTACAAGGATGTTACGCAGATAAAGATGGCTTATTATCTACAATTTCGACATTGTCAAAAAGTTAACTCTAACCCGAAAATTGTATCCAACCAGTAATAATATATTTAGTTCCGCTTTTTAAAATTGATCCTGTATGTGCATGTGTCCACTCAGCTGGCCAAATTAATGTTTTTCCAATTTCAGGTTTAATTTTAATATCATAATACTCAAAATTTGTTGTACCACCATCATCAACATCATTTAAATAAGTCATCCATGCGAATAATCTATGAATAGCATCTATGCTGGTTCTTTCAGAATGAAGTGATGAAAAATGGTCTCCAGAATTATATTTTTGAACATTAAAATTACCAACATGAGTTCTATCAAAAAAACGATGTTTTAAAAAAGGATATTGGCTTCTATAGTTTAAAAAACAATCTTTTAGTAAGTTAAAATATGAAACAAATAATGAATATTTTGAATTTTTTAAATCTGAAGGCTGAATAGTTATATCTGTTGTTTGTTTAAGTTTTGGATCGTATCCAAGTGCTGTTAGTCCTGCTTTGTGCATAGATTTATTTTCCTCAAAAAATTTTATAATACCTTTGCACAATTCATCATTTTCTATATTCCAACTACCTATAAAGTTTGGAGATTTGTTGCTTACAGTGGAAATTTTTTTCATAAATTTATATAATTTTCATGGAATCATTATTAAATTCTATAAATCCAGTTCCTTTTTTTATAAAATCAAGACCTTCTTTATGACGATTAAGTGATAACAAATTGTATCCCATCAAACTATTTAAATAAGTATTGTTTGGAAATACTTTTAAGGTGTCTTTTAAAAATAATTCAGCTCTTTTTGTAAACTTTGCTTCAACCAAAGACGAAGCTAACCTCTCAATCATATTTTCTTGTCTATTATCTATATTATAAGATTGCTCAAATATTTCAATGGCCTTTAAATAATTCTTTTGTAGATAATAAATATTCCCAAGACCATTTAAAAGAACTTTTTGTTTTGGAGCTTTATCACAGCACAATTGATAATAATAAAGTGACTTATCTAATAATCCTAAGTGTTCATAGTTTAAACCTATATTATAAATTGCTGTGACAAGATTTGGATATTTTTTTAAAATTATTTCATATCTTTTAATAGACTCATGATATTTTTTTTTACCAGTTAATTCTTGAGCTTCAGAAAAATCTTTAACTAATTCAGGATTTAGTTCGTTCATTTTATATTCATTAATTTTTTTATTTTTTTGATTTTTTTATAATCTCGCTTATGACTTCTTCTTTTTTATGTCCCATAAGATGAACTCCTTTGACACCTTGTATATTTCGATAAATTTCAATTAATTCAATGCATATTTTTTTACTTTCTTCTTTTTGATTTTCCGCGCCTTCTAATCTCTTAATGATTTGATCTGGCACATCAACGCCAAATAAATTTTCATTCATCCATTTTGCACTTTTTGCTGAAGCAAATGGACCTAAGCCAATTATAAAATTTGTTTTCTCTAAAATTCCTTCATCACCTAAAACTTTCATATATTCGCTTAATACTTTTGAATCAAAAACATACTGGGTTTGAAAAAAATCTACACCTTTTTCGATTTTGTTTAAAATTTTATTAGGGTTAGGTTTTCCTCTGGTTGGAACTTCTGCTCCTCCTATAAATAGTTTTGGAGAAGGTTCTATTGTTCTTCCTGATGGAAACTTTTTCTCTTTGCGCATCATATTTGCTGTTGAAACCAAAGTTAAACTATCAATATCATTTACAATTTTGGTTTCTGGTTGATCGCCATTTTTTGGATCATCTCCTCCTAAACAAAGTATATTGTTTACACCTAAGGCTGATGCTCCTATTAAATCACCTTGTAAAGCTAAACGATTTCGATCTCGCACAGTTAACTGCAATATTGGGTCTATAGCATTCTGGGCCAAAATAATTGAAGCGGTTAGTGAAGACATGTGTGCTTTTGCACCTGGACTATCAGTAACATTAACAGCATCAGCAACACCTTTTAATGGCATTACATTTTTTAACAACGTTTCTTTGTCAGATGCATCTGGTGGAGTTGTCTCTGCAGTATATACAAAAGTTTTATCTAACAATTTTTGTTGGAGTAAACTTTGATCTTTCATTTTATAAATTGATTTTTTTTAATACTTTCTTTTAAATATAACAATTAATTAAACTATTTAAAAAGATACAAAAAGTCTACACTCTAAACATGGACATTACTGTATTTATGGCCGTAATGATGGCTGCAATTTTACATTCTACTTGGAACGGAATGGTAAAAAAACATAGAAATAAAGTTATTTCTGTTTCTGCAATAGTGTTTGGACATGTTCCAATGGCACTTGTTGTCATGTTATTTGTGCCTTTGCCTACTGTTGAAAGTGTGCCTTATATAATTTTAAGTGCACTTATACACCAAGGTTATCAATGGTATTTAATATCTGCTTATAAAATTGGAGATTTGACTAAAGTTTACCCTATTGCAAGAGGAACAGGGCCAATAATAGCAACCTTAATTTCAATAGGGCTATTAGGTGTTTTAATTGAAAAATTTCAAATTGTTTCAATAGTTTTAATTTCTTTTGGAATAATTTTTCTAGGCTTGCTAGGTGAAAGTTCGCTAAAAGATAAAAAAGTCATTTTTTATTCATTAGCTACTGGTTTTTTTATAGGATTGTATTCTTTAATAGATGGTTATGGCGCAAGAATAAGTTTGGCTCCTTTAAGTTTTTTAAGTTGGTCTTTTATTTTAAATGCAATGATATTTCCATTCACCCTAAAATTTATGAATTATTCAAATATATTTAGCCATGTTATGAAAGAAGCAAAGCATATTTTTTGGTTTGGAGGAACAATATCATATATAGTTTATGCAATTATTGTTTGGGGCTTCACTAAGGCCCCTATTCCTTTAGTTGGCGCTTTAAGAGAGACTGGAATTATTTTTTCAGTTATTATTGGAATGTTTTTCTTAAATGAAAAAATTTCTATATATAAAATAATATCAATAATTTTAATTTTTTTAGGTATAGCGGGCTTAAAAATTTTTTAAAACTATCCAAAATTCTGAAAAAAAGGAAAAATATTTAGAATGTAATAACCTAAGCTTTGCAATTGATTTGTTATGATCAAAATACCAGTTGTAAGCAAAATTATTCCACCTATTTTTGAAACTATATTGATATTTTTTTTGAAATTTTTTGAAAATAATAAAAATTTTTGAATTAAAAAGCCAGACAGTACAAAGGGAATAGCAAGGCCTAAAGAATAAAAACTAAGCAATATAACTGCTCTAAAAATACTTTCTTCTGTTGATGCCAAGGCAAGAATAGATCCTAATATAGGTCCAATACAAGGAGTCCATCCAAACCCAAATGCCATACCAACAATAAATGTAAATAATGGTTTTGTTGATTTGTTTGTATAGTATCTTTTTTCATAATTGAGAAATTTAATATTAATTATCCCAAGCAGTTGTAAAGAAAAAATTATAATAATTAATCCAGCGATAATTCTTAATTGATCTGAGTTTTGAAGCAAAAGCTTTCCCAAAACAGAAGCAGTCGCACCAAATATTATAAATATAAATGAAAAACCTAAAGAAAATAAAAATAATGGAATTAAATTTATTTTTTTGCTTTCAACTAGTTCATTTAATGATTGTCCTGAAATAAAGGAAATATAACCTGGTATTAACGGTAAAACACAGGGCGATAAGAAACTTATTAATCCAGCACCTAGCGCAATGAATAATTCAATCATAATTTATTTTTTTATTAAGTTATAACTTTTGAACTTTGTTCGCCTAAATTATCTATAGATAGTTTAATTTTGTCACCCGGCTTAAGAAAAACGGGAGGCTTCATTCCCATGCCAACTCCTGCTGGTGTTCCTGTTGTAACAATATCTCCAGGTTGTAAAGACATAAATTTACTTAAATAGGAAAGTAAAAAATTTGTATTAAAGATCATATTTTTGGTATTACCAGCTTGCATTTTTTTTTCATTCACATTTAAATTTAAATTTAAATTATTAATATCTGAAATTTCATCTTTAGTTACTAGGTATGGTCCAGTTGGTCCAAATGTATCTCCTGATTTACCTTTTACCCATTGTCCCATTTTTTCAATTTGCCATTCTCTCTCGCTAATATCGTTTACTATGCAGTATCCTAAAATGTGATTTGGCGCTTCTTTTTCTGATATATTTTTTGTTTCTTTTCCAACAACGAAAGCTAGTTCCACTTCCCAATCAAATTTTTTTGAGTTTTTTGGCATTATAATATCATCGTTTGGTCCACTAATTGAACTTGTTGCCTTCATAAAAACAATTGGTTCTGATGGAACTTTTGCTCCAGTTTCTGTTGCATGATCTGAATAATTTAATCCAATGCCTATAAATTTCCCTGGTTTACCTATGCAAGACCCTTTCCTTTCATTTTTCGATAGTTCTGGCAATTTTTCTAAATTCATATTTTTTATTTCTGAAATTGTTTCAAAATTTAAATTTTTAGATTGAAAATCAAAAAAATAGGAACTCAGATCTCTAATTGTATTATTTTTATCCAGTACTGCTGGTTTTTCTCTTCCTTTGTCTCCAACTCTTAACAATTTCATTGTATGTAAAGTTAACCTTTTATTCCTAGGTGTGTATATTTAACATTTAAATAATCTTTAATTGCCATTGAGCCACCTTCTCTTCCATAGCCAGTTTGTTTAATTCCGCCAAACGGTGCTTCAGCAATTGCAACCAATGGTGTGTTAACTGCTACTGTTCCTGTTTCCATTAACTCTGAAGCTCGATGAGCTTGTTCCATTGAATTAGTACAAATATAACTGCAAAGACCAAGATCATTATTATTTGCTCTTTCTATCACTTCATCAAATGTTTTAAAAGAAAGCATTGGCACCAAAGGACCAAAAGGTTCTTGTTTCATTATTGTAAAATCATCTTGAACATCATCAAATATTGTTGGTTCATAATAAAAACCTTTATTAAATCCTGCTGGCCTTTTTCCACCTAAAAGAACTTTTGCACCTTCTTGTTTTGTTTTTTCAACTAACTCTTCTACTTCATTAAGTCTCTTTTGAGTTGTTAGTGGTCCTAATTGAACGTCAGGATCCATACCATTGCCAATTTTTAATTTTTTTGTTTTTTCTATGAATAAATTTACGAATTCCTTTTTTTTCTTTTCTTGGATATAAAATCGGTTTGGTGAAATACAAACTTGTCCGTTATTTCTGTACTTAGATGATATTGCCATATCTGTTGCTTTTTGTAGATCTGCATCATTAAAAACAATAAATGGGGAATGACCACTTAATTCCATTGTAACTCTTTGAACTTTGTCAGCCGCTTGCTTCAATATTAATTTTCCAACTCTCGTTGATCCAGTAATTGAAATTTTTTTTACTATATTTGATGAAATTAATTGCGAAGCTATACTTGGTGGGTCACCAGATAACAAATTTACTACTCCTGGAGGAACTCCTGCTTCACGACAAATATCTACTAACTCCATTACTGTTCCTGGAGTAATAACATCAGGTTTACAAATCACGGAACATCCAGCTGCTAATGCTGTTGATATTTTTCTTGATGCTAAAATTAAAGGAAAATTCCATGGTACTAATGCTGCAACAACTCCAACTGGTTGATAGTAGACATGTACTCTTGTTTCTTCAAATCTGCTTTCAACTGTTTGTCCATAAATTCTTTTTGTCTCTTCAGAATTCCATTCAAAAATATCAGCCGATCCTCCTGCCTCACCTTTTCCTTCAGCTAAAGGTTTGCCGACTTCTAAAGTCATCCATTTTGCTAGCGCATCTTGTTTTTTTCTAATTAGGTCTGCAATTTTTCTAATAATTGAAGATCTTTTCCATGGAGATGTTTTTTTCCAAACTTCTAAACCTTTTTCAGCAGATTTAAGTGCTCTATCAACATCTACTGATGTAGCTTTTGATGCATGACCAAGAACTTCTTCAGTTGCAGGATTTATTACTTCATAAGTTTCTTTTTTTTCTGAAGGTTGCCATTTACCATCAATAAATTGACCAAAATTTTCGTACATATAAAATTTTCTATTCTTAGTTGTGACTTTAATAAACTAATTTAATAATAAATTAAAATTTAGAATGTTATAATCTTTTTTAAGAAAGGAGTAAATATGGCAACATTTTATGCATTGGGTAAATATACTGCTCTAGGATTTCAAGGTTTTTGCAAGGATCCAAAGTCAGATAGAGCACAAGCAGCTCGAACTGCAGCTGAAGCTGTTGGAGCTAAATTAGTTTCATATACTGGTTTAAGAGGACCTTATGATTTTTTAGCAGTATTCGAAGGAACTTTTGCACAAGGCGCTGGCGTTAAAATGGCAACAGAAGCTAGTGGTGCTCTTTGCGATATTGCAGTTTGCGAAGCAATTAACATTAATGAAGTTGCGGAAAACGCTGCAAAAATAGCAAAGGCATATAAAGGCCCAGGAAACTAGGTTTCAAAAAATAAATAATTTAACTTCTAGCCTTTAAGGCTAGAAGTTATCAAGCTTCATATAAGACTGGAAACATTTTGCCGCCTAAACTATCACCTTCTTTGTAGCCTCCATCTTTCATTGCTTGGCGATAGTTGTAGCTTGTCCAATCACCTACATAACTAATCTTTGCATCTTCTTTCGCTACCCTTAAAGTATAACGACTTAATGTTTTTTTTGGTATTGAAGAACTAAGTGTTCCATGAAGAGTTCTCATATCAAATATAACAGCATCTCCTAACTCACAATCCCATTGTAAAAATTCATATTTATCTTTATTTCCTAAAATATCAGGAGGAAGTTCATATTTTTTTCCATCAATTGTACATTCATTGCCTTCAGCTTTATGTCCATCTTTAAAAAGCACCCTTAAAAAAAGTTTATTCCATAAGTGTGAACCTTTAACCCAAACAACTCCTTCATTTTTTCCTGTAGCTTGTAATGGCAACCAAAGAACACACATTGTTCCATCCATGTCAAAATAACTTATATCATGATGAAATGGCGTGGAAGATTTAGACCCCGCCTCTCTTAAAAACCAATTATCCATTACAAGATTTATTTTTTTAGCCGACATTAATTCAGAAGCTATTTTCGCGTATGGTGAATTAAATACAAAGTCTTTAAATTCAGGCACTAAATCCCAGGTCCAATAATCTTCTAAATAAGCAGGAACGTCTTTTTCCAATGTATGGCTTTTAAATCTAGGACTTGGATTTTTAATATCTCTTTCAATCCCTTTTTTTAATTTCTCTATCCATTTAAC
Organism: uncultured Pelagibacteraceae bacterium; assembly: GCA_902592985.1. GTDB lineage: Bacteria > Pseudomonadota > Alphaproteobacteria > Pelagibacterales > Pelagibacteraceae > Pelagibacter. The sequence goes on along the minus strand of CACJGR010000002.1, from coordinate 114,405 downwards.
ATCAAATTTTCCTTTAATAAAAATGGCTCCATCTTTATTAAATTGATTTATTTCACTTTTAGTAAGAAATTCACTCATGTTATATTATATTTAATATGTTAACTTATATTATAAAAAAATAAATGAAAATGCTTAGAGATAGTTTTGGAAGAACGTTTCCTTACATAAGATTATCAATTACTGATGTATGTAATTTTAAATGTGGTTATTGCCTTCCTAATGGTTATCAAAAAGACAAAAGCGACAATAGAAAATTTCTTAGTTCAGAAGAAATTGAAAGACTTGCAAAAGGTCTTTCTGGGCTTGGAGTTTGTAAGATTAGATTAACAGGTGGCGAACCAACTGTTAGAAAAGATTTTTTTGATATTGTTAAAATTTTAAAAAATAAAACTGGAATAAAAAAAACAGTAATTACTACAAATGGCTATCGTTTAGATAAAATTGCTAATCAAATTACTGAAAGTGGATTAGATGGAATAAATATAAGCATTGATAGCTTAAATAGAGAAACATTTAAAAATGTTACAGGTCATGATCGATTGCCTGAAATATTAAAAGGAATTGAAAAATTACAACAACTTAATTTTAAAAATATAAAAATAAATGCAGTCTTGTTAAAAGGAATTAATGATAACGAAAAAGATTTTAATGAATGGAGCGACTTTGTTAAAAATAACAAAATTGATTTTAGATATATAGAATTAATGCAAACAGGAGATGGTTTAGATTACTTTAAAAAATATCATGTATCAGCAAAAGTATTTACTGATTACATAAATAAAAATGGCTGGATTTTTCAAACTCTTGGCAGAGATGCCGGTCCATCAAAAAATTATATAAATCCTTCTTTTAAAGGAAAATTTGGAGTTATTGCTCCTTACTCAAAAGATTTTTGCAAAAGCTGCAACAGACTTCGAATTACAGCTAGAGGTGATTTAAGATTATGTTTATTTGGAAATACCGGAATAAGCATTAGACATCTTTTACAAAGAGATGATCAGTTGGAAGAATTAAAAGATTTAATTTCTAAACAGTTAAATTTTAAAAAGGAATCTCATTATTTAGAGCTTGGAGAAACAGGTTTAATGAATAATTTATCTACAACAGGTGGGTAATGAAAAAAGTATTATTGGTAACAATAATTTATATACTTTCAATGTTACCTGTTTTGGCAGACAGTGATGGTATTAAAAAAAGTGGTTTTTTATCAAAAAATATAACCACAAAAGTTAATGAAGCCCTTGAAGTTAATGATCCAAAAAATATAATAATTATAATTTTTAATCATGGTCAAACATCAAATGACTCAAAAAAATCTGAGTGTACCTGGATTGGCAATGCAAGAAATATAGCATCTTTAGTGGGTGAAGAAGTTAAAGGAAAAAAAATTATGGTTTATAATTATTGCACAAATCATTTTGCAGGAGATCAGCAATCAGAAAAATATGGATTATGGTCAAAAAAATATACTGGACCTTACAAAGGTAAACATAAACTTGATAAAAGAGTTGATGCAAATGTTGAGCTGATAGAAAAATTTGTTGAAATAGGAGTTCCTAGAAAACAAATTATAGTTAGCGGACATTCTTGTGGAGGATTAGTAACTTTAATGCTTTTTGCCAAACACCCAGATATAGCAGGTGGTGGAATATCTCAAATGCAGGCATGTTTTGGTAAACTTTCTAGACAATATAAAGCAAAAAAGGTTGGTGCTGAAGCTGCAATGGAAAAATTTAAAAATAAAAAACCTGGTCCTGCAAAAGTTAGACAGAATCAAATTGATAATATAAAAAAATCCAAAAATTTACCTTTGCTAGTTTTTACACATCCAAAAGATCCTTATGAGGGACTATTATCTGATTGGATTGATGAAATTCCAGGTGTAAAAAGAATAATAATTTCTGAAGATTACAAAATTAAAGGAAAAAAGTGTGTAATTCAACATCCTAACAAATCAACACCAGTTAAAGACGGGCATAGAATGAATCATGGAACTTGTTTTCAATATTACAATCCAACAATTTTAGAATATATTGGAAGCAGAATTTAAAAATGAAAAATCTTAAACTAGTTAATCATGAAGAATTAAAAGATTGGGCTAAAGAAATTTTTAAAAAAAATTCTTTTAATATGGTTGATGTTTCTACAAAAAAAGAGACCTTTAGGAGAGCTTTAGCTTCAGGGAAAATTTATGTCGGTAAAAAAGTATTTAATATGATTAAAAATAATGAAATGCCAAAAGGAGACCCAATTAGCCTAGCAGAAGTTTCCGCTGTATTAGGCGTTAAAAAAACTAGCGAATTAATTCCTTTGTGTCATCCCCTACCAATTGATCATACTGCAACTAAAATTATAATGCATGATGAAGATAATTCTTTAGAAGTATTCTGTGTTGTCTCTGCTGTAGCTAAAACTGGTGTTGAGATGGAAGCAATTATGGGTGTTAACGCAGCTTTAATTACTATTTATGATTTAAGTAAAATTGTAAATCCACATTTAAAAATTGATAATGTTAAGCTTTTGATCAAAGAAGGTGGAAAAAGTGGACTTTGGACCAATCCTGATGGTTTACCAAAATTCCTAGACAATATATTTTAATTTTAATAAAAAATATTTATGAAAATCAAATTAGAGCTTTTCGGAGCTAGCCGTGATTTTAGCAAAAAAGATTATTTAGAATTTAATTTAAAAGAAAAAAGTTCCATAAAAGATTTACGAAATGAAATATTAAATTTTGTAGAAAATAATTTTAAAGGTAATGACAATTATAAAAAATTAGTCCAATCTTCAGCATTTTGTTCTGAAGAAAACAATATTGTGGGTGATGATTATAAAATTACAAAAGAACAGAGTATTGGAATTATACCTCCAATAGGAGGTGGTTGATGCTTCATGCCAAAGTAATAGATGTTACGAAAGGAAAAATTGATCTTACCAATGCGCAAAAATTTATAGCTTCAAGTAAATGTGGTGCCTCAATATATTTTGTTGGTACTGTTAGAGATCAAAATAATGATAAAAAAGTTACTGGAATTACTTATGATAGTCACGATGCTTTAGTAATCAAAAGTTTTGAAGAAATATATAAAGAAGCGGAAACAAAATTTAATTTTAATAATATTGCAGTATTTATTGAACATATCAAAGGATACGTTGAACTTGGTGGAACTAGTATAATTATTGCTGTTTCTTGCAAACATCGTTCTCAAGCATATGAATTTTCAAGATATATTATCGAAGAAATAAAAAAACGGACACCAATCTGGAAAAAAGAACATTATGAGAGAGAAGATTCTAAATGGTTGAAGGGAAATCCTTTAATTGATCAAAATCAATTAAAATAGATTTAGATTTTATTTTTACCAATTGAACTTTTGATTTGTTTGATTTAATTAATTTTTTAGCTCCTTTATCTCCTTTAATTTTTTTAAGAGATTTAATCATTGAATATTTAAAAGCTAAGGGGTTTCCAACTTTTTTATTATAAACTGGTACAAAAATCTCTTTTTTACTATTTTTTAAACCTGAGCATAAAGTGTTTAAAATTGTTTTTGAAATTAGAGGCATATCAGCATGTGCAATTAAAAAACCTATATTTTTTTTAGGTATTTTTTTCAATCCACACTTAATTGATGTTGATATTCCTTTTAAATATTGTGAATTAAATACAAAAGTTATTTTTTTACTTTTTAATGATATTTTTTTAATTTTCCTGATTTCATAACCTAATACAACTATTATTTTATTTACTTTGCTTTTAATTAAAGAATTTAAAATGTGGTTAATTAAATATTTTTTTTTATATTTTTTTAATAGCTTGTTTTCACCTTGCATCCTTTTAGATTGACCTGCTGCTAAAAGAATTGATGAAATCATAAAATTTTTTTATTTTTTGTATGTTTCGGCAACAAGTTGGGCAATTATTGATAATGCAATTTCAGGAGCTGCTTTTCCTCCAAGTTTAATTCCAATTGGTCCATGAATTTGATTTATTTGTTCGTCACTAAATCCAGATTTTTTTAATCTTTCACATCTATTTTCATGTGTTTTTTTACTACCTAAGGCCCCAATATAGTAAAATTTTTTCTTTATAGCGTGTTGTAAGGCTGGATCATCAATCTTAGGGTCGTGAGTTAGCGCAATTAATGCTGAATTTGAATCTGTTTCTATTTCTTTAAATGCTTCATCTGGCCACTTATTAATTATTTTCATGCTAGGAAATCTTTGTTCTGTTGCAAAATATCCTCTAGGATCAATTACAGATATTTCAAAATTTAAGCTACTGGCAAAATTAACTAAATACTGAGCTATATGAACAGCACCAACTATAATAACTTTGATCGGCCTAATATAGCTTTCTACAAATATATCGGTACCTTCAATAACTTCATTTTTTTTTGACTGATAAATAGCATTTATTTGATTTTTAAATTGATCAAAATCTTTACTTAATGATTTCCCTTTTTCAAAAATTTCACTATTTCCTGTCGCTAAGTTTGTAACTATTGCAAATTCAGATTTATTTTCTTTTTTTTTAATTATTTCTTGTAAAGTTTTTAATTGCATTAATTAATCTGCTCTAAATAAATTGCAATCTCTCCACCACAAGCAAGTCCAACTTCCCAGGCACTTTCATTAGAAATTTTAAATTCTATTTTTTTAAAAGGTTTTTTTTCTTTTAAAATTCCCAAACATTCTCTAACCACCGCAGACTCAACGCATCCTCCAGATACAGAACCTGAAAAATCCCCTTTTTCATTTACAATCATTCTGCTGCCGGTGGGTCTTGGAGAAGATCCCCAAGTTTGAATTACAGTTGCAAGGACCACTTTTTGATTAGCTATGATCCAATCATTAGCTTCATCTAAAATCTTTTCGTCAAACGAGTTTTTCATTAGATGTAAAATTAATACTGAAAGAACTAATTAGCAAGCTTCAACAGCTTTTTTAGCAAAAACTTTAACCATATTTGCTCTGTAATTTCCTGAAGCATGAATGTCAGAACTCATGCCAGAAGAAGAAATTTTTACTTTATCAATTGCTGATGAAGAAAAGTTATTGGACAATGCTTTTGACAAATCTTTATCGTTATACACACATGACTTAGCTCCTGTTACTGCAACATTTGTTCCAGATTTATACTTAGAAACATATACACCAACAATAGCATATCTTGATGCTGGATTTGGAAATTTTTGATAATTTGATTTTAGTGGAATTTCAAACTCAATCGATTCTATTATCTCTCCTTTTTTAAGAGCTGTTTCAAACAGACCTCTAAAGAAATTTTCAGAATCAATTTTTCTATTGTTGCTGGTATTAATTGAAGCGTTCAAAGCAATACAAGCAGAAGGATAATCGGCTGCTGGATCGTTATTCGCAATAGATCCTCCTATAGTTCCTTTGTTTCTGACTTGTGGATCTCCTATACCTTCTGCTAACGCAGCTAAAGAAGGAATAGATTTTTTAACTTCTTTTGAGTTTGCAACTTCTACATGCTTTGTTGTTGCTCCAATTTTTAATATTTTTCCACTTACTTTAATACCAGAAAGTTTTTTAATTCCTTTAATATCAATAATATCTTTATAAGTGCCCAACCCTAATTTCATAGAAGGTATAGTTGTCATCCCTCCAGCTAAAAAAGTTGAATTCGGTGATGATAGTTTTTTTGCTTCTTTAATATCTTTTACTAAGTGATAATTAAATTTTTTCATCGTTTCTTCTTATGCTGCCTTTGCATTTGACCCTTTATTTTCTTTACAAGCTTTCCAAACTTTTTCTGCTGTTGCTGGTAGTGATATTTCTTTTCCTCCAAGAGCATTGATTACTGCATTCATAACAGTTGGAGTTGCTGCTATAGTTCCTGCTTCTCCACATCCTTTAACGCCTAATGGATTAGTTGTTGCTTTTGTGCAAGTATATCCAATATTAAATTCTGGAAAGTTATCAGCTCTTGGCATTGTATAATCCATGTACGATGCTGTAATAAGTTGTCCAGTCTCATCGTATTGTGCATTTTCATATAAAGCTTGCCCAATTCCTTGTGCTAGCCCTCCATGAACTTGTCCTTCAACAATTAGTGGATTTACTATTGTTCCAAAATCATCAACAGCTGTGTATTTATCAAGTTTTACCTCACCTGTTTCAGGATCTATTTCTACTTCACAAATATGTGATCCTGCTGGAAATGAGAAATTTGATGGATCATAAAATGAAGACTCTATTAAACCTGGTTCTTCACCTTCTGGTAATGGTGATTTGACCTCATCTCTTACGCCTGGTAAATAACTTGCAAAAGCGACTTCTCCTATAGTTTTCTTCTTATTTGATTTAGCTACTACAAATTCTCCATCTTTAAATTCAACTTCTTCCTCACTAGCTTCAAGCATTTTTGCTGCAATCTTTTTACCTTTGGTAACTATTTTTTTACATGCATTAATTATTGCTACTCCACCGACTGCTAATGATCTTGATCCATATGTTCCCATTCCAAAAGTTCCTTTGTCAGTGTCTCCATGTACAATATCAATATTTTCAATTGGAACGCCTAATTCATCAGCAGCAATTTGAGCAAATGTTGTCTGGTGACTTTGACCGTGAGAATGAGATCCAGTATAAACTGTTACTTGCCCTGTTGGGTTAAATCTTACTTCTGCAGACTCCCATAATCCAACTCCACAACCCAACATCATAACTACTGGAGATGGTGCAATACCACATGCTTCAAAATAAGTTGTAACTCCTATTCCCCTAAGCTTTCCTTTAGACTCTGAATCTTTTTTTCGAGCAGCAAAACCATCATAGTCTGACATTTGTTTTGCTTTTTTTAAGCCAGATACATAATCTCCTGAATCAATCTGGTGAACTAAAGTTTGTTTAAATGGGAATTCAGTTGGAAAATTTTTCATTCTTATTTCAATTGGATCTAGACCAAGTTCAATAGCTGCTTTATCAACTATTCTTTCAATAGTGTAAGTTGCTTCTGGTCTGCCGGCGCCTCTGTAAGCATCTACAGGAGCAGTATTTGTATATACTGCTTTAACATTTGAATAAGCGGCAGGCATCACATAAACACCTGTTGCACAAGGACCAAAAAGATATGTTGGTGTTACTGTGCCAAAAACTCTAGCGTAAGCCCCTAAATTAGCAATAGTTTCATTTTTAAATCCTAAAAATTTTCCATCATTTGTAACTGCTAATTCAGCATGAGTAATATGATCTCTTCCATGTGTATCAGTTAAAAAAGATTCTGTTCTTTCAGCGACCCATTTTATAGGTCTTTCAATTTTTTTTGCCGCCCAACTACAAACAATTTCTTCATTATAAAGGTTAATTTTTGAACCAAACCCTCCTCCTACATCAGGTGCTACCACTCTTAATTTATTTTCTGGAGCAACTCCTCCAAATGCGGACATGATTAATCTTGATAAGTGTGGATTTTGACTTGTTGTGTAACAAGTTATTTCTTCAGATGCTGTATTATAATCTATAACACATGCTCTTGGTTCCATTGCATTTGGAATAAGTCTGTTATTTACAATATCAAGTTTAATGATTCTATCTGCTTTATCAAACGCCTCTTTAACTTTTTGTCTATCACCAAGCAACCAATCATAACAAAGATTTTTATCAATACCTTCGTGAATGGTTTCGCTTTTCATTGTATGTGCCAAGCTGGTAACCGCTTTTAAAACTTTATAATCAACATCAACTAAGTTAGCCGCTTCTTTTACTTCATCTAAAGTTTCCGCAAAAACAACCGCAACAGGGTCACCTACAAAATTTACACTATCGTTTGCCAACGGAGGATTTGCAGGGCATTTCATTTCAGAACCGTCTTCACTTCTAATAGCCCATCCAGCAATTAAACCACCTATTTTGTCTTGAGCAATATGTTTTCCTGTTAAGATATCTACAACCCCAGACGCTTTTAAAGCTTTTGAAGTATCAATTTTTTTAATTTTTGCTCTTGCATGTGGAGATCTAATGAATACAGCATATGTTTGATTTGCCAGATTTATGTCAGCAGTATATCTGCCTTTACCCGTTAAAAATCTCTTATCTTCTTTTCTTTCTACTCTAGAGCCTACTAAACTTGCCATAACTTTGTCCTTCTACATTTTAGAAGCAGCCTCTTTGACTGCTGCTACTATATTTTGATATCCAGTGCATCTACAAATGTTTCCTTCTAACCAATCTCTTATCTCTGTGTCACTGGGATTTTTTTTATTTTGTAATAAATCTATTGCACTCATAACCATTCCTGGAGTGCAAAAACCACATTGTAATCCGTGCATTTTTTTAAATGCTTCTTGCATTGGATGCATTTTTCCATTCTTTGCTAAACCTTCAATTGTTGTTACTTTTGAACCATTAACTTCAGCAGCTAAAGTTGTACAACTTTTAATAGACTTTCCATCTATATGAACTACACATGCTCCACATTGGCTTGTATCACAACCTATGTGTGTTCCTGTTAAATTTAAAATATCTCTTAATAAAACTGATAAAATAGTGTGATCAGGAATATCTTTTGTTATCTTCCTGCCATTAACTTCTAAAGAAACTTTCTTCATTAAGTTTACCCTCTCAATAAGTTATTAAGTAAAACATAATAAAATATTATGCACAACCTAAAAAATTTCTACCTAGGCGTGATTCAACTTATAGAATATGTAATAATAGCTATTATTATTAGCAACGAAGAATAAATTAATATTTTATTAAATGATTTCTTTTCACGTGGAACTCTAGCTTCTGAAACTTTGTCAATTTTTGATATGTTTGGTTTATTTGAAACTAATTCTGAAAATTTGCTAAAAAAAATATCCGCCATTTTTTTTGCCGTCATGTCAATTAAGCGTGAACCAATTTGAGCTATCTTGCCACCCACATTTGCTTCAACTCTATAAATAAGTTTTGTTCCGCTACTTGCTTCTTCAAGTTTCACTTCTGCTTCACCTGATGCAAATCCAACTGGCGAATTCCCTGATCCTTTTATCTTATAGCTATGTGGTGGGTTTAAATCTTTTAACTCTATATTGCCTGTAAAACTTGCATTAAATGGACCAATTTTATTAGTAGCTGTTGCAGAAAATTCTGTATCAGATTTTTTTTTGAATTCTTCACATCCAGGTATAGCTTTTTTTAATATTTCTGGATCATTTAATAATTCCCAAACTTTTTGTTTTTCTAAATTTATTTGGTAAGATCCTGAAAGTTTCATGTTAAAAACTAACACATATTCATATGGATGATAATACTAAAAAAGAATTACAATCGGCTACCTTCGAAAGGTTAATAAATCATTTAAGAAATAAAAAGGAAGTTCAAAATATTGACTTGATGAATTTAGCAGGATTTTGTAGAAATTGCTTATCTAAGTGGTACAGAGAAGAGGCGGAAAAAAAAGGTATTAAAATTTCAGATCCAGATGCAAGAAAACATGTTTATGGAATGCCTTACTCTGAATGGAAAGAAAAATATCAAAAATAACTATTTTTCTTTAAGTCTAGGAAATAATTCAACAAAATTACAAGGTTTGTGATTAATATCTAATTGATTTTTTAAAATTCCATCCCAAGCATCAGTTACCCCACCTGATGATCCTGGTAATACAAATACATATTTTCCATTTGCTAAAACTGCACAAGCTCTTGATTGAATAGCAGATGTTCCAACTGTTTTTAAACTTAAATTTCTAAAAATTTCACCAAATCCAGGTATATGTTTATCTGCGATTTCATTCACTGCCTCAGGAGTAATGTCTCTACCAGTTAAACCTGTGCCCCCTGTAGTTATGATAACATCTATATTTTTTTGATCGATCCAATTTTTTAAGATATTTTTGATATCTTCTTTGTTATCTTTACAAATTTTTCTATCAATCAAACTATGTTTGGCCTCTTCAATTTTTTTTACTAAGATAGCTCCTGATTTATCGTTTTCAAAAGTCCTGCTATCAGTAACAGTTAAAAGTGCTATATTTACGTTCATAAATTTAAATAATACTAATGATTATATTATCAATTTTGTTTTTTGTAACTGCAATACTGTATTCAAGTGTAGGCTTTGGAGGTGGATCAACTTATTTAGCACTTTTGTTAATTTGGGGCATTCCTTACTATATTTTTCCTATAATAGCACTTTGTTGCAACATAATAGTCGTATCTGGAAATTGTTTTAACTACATAAAAGCGGGAAACTTAAATTTAAAATTATTAATACCTTATTTAATTGGGTCAATACCGCTTGCTTTTATAGGAGGATCTTTGCCTATAGAAAAAAAATTATTTGAAATATTATTATTTTTAGTTTTAGCAACAGCAGGTCTTTTATTGTTATTTAAATTTAATTCTTACAACGACAAAGAAGAAAATTACCGAAAAGTTCCGGTGATATTTTCAATTTTTATTGGTGGAATTTTGGGATTTATTTCTGGAGTTGTTGGTATAGGTGGAGGAATTTTTTTAAGTCCAATACTTTTTTTAATAAGAGCTGCAAAGGCAAAACATATAATAACAGCTGCATCTATATTTATACTAATTAATTCTATTTCAGGAATTGTTGGACAACTTACAAAAAATTTTGTCTTTGAAGAAATTCAAAATTATATATTTTTACTCATAGCTGTATTTATAGGAGGACAAATAGGAAATTTTTTAAATTTAAAAATTTTTCCAACAAGAATTCTTGCTTTGGTAACTGCTGGTCTTGTGCTATTTGTATCAATTAGAATAGGCATAAAACTATATTAATAATGGAAAATAATTATAAAAATTTAACTATTGTAATAGTTCTCTACGATTCAGATAAATTAGTTTTACAATCGTTTGAAAAACTTAAAAATTTTCAAATAATTGTAGTTGATAATGGAAAAAATGATTTAATTTTAGATAAAATCAAAAAATACCCAAATATATTAAAAATATTATCAAAAAATAAAAATCTTGGTTATGCAAGAGCGATTAATTTTGCGTATGAGAATATTTTAACAGATTTCTTTTTAGTAATAAATCCTGATTTAGTTATTTCAGAAGAATCTATAATCAATTTAATTAATGTTTTAAAAAATAATAATGATTGTGCTATAGCAGCTCCAATTACAACGCCTGATAAGGATTATTATGGAATATTTCCTGAAAAAGGAAAAGGAGTAAAAAGAAATCAGAATGAAATAAAATTATGTAAGATTCTTGAAAATTCTAAAATTGAAGGTGAATGTTGCGTGGATGTAGCAAAAGGTTGTGCTCTATTAATTAATTCAAGCTATTTTAAAAAAATTAATATGTTTAATGAAAAATATTTTTTATTTTGGGAAGAGATTGATTTCTGTAGAAAAGTAAGAAAAAACAAATTAAGTGTTATAGTAACTCCTAAATCAGAAGCACATCATGCTCAAGAAAGTTCATCAAAGAAAAACCTACTAACATTTTCAATAAGAACATATCATCATGAATTATCTCCATTAATTTATTTCGGTTCTAAAAAACTTTCAAAAATTATTATTTGGAGATTACTAAAATATATTTTTAGAACTTTTTCATATTTATTAATATTAAATTTTAAAAAATCATTCTCAAATTTCTTAAAATTCTTAGCTACTTTTAATTATTTTATTGGGATTTATGGATAAAGATTTTTTTAAAAAAATAAGAATTTTAGATGGAGGTATGGGCCAGGAATTACTTAATAGAGGATTAAAACCAAAAGGAACATTATGGTCTGCTCATGCTTTAATTAACAAAGATTGCCACCAAATGGTTATCGATACTCATTTAGATTTTATTAATGCTGGAGCTGAGGTAATAGTTACTACAACATTTACTGCTCGAAGAAATAGATTGATACAAAATGACTGTGAAAAATATTTTGAAAAAATAAACATTAAAGCGGTTGAGCTAGCTCAAAAAGCAAGAGATATATCGAAAAAAGAAGTTTTAATTGCCGGTGGTTTGCCTAATCAAAAACAAACCTATAGCGCTGATTTAGGAGAAGATTTAGATTTGATAAAAAAAAATTTTTATGCTCAAGCCAAGCTTCTTAAAAATGGGATTGATTTTTTTTATCTAGACGTGATGAGCAGTGGATTGGAGTGCGAATTTGCACTTAAAGCAATTGAACCTTATAATTTACCGGTTCTAGTTGGTATCCATCTAAGAGATAATGGTCAACTTCCTTCTGGTGAAAAAATCGAGGCTATATTCAAAAAATATAAAAATAAAAACTGGATTGGAATTATTATGGCTTGTATTTCTCCTGGAGCATATGAGTTGGTTATTAATGATTTAAAAAAAATAGATATACCATATGGATTCAAGTTAAATGCATTTAAAAAAATACCGGAAGGTTATACTGTTGCCTCCAAAGATGAGTGGGGAAATGCAGGCAACCCGACGACTGTTCTAGGAAAAAATACTGATTTAAATGAATACAGATTCTTTGAATATGTAAAAAAGTTTAAGGAAAATGGCGCCACTATTTTAGGTGGATGCTGCGAAATAAGGCCAGCACACATAAAAGAAATTTCTAAACTGAAGTAATTTTTCTACCTTTCGATTTTTCAACAAAATAAATACCAGCTATTACAGCAGCAACTGCTACCAAAACTTTTGGGGTAATCAATTCTTTCAAAAATATATATCCTAATATTATTCCAAATATTGGAATTAAATAAGCTACTTGAGCTTGAAAAACTAGTCCATTATTTTTTAATATTCTAAATCTAAGTAACCAGGCAATACCTGTTGCAAATATACCAAGATAAATAACTGATATTGTTGATGCTTTACTTGGAGTTAAATTCCAAGGCTGCTCTGTATAAGATGTTATAGGGATTAAAAATATGAATCCCCATATTAATATTGAAGCTGTTACATTTTCATTTTTTTTATTACTTATTTTAAGAGTTAACAAGCCTCCTATTACATAAAAAGTTGAAGCAAAAAAAATAATTAGTGCAGAAAAAAAATTATTTTCATTAATTAAAATATTATCTGAAAAAAGAAAAACTATTCCAGAAAATCCAATAAGAACACCTAAAACTTTTGTGAAATTAATTTTTTCATTTTCTATAAAAATGTGTGCTAATACTGTTGCGCTTAATGGTGTGCTAGCCATTAAAATGGCAGCTAAATTACTTTGAACTTTTTGAACCCCATATGCAATTAAAAAAAAGGGGATAACTAAATTTATTAATCCAATTGCAGCAAACCAGTACCAATCTTTTGAAAATGCTTCGATTTTTATTTTTTTATAAAGACACAGAGCAATAACAGGAATTGCTCCAAAAAAAATTCTTAAAAAAGCAATTGTAACAGGTCCATAAGAGTAAGTTGCAATTTTGATATTAAAAAAAGCTGAAGACCATATAAGTGCTAAAATTGTGAGTAGCACATAATCTATAATTTTTGGTTCTCTCATTATGTAATGTCCTCTTCGATTCCTTCTGTAAGTTTAATTAACTGTTTGTAACTAATCTTAAAAATAGTATTGGGGTGACCTGCTGCTGCATAAACATGTTCATATCGAGACAATGAAGTATCTATTAATACTTTGTTTTTATTTAAATGAGCTACAGGAGCAACTCCTCCTATTGAAAAGCCAGTTTGACTTTTAACTTGTTCAGCATTTGCCATTGAAACATCTTTAATATTTAGCAATTTCTTTACTTTATTTAATGAACATCTCTTATCTCCTGAAACTAAGCATAAAATAAAATTGTTCTCTGTTCTTAAAAGTAAACTTTTAACTATTGCTCCAACCTCACATTTTAGTGATATAGCCGCATCTTTTGCAGTTCGTGCTGAACTATTTAAAACCTCTACTTTTAACGAGTCTTCAAAATTACTTAGAGCTTTAACAACCCTTTGAACTGATTCTTTGTTTAACAAATCTTCCATTCAACCAATAATTGTAATAATTTGTGAATTGATAATTTCATATTAATTGCCATTTATGTATGTGTGGAATGCATAGGTGATATATCTATAATAAACAATAACAATCTATAATTTTTTGATATTAAAACCTAACAAAATTTAGTAGGAAAAAATATGAGCTCGACTCAAGTTTTAAAATTAATGAAAGACAAAGAAGTTGAATATGTGGATCTGAGGTTTACTGATCCACGAGGAAAATTACAACATTTAACTATGGACGCAACAATAGTTAATGATGAAATGTTAAATAACGGTGTCTTCTTTGATGGTTCTTCTATTGCTGGTTGGAAAGCAATTAATGAATCTGACATGATTTTAAAACCAGATCTAACTAGAAAAATAATTGATCCATTTACTTCACACAATACTCTTGTACTTTTTTGTGATATTTTAGATGCAGTTAAAAAAACCCCTTATGAAAGAGACCCAAGAGGAATTGCTAAAAAAGCTGAAGCGTATTTAAAATCTACAGGTATTGGAGATAAAGCTTACTTTGGACCAGAACCAGAATTTTTTGTATTTGATGACGTTAGATATAAAAACGATATGAATGAAACAAGTTTTGCAATTGACAGCTTAGAGGGCCCTTACAATACTGGAAGAAAATATGAAAATGGAAATATGGGTCATCGTCCAGGAGTAAAAGGGGGATATTTTCCAGTACCACCAGTTGATAGTGCACAAGATATGCGTGGAGAATATTTAAAAGGACTAAGAGATGTTGGGGTTAAAGTTGAAAAACATCATCACGAAGTGGCGCCGAGTCAACATGAACTTGGAATGTATTTTGGAACATTGGTTGATCAAGCTGACAATGTTCAGCTTTATAAGTATGTTGTTCAAATGGTTTCCCATTCATTTGGAAAAACTGCAACATTTATGCCAAAACCTGTAAAAGGAGATAACGGTTCAGGAATGCATACTCATCAATCTATTTGGAAAGGAAATAAACCTGTTTTTTCAGGAAATAAATACGCCGGATTATCTGAAACTGCATTGTATTATATAGGTGGTATTTTAAAACATGCAAAAGCAATTAATTCTTTTTCAAACGCTGCAACAAATAGTTATAAAAGATTAATTCCAGGATTTGAAGCTCCTGTATTATTAGTATATTCAGCGAGAAATAGATCTGCTTCATGTAGAATACCTGTTGCATTAAATAAAAATGGTGCGAGATGTGAAATAAGATTCCCTGATGCTTCAGGTAACCCTTATTTAACTTTTGCCTCAATGTTAATGGCAGGACTAGATGGAATTAAAAATAAAATTGATCCAGGCAAACCACTTGATGAAGATTTATATGCTTTACCTGAAAATAAAGTAAAAAAAATTCCTACTGTTTGTGGTTCTCTTAGAGAAGCTATGGAAAGCTTAGACAGAGACAGAGATTTTTTAAAACAAGGTGGTGTATTTACTGACGATCAAATAGATGCCTACATTGCTTTAAAATTTGAAGAAATTTACAAACTTGAACATACTCCTCATCCTATGGAGTTTGAAATGTATTACAGCTCTTAAAATTAGTTAATTTTTACTTTTTAGTATTTTTTCGCCGGCAATTTTATTTTTATTAATACCCTTTTTGATTGTATAACTAAGTGTGCCATGCGCTCCTGCCTCAACAGGTTTGCGTTGCGTCCTAAACAAAGCCTTTTCTTTGGCTTTCTGTGCCAACCTATTTGAATGATGCACTAAATGCTTCTTATCTCTCATAATTATACATTATATATAACTATTAATTGTACAGCAATACAGTATTAGACTTTAAATGACTCTCCACACCCGCAACGCTCAGTTTCATTAGGGTTTTTAAAGATAAATGAAGAAGAAAATTTGTCTTTTTTGTAATCCATTTCGGTACCCAACAAATACATTATAGCTGATGAATCTACAAAAACCTTAACCCCTTTATCTTCAATAATTTCATCATTAGGGTTAATTTTTTTTGCATACTCCATATCATATGACATGCCTGCACATCCACCTGATTTAACTCCAACTCTTACTCCAAGAGACTTATTTTCATCTTTTGACATGATTTCTTTAATTCTATTAGCTGCGTTATCACTTAAAGTTATTACTTGTTTCATTATAAATTTAACTCCAATTTTGCTGCCTCAGACATCATATTTTTATCCCAAGGTGGTTCCCAAACTAAATCAAGATCAACTTTCTTCACTTCTTTAATTTCCATTATACTATCTTTCACTTCTTTCGGCAAACTCTCAGCAGCTGGACAATTTGGCGTAGTTAACGTCATATTTACTTTAACGTTATTATCTTTATCAATTTTAATGTCGTAAATTAATCCAAGTTCGTAAATATTTACTGGAATTTCTGGATCATAGATTTTTTTTATTTCAGTAATAATTTTTTCTTTTAAACTCATTTTTAATCAAATTTTTCTGTATTAATTTCTTCTTTTTTATTATCTATAGCAGATATTAAAGTATGCCAAGACAATGTTGCACATTTTACTCTCATTGGATATTGTTTTACGCCTGACAAACACATTAATTTAGTTTTTTCATCATCTTTTAAATTTTTTGATTTTAATTCAGGGTTTATTTTAATCATTCCTAAAAAATCGTTTATAATTTCTTTAACTTCATTTTCTTCTTTTCCTTTTACTAAATCAGTCATAATTGAAGCTGATGCCATTGATATAGCACAACCACTCCCTTCGAAGGATATATCTTCTAATTTCTTTTTTTCATTTAATTTAAGATAAATATGAACAATGTCACCACAAAGTGGATTGTGTCCCTTTGCATCTTTGTTAAAATTTTCTGTTTTTCTTAAATTTCTAGGATTTTTTCCATGTTCTAATATAATTTCCTGATAAAGTTCTTTTGTATTCATTTTAAATTAAAAATTTTTTTACATTTGTTAATTGAAGAATTAAGTCGATCAATATCTTCCTTTGTGTTGTATATTCCTAAAGACGCACGTGCAGTTGCGGGTATGCCCAATGTTTCATGAAATATTTGACAACAATGATGGCCTGCCCGTATTGCAACGTTATCTTCATCCAATATTGTAGCAATATCGTGTGGATGAATTCCTTCTATTGTAAATGATATTGCGGCACTTTTTTCTTTTGGATTACCAATTAATTTTACTGAATTATTTTTTCTTAAAACTTCAACAGCATAATCCATTAATTTTTTTTCGTGATTCATTACATTTTCAATTCCTAGATTTTCTATAAACTTAATAGATTCTTTAAAAGCTACTATTTGAGCAGTTTGCATTGTTCCTGCCTCATACTTGTTTGGTAAATCAGCGTATGTAATATTGTTCTTCTTCACTTCTTTGATCATTCCACCTCCTCCTTGATATGGAGGTAATTCTTCCAACCATTTTTTTTTAGCATACAAAATACCTAAACCTGTAGGTCCATACATTTTATGGCAAGAAATTGCATAAAAATCACAATCGAAATCTTGCATGTCTAGTTTTAGATGAGGAGCTCCCTGACACCCATCAACTAAAACTGGAATATTTTTTGAATGTGCTAATTGTGATATTTCTTTTATAGGTAAAATGGCACCTGTAACGTTTGATACATGTGTAACAGCAATAATTTTTGTTTTAGAATTTATTTTTTTTTCGATATTTTCTATTGAAACACTGCCATGCTGATCAATTTCTGCAAATTCAACTTTAATACCTTTGATTTGTCTTAAATAGTGCCATGGAACATAATTTGAATGATGTTCAAGTTCAGTGATTAGTATTTCATCGTTTTCTTTTAAATATTTTTGACCAAAAGTATTTGCCACAAGATTAATTGCTTCTGTCGCACCTTTTGTAAAAATAATTTCATCTTTACTTTTTGCATTAATATACTTTTGAACAGAAACTCTTGTATTTTCATAGTTATTAGTAGCTGCTATTGATAAAGCATGGACGCTTCTTCCAACATTTGAAAACTCATTGCTATAAAAATCATTAATCCTATTTATTACGGATTGAGGTTTTTGTGAAGAATTTGCACTATCCAAATAAACTAAGCTGCTATTGTTAAATATAGGAAATTCTTTTTTTATATTTGACAAATTCATTAGCTATTCTCCATTATATTTTTTATTAAATCTTTGATTTCTAGATCAGTAATTTTTTCAACTACATCTAATAAAAAACCGTTAATTAAAAGTTTTTTTGATTGTTGATAATTTAAACCTCTTGACATCGCATAAAATAATACATCTTCATCTAAATTTCCGGATGTTGAACCATGAGAGCACTTAACATCATCAGCATAAATCTCTAATTCCGGTTTTGCATCAAATTCTGTATTTTCATCTAATAAAAGAGCTTTACTTAGTTGGTATCCATCAGTTTTTTGTGCTTTTGAATTAACAAATATTTTTCCCTGATAAACACCTTTAGAATTATTATTTAAAACACTTTTAACTAATTGATAGCTTTTAGTATTTTTAGCTAAGTGGTTTATGTTAGTTTTTATTTCGTGATGTTGATCATTTTTTAAATTTATAATTCCATTTATAAATGCAGAACTATACTGATCGTTTAAATTACAATTTATTTCGTTTTTAATAAATTTAGATCCAGTTGAAAAAATAAATGTCTCAGCAAGGCTATTATGTTCTAAGTCAATGTTATTAAAAAAATATTTAATATTGGAGTTTAACTGACTATCAATTTTATAATTTTTAAGAATTGCATCTTTTCCAATTTTAAATTGATAATTAATATTATAAAAATTATTATTTGAATTATCATCAAATAAGTTAATAAGTTTTAAACTACTATTTTTTTTTAAAATAAAATCAATTCTTTGACTTATTGTGTTTGAGTTAAGCTTATTATTTGTAATATTATAAATAATTAATGGCTTGTTTAATGAATAATTTTCTTTAATCGTTAATTTAATATAATTAAATTTAAGAGCATTATTTAAAAAAATTAGAGGATTTTTTGAATTTAAATCTTCAGTTTCATGAGTATCAATTACTTCAATTTTATTTTTTTCTTCACAATTAAAATCAAGCATAGAAATTAATCCATTAACAAAAATAATTTTATTATGAGTAAAATTATTTACAAAAATTGATTGATCAAATTCACCTGGTTTTGTTTCATTATTAAAAAATTTTAATCCTTTTATATTAGATGTAATTATTTGATTAAAATCTGAAAATTTCCAATCTTCTGTTCGTTTATTAGGAAAACCATTTTTAATAAACTCATTAAGATTTTTTTGTCTTACTTCAATATCTTTTTTTGAGGATTTTAGGTTTTGAATAACTTTATCAAAATCTATTTTTAATTGTTCTTCCATTTAATTAAAACTTTCATATCCTTTCTTCTCTAATTCTATTGCTAATTCTGATCTTCCAGATTTAACTATTTTTCCATTAATTAAAACATGAACAAAATCCGGTTTGATATAATTTAGCAATCTTTGATAATGAGTTATGATTAAAAAAGAATTTTTTTTATTTCTTAATGCATTTACTCCTTTTGAAACTATTTTAAGAGCATCTATATCAAGGCCTGAATCTGTTTCGTCTAAAATTGATAATTTTGGATTTAATACTGACATTTGAAGAATTTCATTTTTTTTTTTTTCTCCACCAGAAAAACCAACATTTAATTGTCTGCTTAAAATTTTTTCATCAAACTTTAATTCTAATGCCTTTTCCTTAACTATTTTTAAAAATTCAATTGCATCTAACTCTTTTTCACCTCTAGATTTTTTAATTGCATTTAAAGTAGTCTTTAGAAAAATATTCGTATTTACTCCTGGAATTTCTAATGGATATTGGAAGGCTAAAAATATTCCTTTATGTGCTCTTTCCTCTATTGCTAGATCTAATAAATTTTTGTTTTCAAAAATTACATTTCCACTTATCTCATAGCCTTTTTTTCCAGATAGTACATTTGATAATGTACTTTTTCCTGATCCATTAGGACCCATTAATGCATGCACCTCTCCAGGTTTAATTTCAAGGTTAAGACCAGTTAAAATTTCTTTTTTATCAATTTTTGCTTTAAGATCTTTAATTTTTAGCATTTAACCAACGCTTCCTTCTAAGCTAATTCCAACCAGTTTTTGTGCTTCAACAGCAAATTCCATTGGTAATTGTTGTAAAACCTGTTTACAAAAGCCATTTACTATTAAACCTACAGCTTCTTCTTGATTTAAACCTCTTTGACTACAATAATAAAGTTGTTCATCACTAATCTTGGAAGTGGTTGCTTCATGTGCAACATTTGAACTAGAATTTTTATTTTTAATATAAGGAACTGTATGAGCTCCACATTTATTACCCATTAATAAAGAATCACATTGGGTAAAATTTGTTGAACTGTCAGCTTTTGATGAAATATCTACTAAGCCTCTATAAGTGTTATCTGCAAAACCAGCTGAAATTCCTTTGGAAATAATTTTACTCTTTGTATTTTTCCCAAGATGGATCATCTTCGTTCCCGTATCAGCTTTTTGATAATTATTTGTAATTGCAATTGAATAAAACTCTCCGACTGAATTGTCTCCCTTTAAAATGCAACTTGGATACTTCCAAGTAATTGCTGAACCTGTTTCAACTTGTGTCCATGATATTTTTGAATTTTTTCCTTTGCACAATCCTCTTTTAGTAACAAAATTATAAATACCGCCTTTTCCATCTTTGTCTCCTGGATACCAATTTTGTACCGTAGAATATTTTATTTCTGCATCATCTAAAGCAATTAGTTCAACATTTGCAGCATGTAATTGGTTTTCATCTCTCATTGGCGCCGTACAACCCTCCAAGTAACTTACATAACTACCTTTATCAGCAATGATTAGTGTTCTTTCAAATTGTCCTGTTTCAGAAGCATTAATTCTAAAGTAAGTTGATAGCTCCATTGGGCATCTAATACCCTTTGGTATATAAACAAATGAACCATCTGTAAAAACAGCAGAGTTCAATGTTGCAAAATAATGATCAGTCAATGGAATCACAGAGCCTAAATATTTTTTTACAAGTTCAGGATGTTTTTGAATAGCTTCTGAAATAGAACAAAAAATAATACCTTGTTCTGTCAATTTATCTTTAAAAGTCGTTGCTACCGATACAGAGTCAAAAACTGCATCAACAGCAATATTATTTAATCTTTTTTGTTCAACTAACGCAATTCCAAGTTTATTGTAAGTTTCCAATAGCTTAGGATCTAAATCATCAAGACTTTTTGGTTTATCTTTTACACTTTTTGGAGCAGAATAATAATATAAGTCTTGGTAATTAATTTTAGGAAATTTTGGTTTTTGCCAGTCTGGCTCTTTTAATTGCTGAAGTCTTTCATATGCTTTTAGTCTCCAATCTAACATCCATTGAGGTTCCTTTTTAATGTTTGAAATAAATTTAATTACTTCTTTATTTAGTCCCTTTGGTGCTCTGATATTTTCAATATCTGTTGAAAATCCGTATTTATATTTTTTTATTTTTTCTAATTCTTTTTTTCTCATCTTTCAATTCTTGTTTCTAGTTTTTTTTTTAAAAGATCTCCAAGATTTTTTTTATTAAAAAAATCATTAATATATAATTCAAGTTCATCCCAAAGATAGTGAGTAATACATTTTGTTGATTTTCCATTACATCCTTTTTTAGATTCTTTTTTACATTGAACTTGTTTTACTTTTTCATCTACTGCTGAAAAAATACTTGATAATTTAATCTGACCAGGATTGTTGGATAATATATATCCGCCATTAGTGCCTCTTACACTTTTAACAATATTATTTTTTTTTAACTTTGAAAAAATTTGTTCTAAATAAACTAAAGAAATATTTTGTCTTAAAGAAATATCACGTAGCGGTACCGGATTTTTTCCACTAAAATTTGCTATATCGGCTAAAGCCATTACAGCATATCTGCTTTTAGAGTTTAATTTCATATATTTCCTTTAATAATAGGGTTTTATATATATACCTGACTAAAATAGTCAAGTTTAGATGAAGTAAAAAAATTAGCACTTTGTCACCTACATGTGATAAATATATTTTTTTTTTGAGAACAATTATCAATTGCATATATGGATAACAAAATAATTGAAATTTTTATACCCGGTCCAGCTGGAAGACTTGAAGCTAAATACTATAAAAGTAAAAAAAACACATCTCCAATTGCATTAATTTTACAACCTCATCCTCAGTACGGTGGAACAATGAATAATAAAGTTGTCGTAGATACTTTTCACACATTTATGGATAATGAATTTTCTGTCTGCAGAGTAAATTTTAGAGGTGTAGGAAAAAGTGATGGAGAGTTTGATAATGGACAAGGTGAATTAGCTGATGCTGCTGCTACATTGGATTGGTTGGAAAAAGAAAATTTTGAAAATTCTCAATGCTGGGTGTCTGGATTTTCTTTTGGTTCATTAATTGCTATGCAGTTGCTAATGAGAAGACCTGAAATAAATAGATTTATATCAATTTCGCCTCAACCTAATGTCTATGATTTTTCTTTTTTATCACCATGTCCCACCTCAGGTTTAGTAATTTGTGGGAAAAAAGACGAACTAGTTCCAGAGGAACATATAAAAGAGTTAAATAAAAGATTAAGTGCACAAAAAGGAATTAAAGTAGAATTTCAAATTGTACCAGAAGCAAATCATTTTTTTACAAAATCTAGTACCGCTTTGATCAAATCTCTAGACAAATATATTAAAAAAGAAACAACTCTATTTTAAAAATTTTTTATTATTACTCCTCCAGTGCACGGTTCGGAACAACCTGTTGTTTCTGGAAATGAAATAGGTAATTTTAGATAGGATCTAATAGCAATATAGGCAAAAGCTTGGGATTCAACAAAATCTCCATCAATTCCAAAATCATCTATTGGCTGCATTGAAATATTAATTTTTTCTTCAATGCTTTTTAATAAAAATTTATTTTTTCTTCCTCCTCCAGCTATTAATATATTTTTGTTTGGATAATCAAACGACATTTTAAGATGATCTTGTAAAATTGCTGATGTGTATTTGGTTAAAGTTGCAGCTCCATCTTCTAATGATAAACCTCCAACAAAAGATATATCAAAATCCTTTATATCATAAGATTTAAGACCATTGTTGTAACTAAAATTTTCTAAAGCTTGATTTAAAATTATTTTATTTACTTTTCCAGTTTTCGCCACTTCCCCTTTGTCATCATATTTTTTTTTTGAATTTTGTCTTATCCATTGGTCAATTAAACAATTGCCTGGACCAATATCTCGACTATACATATGACCTTCTAAATCTATGCCAGTGACATTAGCTATTCCGCCTATATTTAAAATAACTAATGGTAATTTTAATTTGTATTTATTTTTTAGCATCATATGAAAAATTGGTGATAAGGGAGCTCCCTGTCCACCGTTATTTAAATCATTTTGTCTAAAATCATAAACTACAGTTTTTTTTGTTAATTTAGATAGTAATTTTCCGTCACCTAATTGTTTTGAAATTTTCTCATTTGGACTATGAAAAATAGTTTGACCATGAAAACCTATAAAATCAATCTTAACACTAGATTCTTTGATTATTTCGTTTACGATTTTAGCATGAAAAATTGTTATATTTTTTTCAACAGATTTTAGATTATTTGACAGTATTTTTAGGTCTTTAGAATAGTTAATTTTATCCCTCAATCTTGTTAATTTACCATAAAGACTTTCACTATATTGAAAATATTTATTCGAAATTACTTTGTATTTTGACTCCCCATCACTCCGAATAATTGATGCATCTACTCCATCCATCGATGTGCCACTCATCAACCCTAGACTGTAATAGCTTTTGCTCATATGTATTTTTTAAATAATTTAAATCTAGTATATTGATTCTACACTGTTTTTAAAAAAATATGGAAAATTCATTTTTATCTGAATTTAAGGAAAGAGATTATTATAATCAATGTACTAATTCTGATGAATTAGGACTGTTAATGAATAAAAAAAAAATCAAAGCCTATATTGGATTTGATTGTACTGCTTCAAGTTTACATGTTGGAAGTTTATTGCAGATAATGTGTTTAAGATTATTACAAAAACATGGTCATCAACCAATAGTTTTGCTTGGAGGGGGTACAACGCGGATTGGAGATCCTTCTGGAAAAGAAGAAACAAGAAAAATTTTGTCTGAAAAAGAAATTGAAAAAAATATAAAAAATATTGAAAAAATTTTCAAAATTTATTTAAAAACCAATAATCCAAAAATTAAACCAATATTTGTAAATAATTATAAATGGCTTGGCAAATTAAATTACATAAAATTTTTAAGAGAAATCGGAAAACATTTTACCATAAATAAAATGCTTAGCTTTGATAGTGTTAAATTACGGTTAGATAGAGAACAATCTTTAAGCTACATGGAATTTAATTATATGATTCTGCAAGCTTATGATTTTCTGGAACTTAATAAAAAAAAAAACTGTTTAATGCAAATTGGAGGATCTGATCAGTGGGGTAATATCGTTAACGGAGTAGAACTAATAAAAAGACATTCTAGCAAACAAGTTTTTGGATTAACAACGCCTCTCATTACTTTGGCATCTGGATCTAAAATGGGTAAAACAGAAAAAGGAGCTGTATGGCTTGATAAAAAACTTTTATCTCCCTATGACTATTGGCAATTTTGGAGAAATACGGATGACAGTGATGTATTAAGGTTTATTAAAATGTTTACAGATCTAACGTTAAAAAAAATTGAAGAAATAAAAAATAAAAATATTAATCAATTAAAAATTATATTAGCTAACGAATGCACAAAAATGCTTCACGGCAATAATGAATCGAAATTAGCCGAAGAAACTGCAAAAAAAACTTTTGAAGAAAATTCAACTGGCTCAAGTCTTCCAACAATATCAATTAATCAAAAAAAATTAAGTGAAGAAATTAATATTATTGATTTAGTATTTTTATCTAAGCTAGAAAATTCTAAAAGTGAAATTAGAAGATTGATAAAAGGAAATGGAATCAAAATAAATAATCAAGTAGTTAACGATGAAAAATTTTCTATTACTAAAGAATTATTTAGTGAAAATTCTATTAAACTCTCGCTTGGTAAAAAAAGACATATTAAGGTAAAACTAAGTTAGTTCTTTTATGAAATCCATAGAAGGTAATTTTGAAAATCGAAAAGTTAATGAATTATTAATTAAGCACTTTGCTGAGCTTAGCTCAGTCTCGCCTGTTGACAGAGGTCATGTTTTAGATATTCCAGGTCTTAGAAACCCAAGCATTAAATTTTGGAGCTTGTGGGAAAATGATGAACTAATAGGTTGTGGAGCATTAAAATTTTTAGATAAAGAACATGGCGAACTCAAATCTATCAGAGTAGCAGATAAATACAGAAAAAAAGGAAATGGCATCAAGGTAATTAATCATCTTATTGACGAAGCTAAAAAGTTAAATATTAAAAAAATAAGTCTAGAAACGGGTAGTGGGGATTTTTTTGAACCTGCTAGAAAACTCTTTTATAAATGTGGGTTTAAGTCCTGTGAACCTTTTGCTCACTATAAAAAAGATAACGATGCTTGCTATATGAGCTTACTAATAAGCAACTAGTTTAATTTTTTTTAAATTATTTTATTTAATTTAGTTGACAAAACCTAAATAAGTCTAAAAAAGGTTCAAGTTACTTAATTATAAGTAATAAAAGTAAACAAAAAAGTAAGAAGAAAATATGAGTATAAAAGGAAAAGTAAAATGGTTTAACCCTACCAAAGGATTTGGGTTTATTGAAAGAGAAGATAAAGAAAAAGATATATTTGTTCATATGTCTGCAGTACGAGATGCTGGCATGAATGGTCTTGACGAAGGTCAGGCACTAACATTTGAAGTTGAAGATGGACCTAAGGGCCCAAATGCAACAAATTTAAAATCTGAATAAATTTTCATTAAATATAGGCTGAAATTTTTATCAAATTAGAAAATTTTTTTCTTCTAATTTTAAAGAAAATTTCAGCCAAAAATTTTAAACAAACAAAGATAACTTTTAATTATAATTATCTAAATTAGTTCTTTTTAATTTTTTCTAGTGTTCGAGTAATAAATCTTGGAGTTAAAGTTTTTATAGGGTTAACAGTAGTTTTTAATTTTTTTGGAGGTCCTTTAATTTTAAAACTAACTCCAAACACTCCTTCTCCAGTTTTTTTTCCAACTAAAATATCTCCCAAGAATGGTATTGAACCTATAACTTTATTTAAAGTTGTTGCAGGTACCAAAGTTCCTCTTAAACTAATTAATTCATCATTTTGAACATAACCATCCATCATAATTGAGATAGCAGGACCAATCGCATAAATTTCATCAATTGTCATAATTTTCTTTTCATTTCTAAATTTCATTTCAAATTTATTAAATCTAATCCCTTCTCCAGTAAGTAAATCAGCAATACCTTGAAGAGAAGCCAGAGTAAGAATTTTAGTAAGTGCTGGCAATTCTTTTAATTTAAAATCATTAATTTTTAGATTAGATCTTGATATATTTTTTTTTTTAATAGAATAAAAATCTAAATATCCTTCTTCAAATCCTTTTATAAATTTATATTTTTTAACTAACGGTTTTGCATGTTCTGAAAATAAAGTGGTAATTTTTTGATTATTTTGATCAGTTTTAATAGTAAAGGTCAGTTTTTTGTTATCAGAAAAACTAGCACTTAAATTTAAGTTCTTCAAATTACTTTTATTAAATTTTAAACTTCCATTAAAATTATTTAAATAATTAGAATCATCAATAAAAACTTTATTTAAGGTAATCTTAACAACCGAATTAAAATCATTTAAGCGGTAAAAAACATTTTCTTCACTATCAGATTCTAAAATTTGATTTACAAGATTTGTTCCATCAAAAATTTTTCCAGATAATTCATAATTTTTTTTATTTCTTTTAAATGAAACTTTGTTTTTTTTTTCATTGTCATTTAAAAAATCAAGATAAATTTCTTCTATTGAATTTATTTTATAATTTTGACTTAAACTTAGTCCGTCTATTTTAAAAATATTTTTAAATTCTTTTAATAAAATATTTTTAAAATAAATGTCTTGATTTTTTTTATATGATCCTTCAATATTTATTAAAGCATTTTTACTTTCTTTTTTAGTGTAGTTTAAAAGTTTAATTTGTAATGGAATATTATTTACTTCAATTTGAGATTTAAAATTATATTTATTATCATTAGATTTAACTTCATAATTTATTTTGTCAATTTTTTCATCAATGGAAAAATTTCCATTACCTTTAATTAATAACTCATTTTTGCTTATAAATAATTCAACTTTATGATCAATTAGTTCGACCGAGTCATTGTAGTTTGGGATATATTTTTTTAAAGTATTAGACCTTTTTTTATAAGTTAGTTTTTGTAAATCAATCTTAGAATTATTTTTAAAATTTGAAATTTTGAATTTTTTTTCTAGTCTAAAAGAAAAGTTATTTTCAGAACCAAAATTAACATTATTTATTCCTATGTTTTCTAAATTATTTATGCCTATGTTTTCTAAATTATTTTTAAAAATTGCTGTTAGTAAATTTAAATCAACTAAACTTTTGGTGCTTGATATATCTCCTTCAAACAAAAAATATTGTTCTTTATTGTTAACTTTTATTTTTTTTGAATGCAGGTTTAGTTTTTCATATTCAATTTTTCCTTTTTCTAATAAATATTGCTTGTCTATAATATTAAAATTGAAACTAATGTTATTAATACTTTTTTCATTTAGTAATCTTATCTTTGCATCTCTAATTGATCCATTAACCTTGAAGTTGTTAGTTAATTTTCCTTTATCATCAAAGCTTAGATCAATATCTGCAATTATTAAACCTTGTTTTACCATCTTATTAAAAATAGATAATTGTGGTGTATTTTTATAAATTCTTCCAATTTTTATAATATCTTTCAAACTATTTTCTTTAGTAGTTATTTTTGCATTCTTAAGTGCAAATTCTTTTTTAAAGATGGAGCCAATTGAAAAATCTGATCGAATTTTTTCTAGTCTAATTTTTTTGTTTTCAAAAATTATATTTGGATTTTTAGTTTTAATACCAACGGTAAAATTGCTCAAATTTAAAATAATTTTAACTTTGTTTAACTCAATATCAATTTTACTATTAGTTTCTGAAATCTTATCTTTGATTACTTGATTAAATCTTTTTGTCTCAAGGCCAAAGTAACTTAAATAAAGAACTCCTATAGTTAGTAAAATTAAAAAATATAAGAAATATTGAATAGTTTTTTTAATCATTTATTTTATACAAAGAGCTTTCTAAAAAATCATCAATTGCACCATCCAAAACTTTATCGGGATTTGAACTTTCATAATTCGTTCTATTATCTTTAACTAATCTGTATGGGTGAAGAACGTATGATCTTATTTGATGTCCCCATCCAATTTCAGATTTAGTACTTTCTAAATTTTTTGATTCTTGTTCTTTTTTTTTTATTTCGAAATCATATAGTCTAGCTTTAAGCATATTTAAGCATGTTTCTTTATTTTTATGTTGTGATCTTTCATTTTGGCACTGCACAACTATTTTAGTTGGAATATGAGTAATTCTAACAGCACTATCTGTTGTATTAACATGTTGTCCGCCTGCTCCACTAGATCTGTAAGTATCTATTCTTAAATCTTTTTCTAAAATTTCAATATCAATGTTTTCATCAACTAGAGGATAGATCCACACACTTGCAAAACTTGTGTGTCTTCTTGCTCCTGAGTCAAATGGTGAAATCCTAACTAATCTATGTATTCCAGATTCTGTTTTAAGCCATCCATAAATATAATCACCTTCAATT
Source organism: uncultured Pelagibacteraceae bacterium (assembly GCA_902592985.1). Lineage (GTDB taxonomy): Bacteria > Pseudomonadota > Alphaproteobacteria > Pelagibacterales > Pelagibacteraceae > Pelagibacter. Next base: position 85,672 of record CACJGR010000002.1, on the reverse strand, counting down.
TTAAGAGTTGAAGATTTAATACCTGCTTCATCTCCTTTGTGTTCATGAACTATCTGAGATTTAAATTCCTTATTAGCTGCCCATTTCATATACATTCTTCTTAACATTTCAGCCCAATCTTGGCTTTCTGTTCCACCTGCACCTGCATGGATTTCAATATAACAACTTAAACTATCACTTTCATTTGAAAGAAAGCATTTGGTTTCATTTTTTTTTGTTTTAAGTTTTAAATCTTCTATATTTTGTAAAGTCTCATTAATTATTGAGTTGTTATTTTCATCTTTAGCAAGTTGATATAAATCATTTAATTCTGCAAGTTCTTTTATAGAGTCTTCATATGAATTGATTAAATTTTCATGAAATTTTTTTTCTTTAATTACTTTTTGAGCTAAAGATTTGTTCTGCCAAAAATTGGCGTCTAACATTTTTTTATTATTTTCTGCTAAAATTAAATGAATTTTATTTTTTTCAAAGATACTCCTTGATTCTTTGATTAATCTTTTCTATCTCAAATTTATAATTTAAAAAATCATTATCCATTAATAGAACCTTAGTATATTATTGTTTTTTAATCTATTATTAATATCTAAGTTTTTGTTTAACTCCATATTAATTTTGTCTTTTTTAAATACTTCTATTAATGTTTCTTTAGAAGCAAAGTTTGCTTTTTGACCTGTCAATCTGTCAACAACCATCATGATAATATTATCTGCAACCTTAAAGGGTCTTGCATCTTTTTTTTTTATTGCTTTTTTCACAAAATCCTTAAATATTGGCATCGCCGTTTTTGCGCCTGTTTCACGTTTACCTAGCGATTTAGGTTCATCAAAACCTACATATACACCTATGACTAATTTAGATGTAAATCCAACAAACCAAGTATCGGTATTTTTATTTGTTGTTCCAGTTTTTCCAGCAAGATCTAAATTAAGATCTTTAAGTTTTCTTCCAGTTCCCCTTTTAACAACACCTTCAAGCATTGATGTCATTTGATATGCTGTTTCTGGTGAAAATATTTTAGTAAAATTATCTGAAATTTTTGGCTCTTTATCACTTAAAAAAGATATTTGATCACAATTACTACAATTTCTTGTTTCAGTGTTAAAAATAGTATTTCCTTCACTATCTTGAATTCTATCTATTAAGATTGGTTTAACCAATTTTCCACCGTTAACAAATGAACAGTATGCTGAAGTTAATTTTAACAATGTTGTTTCTGCAGAACCTAATGAAATAGACAATAGTTCACTTGGATTATCATAAATACCTAGTTGTTTTGAAAAATTAACTATTTTTTTTAATCCTAAATCTTGTGCAATTCTAACTGTCATTAAGTTTCTAGATTTTTCTAAACCCATTCTTAAAGTTGAAGGTCCATAAAATTTCTTTCCATAGTTTTCTGGTTTCCACATTTTTAAATCGTAACCTTGTTCTAAAACTAATGGTGCATCAAGAATTAGCGTTGATGGAGAATAATTATTTTCTAATGCAAGGGCATAAATAAATGGTTTAAAAGCCGATCCTGGTTGTCTTAAAGCTTGCGATGCTCTATTAAACTCACTTTTTTTAAAACTAAATCCTCCACTTAAAGCAAGAACTCTTCCTGTAAATGGATCCATTACAACAATTCCTCCATTCACTTTTGGAAATTGTTTTAATTCATAAATGTTTTTATTAAATTTTTTAACATAGATAATATCTCCAATATTAACTAATTCATTAAACTCTTTTTTAGTCCAAGATATATTGTCGTAATTTATTTTACCTATTATTTTTTTTTCTGTTTCAATAACAATAGAAAATTGATCAATTTTTTTTACTATTGCCAATTCCCAATTGATTGATTTTTCTAACTTAAACTTTTCTAAATCTTTATCCTTATGCCAGTTTTTTGAAATTTTTTTATTAATTAATGAACCTCTCCACCCTTTTCTTTTGTCATATGTTTCTAAACCTTTTCTTAAAACATCAGTTGCAACATTTTGTAAATTTAAATTTAAAGGAGTTTTAATATTAAACCCCTGTTTATAAACTCTATCAAAGCCAAATTGGTCAACAATATTTTTTCGAATATCTTCAACATAATATCTCGTATCTTCTAAAAATATTTTTTTTCTTTTTTTCAGAACAATTTTATCTTTTATAAATTGTTTATGACTTTTTTTATCAATATAATTATTTTCTAAAAGATTATTCAATACTAGATCTCTTCTAAATTTAGCAAGCTTAATATTTTTATAGGGATTGTATCTACTAGGTGCTTTAGGCAAAGCTGCAAGTAATGCAGCTTCAACATAATTTAAATTATTAATAGATTTATCAAAGTATTCAAGGCTTGCTGAAGCTACTCCGTAAGCTCCTTCACCTAAATAAATTTGGTTAAGATATAATTCTAAAATTCGTTCTTTTGATAAAGCTCTTTCTATTCTAAATGCCAATATTGCTTCTTTTAGTTTCCTTTTAATACTAACTTCATTTGTTAATAAAAAGTTTTTAGCTACTTGTTGAGTTATTGTTGAAGCTCCCTCTAATCTTTTTGATGATAAATAATTTGATATATTATTAATAATAGCCCGTACAACTCCTTTTGCATCAACTCCTGGATGTGAGAAAAAGTTTTTATCTTCTGCAGATAAAAAGGCATTAACTACTTTTGCGGGAATAGCGTTATATGGGACAAAAATTCTCTTTTCAGATGAAAAATCACTTACAAGTTCTCCTTCGCCTGAATAAACTTTGCTTGAAACTGGTGGTTTATAATTTATTAAAAACTTATAGTCAGGTAAATTATTAGAAAATGCCCATAAAATTGAAAGAGTTGATAATCCTAATAATAGTGCAAAGCTACAAAACAGTATTAATATTTTTTTCAAAATTTTACTCATTTTAGTATTATTTAATATACGAATTTGTTAAACTTAAGGCATCAGAATTTAATAAAATTTAAAAAATGAAATAAATAAAATGAAACTATTAATCAAAATTATATGGAAAAGAATTTATATATTGATGCATCGCATCCAAGTGAAACTAGAGTTGTGCTTAAATCAAATGGAAACATTGAAGAATACGAATACGAAGGTGTAAAAAATACTCTAATAAAAAATAATATTTACTTAGGTAAAGTTAGTCGCGTTGAGCCATCTTTGCAGGCTGCCTTTGTAGATTTTGGAAGAGAAAGACACGGTTTTTTATCATTCAATGATATACAGTCAGACTATTATCAAATTCCTCAAAGTGATTTAGAAAAAATTAAAAAAGAAGAAGAGAAAGAAAGAGAGAAACTACAAAAAGAAAGTGAACAACTAGAAGAGAAAAATTTAAATGAAGGTAACCTAGAAATAGATGATCCAGTTGAAAAAAAACTTGAATCAGTAACAACTGAAGAAGTTAAAAAACCCGATAGAAAATATCAATCAAAAAGATATAAAATTCAAGAAGTAATAAAACCTAATCAAGTAATACTTGTTCAGGTTTTAAAAGATGAAAGAGGATTAAAAGGAGCTGCGCTAAGTACTTTTATTTCAGTTGCTGGCAAATATATTGTTTTAATGCCTAATACTTCAAAGGGTGGAGGTATATCACGTAAAATTTTTAATCCAAATGATAGAAAAAAAATTAGAAATATTTTAAATGAAATAGAAATCCCAAAAGAAATGGGTTTAATTGTTAGAACTGCTGGATCAAATAAAACAAAAAATGAAATTAATCACGACCTTCAAAATTTAATAAAAACTTGGAACTTAATTAAAGAAAATGCAATTAATGCAATAGCTCCAGCATTAATTCATCAGGAAAGTGAAATAATAAAAAGAACTTTAAGAGACATTTATGATGAAAATACAAAAAGTATAATTGTGGAAGGTCACGAAGGTTATAAAAAAGCACGAAATTTTATGAAAATGATCATGCCTACACATGTTAAAAAGATAAAAAAATACAGAGACAAAATTCCTTTGTTTTTTAAAGAAAATATTGAAGATAAATTAAACGAAATTTTTGAATCAACCGTAAAATTAATTTCAGGAGGATATTTAGTTATAAACCCAACTGAAGCTTTAATTTCTATTGATGTTAACTCTGGTAAATCTATTAGACAAAAAAATGTTGAAAGCACTGCTCTTGATACAAATCTCGAAGCTGCAGAAGAAATATCAAGACAACTCAAAATAAGAGATTTATCTGGTCTTATAATAATAGATTTTATTGATATGCTAAGTTACGTAAATAGAAGACTAGTTGAAAGAAAATTAAAAGAAAAGTGTAGAGCAGATAGAGCTAGGATTCAAATAGGGCGTATTAGTAATTTTGGATTACTAGAAATGTCGAGGCAAAGACTAAGAGAAAGTAGCGTTAAATGGAAAGTTTCTTTAACTGATGAATCTTTTTCTTTAAAAGTATTAAAAATTGTTGAAATTAAGTCAATTCAAAATAAGGCTAAATACGTAGAGCTTAAAATATGCGAAAAATTATTAAATTTTATAAAAGAAAACTTCTTAGAGGATTTAAAGTACTTTGAAGAAAAAAATAAAATTAAAATAGATATAATTCATGATAATTCACTAGTTATACCAGAATATAAAATTGATTTTAAAAATAGAAATAAAAAAACTATAGATAAAATCGAATCTTTAATAAAATTTACAAATCTAAAAGATTTAAAAAATGAAAATAATGTTTACAGTTTAAATAAAACAACTAAAAAAAATAAATTCAAAAAAAATAGATTTTATAAAAAAAAATTCTTTAAAAAAGTTAAATAATACCTTCTTTAGGAGAAGAAGAAGTTCCAAATAAAAACTTTCTTATTCTACCGGATAAATAAGATTGCCTGCCCGCAACAACTGAATTTTTAAAAGCTAAAGCCATTTGAAAAGGGTTTTTAGCTTTTGCAATTGCAGTATTAACTAAAACACCATCACAACCTAGTTCCATTGCAATAGTTGCATCTGATGCTTGACCTAAACCTGCGTCAATAATTAATGGCAATTTTGTTTGGTCCCTTATAATTTTAATATTTGTATAATTTTGTATACCTAATCCAGAGCCTATTGGTGCAGCCAAAGGCATAATTGCACATGCTCCAACATTTTCTAATCTTTTTGCCATTAAAGGATCATCGGTACAGTAAACCATTACTTTAAATCCTTCTTTAGATAGTATTTCAGTTGATTTTAAAGTTTCAATCATATCTGGATATAATGTTTTTTTATCTCCCAGCACTTCTAACTTCACTAATTTCCATCCTCCTATTTCTCTTGCTAACCGTAATGTTCTCAAAGCTTCTTCTGAATTAAAACAACCGGCTGTATTTGGTAAATAAGTTATTTTTTTTGGATCAATATAATCCATTAACAAAGGTTTCATTTTATCCACTATATTTACTCTTCTTACTGCAACAGTAACTATTTCTGCACCAGATAATTTTATAGCTTTTGCACACTCAGACATGTTTTTGTACTTTCCCGTGCCTACTATTAAACGTGATTTAAATTTTTTTTTAGCAATTATTAAATTGTCTACTTTTTTCATTAACCACCACCAATAAAATGGACTATTTCAATTTTATTATTTTTTTTTATTTTAATCTTACCTAATGATTTCTTATTAACTATTGTCTGATTTAATTCAATAGCAACCTTTTTTATTGGTACCTTTAATTTCTTTATCAAACTTAATAAAGTAGTTTTATCCTTAATTTTGATAAATTTTCCATTTAGTTTAATTTTGATTTTATTTATTTTTTTCATAATATATAGATATATAAGAATTCAATGAAAAATAATATTATTGTTATTAATGGTCCAAATCTTAATCTATTAGGTGAGAGAGAACAATCACAATATGGTTCTACTACCTATGATGAATTAAAAAATAATTGTCTTAAACATTCAAAAGACTTAAAAATTAATATTGAATTTTTACAATCAAATATTGAAGGTGAAATTGTTACTATTATACAGGAAGCTAAAAAAAAATATGATGGTTTAATAATTAATGCTGCTGGATTTACCCATACTTCTGTTGCTATTCGTGATGCGCTGGCTATTTTTAAAAAACCTAGTATCGAACTACACATATCAAACACACATAAAAGAGAAGAATTTAGACATAAATCTATGATCAGCAGCGTAGTAACTGGAATAATTTGTGGATTAGGAACCAATGGTTATATTTTGGCCATAAATGCAATGCATGAATTGCTAAAAAATGGAAATAGATAAAAAAATAATAAAAAAATTAATAGAAACTCTAGAAGATTTAAAAAAATCACTAAAAGGTGATGAGTTTATTAATAGAGATGAAACAGCTGAGGAAAAAATTGATAACTCTGGTAATGTTATAAAAAGCCCTATAGTTGGAACAGCATACTTGTCTCCTGAACCAGGAGCTAAACCTTTTGTTTCAGTTGGAAAAAAAATTAAAAAAGGTGAAACATTATTAATAGTTGAAGCGATGAAAACAATGAATCATGTTCCATCTACTGAAGATGGCGTTGTTAAAAAAATTTGTGTCGAGGATGGTCAGCCAGTTGAGTTCGGTCAAGCTATCATCGTTCTTGAATAATGTTTAAAAAAATATTAATCGCTAATCGTGGTGAGATTGCAGTTAGAATAATTAGAGCCTGTAAAGAATGGGGTATTCAAACTGTAGCTATTCATTCTGATGTAGATAAAGATAGTATGCATGTAAGATTAGCAGATGAAAGTGTTTGCATAGGTTCTTATCAACCAGCAAATAGTTATTTAAACATACCTGCAATAATGTCTGCAATTGAATTAACAAGTTCTGAAGCTGTTCATCCCGGTTATGGTTTTTTGTCAGAAAATTCAAACTTTGCAAAAATTCTCGAAGAAAACAAAATAAAATTTATTGGTCCTTCTTCAAAATTAATAAAAATGATGGGTGACAAAATTGAGGCAAAAAGAATTGCAAAAAAATATGGTTTACCAATTATAGAAGGTTCTGAAGGTGGTGTTTCAAATTTAAAACAAGCTAAAGAAATATCTAAAAAAATAGGATTTCCTGTATTGATTAAAGCAGCAGGAGGTGGTGGTGGTAAAGGAATGAAAATCGTTCATAATGAAAAAGATTTTGATTTATCTTTTTCCGCTGCAAAAACTGAAGCAATGAAATATTTCGGTAATGATGAAGTTTACATAGAAAAGTTTTTTCAAAATCCTAGACATATTGAGGTTCAAATATTATCTGGAAAAAATAGAACCATTCATTTACATGAAAGAGATTGTTCTGTTCAAAGACGCCACCAAAAACTTATTGAAGAAACACCAAGTCCGATTTTATCTGATGAAATAAGAAAAGATTTATTTGAAAAAACAGTAAATATGGTAAGCAAAATTGGATATGAAGGGGCAGGAACTGTTGAATTTATTTATGAAGATGGAAAATTTTTTTTCTTGGAAATGAATACAAGAGTTCAAGTAGAACATCCAGTAACAGAAGTTGTTACTGGAATTGACATTATAAAGGAACAAATTCACATTGCTTTCACTGGTGAAACTGCATTAAAACAAAATGATATAAAACCAAGAGGTCACGCAATTGAATGCAGAATAAATGCGGAAGATCCAAGCAAAAACTTTCAACCTTGTCCTGGCACAATTGGAATATGCCACCAACCCTCTGGTTTTAGAACAAGAGTAGATGGAGCAATATATCAAGGATATAAGGTGACTCCTTATTATGATAGTATGATTTGTAAGTTAATTTGCCAAGGAAGAAACAGAAAAGAAGCAATACAGAGAATGAATCGATCTTTAGATGAATTTGTAATTGAAGGAATTACTACAACTATAGAATTGCACAAAAAGCTATTAACACATGAGAAATTCATAAAATCTAATTTTAATGTTAGTTGGTTAGATAATGAAAAAATTGTTTAGTAACATTTTGTAAGCCAAATATCATAGACGGGATGATCAAAAGGTTTAATAGTAGGACTTGAAGAGAAAGTCCAATCATTAAAAATAAAGACTTCATTGTTATTTTTATTGGTTAAATCTTTAACTTGAAGGTATGCTGTAATTTCAGGATCATCATCAAACTCAGAATTTTTACATTTTAAAGATTTAATTAAAAGATTTTTAAATTTTTTTTCATCACCAATTTTTATTTTTAAAACGTTATTTTTTGAACTAACTTTATCCAAAATCTTAATTTCAATAAAATTTCCCTCTAATGATTCTGAGTTTTCTAAAGAATTTATATTTGAACTATAAAATATAAATATAACAATAATAAATAATTTTAAAAAATTAGTTCTTCCAATTTTTATATTTTTTATCAATTTCATTATTATCTTTATTTGGGTGATAAGAATTTTCAGTTCCTGTTTGATTTGATTGATGAGGTTTTTGCCAATCGTATTTTTTTAAATTATGAGAATTTTCAATTTTGTTACCAGTAAAATGTATCCAAGAATACCACTCGATTGGAATTTTAGATGCATCTATCTCATCTTTATAAATTACCCATCTTTTGCCAGATTTACTTTCATAATATTTATTACCAAAAGTATCTTTGCCAATTAATTTTCCAAAAAAAAATGTTTGAAGTTTAGTTCCTAGCGTCTCTTGATTCCACCATATGAAAATTTTTTTAAAAAATGTCAACATATAATTTTAATATTTCTTCAATTCAAAATTGTATAAATTAAATTAGACTAAACTATGAATTTGTATATAAATTAATTGTCTCAAGATTCAAAATAAATTTTATTTAGAGAGAAAATGGCCAAATACTTAGTAGAAACTTATTATACATGCAGCTTTAAAGTTAGTCACTATTTAGATGATATCAATGAAACTGAGTTATCCAATCTGGAAAAAAGAGATGATGGAAAATTTGAAGTTTTAGATGTTAAATTAGATAATAGAAAAACAAAAAATTTAAACATAAAAAATAAGAATCCTGAGAATAAAAAAATAGATATAATTCCCGAAAAAATTCAATCAAAACCAATTTCTAAAGACACAAATCAAGTTTTTGTAAAAAAACTTAATGATGGCATTAGCAGAAGATTTAGTATGCCCGACAGAAGAAAGGGATATATTCAAAAAGCAACCATAGGTAATCACAAAGTTTATTTGCACACTGGTGAATATGAAGATGGTAAAATAGGAGAGATTTTTATTGATACAAGTAAAGAAGGTGAACTAGTAAAAGCATTAATGAATAACTTTGCAATAGCAGTATCTCTTGGTCTTCAATATGGGGTACCTTTGGATGAGTTTATAAATGCTTATGTAAATACTAAATTTGAACCATCCGGAAAAGTTTATGGAAACGATAGAATATTAAGTGCTTCATCTATACTTGATTATATTTTTAGAGAATTAGCAATATCTTACCAAAATAGAGAAGATTTAGCTCATACTCCAGCAATAGGAAATTCTGATAAATCTACCAATAATGACGAAGAAGCATCGGAGGATAAAAATCAATTTTTAAAACTTGTTAAAAATATTACTAGCAAAGGTTTTGTTAGAAGTAATTATAAAAAAAATTTAGTTGATCTATCAGATATTAAAATTAACTTAAAAGGGAAAAAATAAAACTATTTTTTCTTTTTTAAATCCAAATTTAGTTCTTTAAGCTGTTCCTCGGATACCTTGGAAGGAGCATTCATCATTAGGTCTTGAGCATTCTGATTCATTGGAAACATGGTTACTTCTCTAATATTTTTCTCTCCTGCTAACAACATAACTATTCTATCTATTCCTGGAGCGATACCTCCATGTGGTGGAGCTCCATAACTTAATGCATTTATCATTCCACCAAATTTTTCATCAACTTGATTTTTATCATATCCAACTATTGAAAATAACTTATACATTAATTCTGGTATATGGTTTCTAATTGCTCCAGAAGATAACTCAACACCATTACAAACAATGTCATATTGATATGCTTTAATATTCAATGGTTTTTTAAAATCTATATTTTTAATATCTCCTTGAGGCATTGAAAATGGATTATGACTAAATTTAACTTTATTAGTTACTTCATCTTTTTCAAACATTGGGTAATCAACTATCCAACAAAAAGCAAATTTACTTTCATCAATTAAATTTAATTCATATGCTATTTTATCTCTTGCAAGAGAAGAAATTTTTTCAACTTCTTTAAGTTTTTCACATGCAAGAAATAGACTGTCTCCTACTTCGGCATTAGTAATTTTCATTATATCCATAAGTGAATCTTCTGAAAAAAATTTACCAACAGGACCTTTTGCTGAAATTTTTTGGTCCTTTTCAATTGTAAAATAAGCAAGGCCTGAAGCACCCAGTTCTTTAGCCCATTTATCAATATTATCAAAAAAGCTACGAGGTTTATTTTTAGTTTTTTTTGTTACAATTGATCTCACTTTTGAACCTGATTTTACTAACTTTTTAAAAATATCAAATTTAACATCTTCTCGAGTAAAAATATTTGTTATGTCGTTTATTAGCAAAGGATTTCTTAAATCTGGTTTGTCTGTTCCATATTTAAGCATTACTTTTTCATAAGAAATTCTAGGAAATTTTTCATGAAGTAATTTTTTGGATGAAAAATTTTTAAACAAACTAATCATTAGCTTCTCAACAACATTAAATACATCTTCTTGTTCAACAAATGACATTTCTAAATCTAGCTGATAAAATTCACCTGGACTACGGTCGGCTCTAGCATCTTCATCTCTAAAACAAGGCGCAATTTGAAAGTACTTATCAAATCCAGACACCATAACAAGTTGCTTAAATTGCTGTGGTGCTTGAGGAAGTGCATAAAATTTTCCAGGGTTTAGTCTGCTAGGAACTAAAAAATCTCTCGCTCCTTCTGGACTTGAAGATGTTAATATTGGAGTTTGAAATTCCAAAAAACCCAGTTCAGACATTTTATTTCTTATGAATGAAATTACTTTAGATCTTAAAATAATATTTTCATGAATTTTTTTTCTTCTCAAATCCAAAAATCTATATTTTAGTCTGATCTCCTCAGCATAATCTTGATCACTAAAGACAGGCATGGGTAATTCCATGCAGTGTCCAAGTGTTTCAAATGAGATAATATTTACTTCTATTTCACCAGTTTTAAGATCTGAATTAATTGTTTCTTTACTTCTTTCAACAACTTTTCCATTAATTTTTATAACACTTTCAAGTTGGATTTTTTCTAATTCATTAAAAAATTTATTACTTTTATCAATTACACATTGTGTTACTCCATAATTATCTCTTAAATCAATAAATAAGAGATTTCCATGGTCACGTTTTTTATTTATCCAGCCTGATAAAATAATTTCTTGATTTTTATTTTTTTTGGTTAATTCTGTACAGTTATGTGTTCTATACTTGTTCAATCTATGCCTTTAATACTTCTTTAATAATTTTAAAATCAATTGATTTTTTTTTTTTTAAACTTATCTCGTCAATTTTATATATGAATTCGAATATTTTGTCATATGATCTATCAACTCTTTTAATGATAAAATTAATCAATTTTTTATCTATCACAATTTGACGATCTGAAAAGTTTTTCAAAATAAGGGCAAACATTAATTCATCATCTGGTTTATCAATTTTAGCAACTAAACAATTTTTAGTTCTTGATTTTAAATCATTTAGTTTAAAATTCATTCCACTAATTGGAGTTAAAGAATTTATAATTAAATATTTGTTATCTTGATCTATAATATTAAATAAAGAGTAAATTAAATTTTCATTTATATTTCGGTCAAAATTATCTAGTATAATATTTTCATATATCTTTATCTCATTTAAATTTTTATTTTCGAATGAGTTTGCATTAATTTTAATACCTTTAAATTTTTTTAAAAAAATATTAATTAAATGTGTTTTTCCTGAATATTTTTCTCCACATATATTTAAAAAATTTTTTTCCCATTTTGGCCAGTTATTAATTAATGTAAAAGCGTAATAATTGCTAGCACTAACATAAAAATCTTCATCTTTAAAATTTTGTTTATATTCAAAATTTAATAAAAGTTGATTTAAATCTTTCATTCTACTTCCCAAATCTGATTTTGTGTATTAATTTTAATTCCTTTCAATTTAATTTCTCTAATAAACCTATTAGGTGCTCCATTGTAAACAACCTTAAAATAAATATTATTATTATTTAATCTTAAAATTTCAAAATTAGAAACCAAATCTAGTTCATCTAAACAATTTTCTAAGATTTGAACTTTTTTATGTTGAGCAGCATTGATAGAAATTGTTAATGGAAGTTTTATTGATGTATTTATTTGATTAATATTTTTCCAATAGTTTTCGTATGTAGTTTTTAAGTTAACTAATATCAAGTTAAGATCTTTTTCTTTATGTAAATCTATTGTTTCAAATTTTTGATTGTCAACTTTAAAAGACTGATTCAATTGAATTTTAGATAATACTGTTATTTCATCATTATTTTTATATATTATTGTTATTATAAAATTATTTAAATCATACTTTCTTATTACTTTTTTAAAATCATATTCTTCAATTGATTGACTATTTTGTGAAAGAATATCAACATCCTCTAAATCTTCACTTGGTAATATGTAATTTAATAAATAATATCTTTCATGATTATTATTCCATTTTTTATAAAAAATATTATTAAATAATGAAATTTGATCTAGCTGTAAATCAACCATAACTGGAATTAACAATATATCTTTTGCCTTAGGAATTGATGGAAAAATATTTTCACTTTCAAAAAAATTTAAAGTATTTTTTTTATTAAAATTTACATCAAATTTTACATGATATTCATTATTTACAAATCGTTCATCGCTCATTGTAAAAGAATCGATAAGACCTTTAATTGTTGATAAAGATGTATTTTCAATTTTATTTTTATCACCTGAAGTTGTAATCATAGATGCTAATTCAAAGAAAGCTATTTTGAAACCTTTGTCTATAACTTTTTCTTTATTAAAGTTAAGCTCAAAAGGTTCTGAAATCTCAAGATTAGTTATTTTGAAAGAATCCGCTTTTAAAGATGTCGTGAAAATAACATTTATAAATAGAACGAAATAAAAAAAAATTATATATACTTTATTCAAGTTGTTTAATTTTTTTTTAATTTGCATATTTTATACTAATGAAAAAACATAAATTTACATATGAAAAAAGTGGCGTAAATATAAATGCTGCTGATAATTTTGTTAAATTTATATCCAATATTTCATCAAAAAATAAAGGCAATAAAAAGTTTAAAAATATTGGTGGTTTTGGCTCAATTTCAGATATACCAAAAAATTTTAAAAAGCCAAAAATCGTTGCCAGCACTGATGGTGTGGGTACAAAAATTGAAATAGCTAATAAATTAAATAAATATGATACCATTGGTATTGATTTAGTGGCAATGTGTGTGAATGATCTTATTGTTCAAGGCGCAAAGCCCCTATTATTTTTAGATTATATTTCAATAAATAAAATAAATTTAAAAAAACTTAAATCTATTATTAAAGGAATTATCAAAGGTTGCAAAATATCGGATTGTGAATTAGTTGGAGGTGAAACTGCTGAAATGCCAGGGACTTATGAAAAAGGCAAATTTGATATAGCTGGATTTTCTGTAGGTGTAGTAGATGAAAAAAAAATTTTAAATAAAAAAAAAATTGCAAAAAGTAATTTAATTTTAGCAATTCCATCTAGTGGCGTTCATGCAAATGGATATTCCTTAATTAGAGACATACTTGATAAAAAAAAAATTAATTTAAAAAAAACAAAATTTCTTAAAAAAGAACTTTTAAAACCAACTAAAATTTATGTTAAGGAAGTTTTAAGTTTAATCAAAAACAATCTTATAAATGGTTGTGCTAATATAACTGGAGGTGGTATTAATGATAATATCAAAAGAATTATTCCTGACAGATTAACAGCTAATATTAATTTAAAAAAAATAAAAACTAAAAAAATATTTAAATGGCTTAAAGAAAATAATATTGCAGACAAAGAAATGTTAAGAACATTTAATTGTGGTGTCGGATTTTGTCTTATAATTGATCCCAAAAATTTAGATAAAGTTAAAAAATTTTTCTCTGACGAGTATAAGCCATATGTTATAGGCAAAGTTATTTCAGGTAAAAACAAAATTAAACTGAATGAAAAAATTAATTGGTCTTAAAAAGACTAAAGCTGCTGTTTTTATTTCTGGTAAAGGAAGTAATTTAGAAAATCTAATAAAATTTTCTAAAAAAAAAATTTCTCCAATTTCATTAAACTTGATTATTTCAAATACAAGCTATGCCAAAGGTTTAAGGTATTCTAAAAAATATAATATTCAAAAGAAAGTAATTTTTTTTAAAAATAAAAAACTAGCTGAAAAAAAAATTTTTAAAATTTTACTAAAAAAGAATATAAATTTAATTTGTTTGGCTGGATTTATGAGAATTTTATCAAGAAATTTTATCAAGAAATTTAAAGGAAAAATTATTAATATCCATCCTTCCCTGTTGCCAAAATATAAAGGATTAAATACACACAAAAAGGCTATTGAAAATAATGATAAATATGCTGGCTGCTCAGTTCATTTTGTAACAGCAAAAATTGATTCTGGTAAAATAATTATGCAAAAAAAAGTCAAAATTAAAAAAAATGATACTGTTGATTCACTTTCAAAAAAAGTTCTAAAAAAAGAACATTTACTTTATCCAGCTGCTATAAAAAAAATTTACAATTAATCTTTAAAGAAAAAATCAATTTCTATTTTTGCATTTTCAATACTATCAGAACCGTGTACGGAATTCTTATCTATAGAAATTCCATATTTTTTTCTTATTGTTCCTTCTTCAGCATTTTTTGGGTTGGTTGCTCCCATTAAATCTCTATTTCGTAATACAGCATGTTCATGCTCAAGTATCATAACTACAATTGGTCCAGATGATAAATATGTGCATAAATCATTATAAAATGGCTTTGTTTCGTGAACCTTATAGAATTGTTCTGCTTCTAATTTTGTTATTTGTATTTTTTTTTCTTTGTGAATATTAAATCCTGTGTTCTTAAACATTTCTTTAATTTCATTTTCTAAATTTCTTTCAACTGCATCTGGCTTAATAATTGATAGTGTCTGTTCAATATTACTCATAGTTGTCTTCTACAAATTTATTTAATAATCTTACACCATAACCTGTAGCGCCACTTGGATTTAAAGCACCCCCATATTTTGAAAAAGCCATTCCAGCTATATCAAGATGGGCCCAAGGTGTTTTATTAATTATAAATCTTTGTAAAAATTGTGCTGCTGTTGTTGAGCCAGCACCTCCTACATAATTTATATTTTGCATATCCGCAGTTTTTGAGTCCATAAGTTTATCGTAGTTTTTATGTAATGGTAATCTCCATACTTTTTCACCAACTTTTTCTCCAGCATCAAAGATCTGTTTTGATAGTTTGTCGTCATTTGAAAAAAGTCCTGCGTATTCAGATCCTAAACTAACAATTATAGCTCCTGTTAATGTCGCTAGATCTACCATTAGTTGCGGTTTGAATTTTTTTTCTGTAAAGGTTAAAGCGTCCGCTAAAACTAATCTTCCTTCTGCGTCAGTGTTTAGAACCTCTATAGTCTTACCACTATATGATTTAACTATATCACCTGGTCTTTGTGCATTTCCACCTGGCATATTTTCAACAAGTCCCACAACCCCAACGGCATTTATTTTTGCTTTTCTTATTGCAAAATTTTTCATCAATCCAACTACTACAGCTGATCCTGCCATATCATATGTCATATCTTCCATAAATTTTGCAGGTTTTAAAGATATACCTCCTGTATCAAAACAAACTCCTTTGCCAACAAAACTTAAAGGTTTTGATTTTGATTTAGATCCTTTCCATTCAATAGTTACAAGATAAGTTCCTCTAATACTTCCCTGCCCTACTCCTAATAATGCATTTAAACCCAATTTTTTTAATTTTTTCTTATTATAAATTGTAACTTTTAATCCATATTTTCTTAATTTAATTAATCTTTTTGCATATTCATCTGGATGTAAAATATTTCCAGGTTCTGATACTAGATCTCTAGTAAAAAATGTTCCCTCTTCTAATGCCTTAAATTTTAACTCATTTCTAATTGTTAAACTATTTTTTTTACCAATTACATTTATAAGAATTATTTTTTTTTCCTTTTTTGTTTTATAAATATTAAACTCATAGGATTTCAATTTTAAACCATGTAAAAAATGACCAATAAAATTCTTTTCAAATCTAGAATTTAAGGTACTAGAAATTATTGATAATTTATTTATATTTATGCTTTTAATATAATTGTAAAAATCAGCACCAAGATTTTCTATATCAGAACTTTCTAGTTTTTTTTTAACAGATACTAAAATTAGTCTTTTTTTGGAGTTTAAATCCAGGCTTAATATTTTCTTCTTTAAATCATTATTTTTTAATATTTCTTTGATATAAGAAAATTCAGCACTAGAAATGAGTTTTTTTATACTGCTTATATTGTATTTTTCTTCCACAAATAACACTTGATTGTTTGAATTATCATTATTTTTATAGAGAATTTGTACTGTCATAAATTTCTAAATATAAACTTTGTGTGAATAAGGAAAGATAATCCTAGTTTTATATAAGTAAAATGCCATAATTTATATAATGTTCTTGTTTTGTTCTAAAAGATGTGCTCTATAATTATATATCCTTTAAGTTGCATGCTATATATGTAAAAAAACATGAAATTTCAATGGAAAAAATTATTTTTAAAAGTTTTTTAAGAGAAATATCGTTTTTTTTTATACTTGCAAGTGTATCAATTGCATTAATTATCTGGATCATTCAGGCTGTTAACTACTTGGACTTCGTCTCAGAAGATGGTCATAATTTTAAAGTTTATTTTTTCTATACCATTTTAATTTTACCAAAAATTTTTAGTAGAGTTTTGCCACTTATGTTTTTCATATCTATATTTTACATTATTATAAAGTATGAAGAAAAAAACCAGTTATTAATTTTTTGGTCAAATGGAATTGATAAAAAAAAATTTCTAAATATAGTTATTAAATATTCTTTAATTTTTTTTCTAATACAAATCTTTTTTACAACAATAATTGTTCCTGAGTCTCAAAATAAAGCTAGATCTTATATTAGAGATTCAAATATTGATTTTTTTCCTTCACTTATTAAGCCAAAAAAATTCGTTGATACTGTTGAAGATTTAACAATTTTCGCAAATTCAAAAGATAATGATGGATCTCTAAGAAACATAATATTAAAAGATAATCTAAATGCAGGTAGGTCACAAATCATTTTTGCAAAAAATGGAAAAATAATTCAGTCTGGTGATAATAAATTTTTAATTCTTAATAACGGAAAAATAATCAATATAAGTGTTAAAGGTCGTACAACAATATTTAATTTTAAAAAAACAGAATTTGATTTAAATAAATTTTCAACTAAATCTACCACCTTTCCAAAAGTTCAAGAACAATCAACACTAAAGTTATTTAATTGTGCACAATCCTTAATAGATGAAAATATTAAATTTTTATATTCTGAAAATATGCATTGTGAAGAGGGTTATTTAAAAAATATAAAACAAGAACTTCTAAAAAGAACTTGCTTACCTCTTTATTTGCCTTTATTAGCATTGGTAGCATGTTTTTTAATATTAAAATCAAAAGATAATCATGAATATTCAAACTTTAAATTTAAATTATTTGTAATTGGAATTATATTTTTAATTATATCTGAGGTATCAATACGTTATGCTGGACTTAGTAATAAAAATAATCTGATTTTTATTTTAACGCCAATTATTTTATTTCTTTCAACACGTGCAATCTTTAACAATCAACTAAAATTTGAAAAATAAATGATTTATCTCAAAGTATATCAACAATATATTGTTAATAATTTTTTAAATACACTTGGAAAAATTTTTGCTATTTTTTTTAGTCTTGCTTTTGTTTTAAGTATATTTGAAGAAATTTCTTTTTTTAAAGATATTGAAATTAGTTTCCTTGTTCCATTTTTATTAACATTGTTAAATGTACCGTCTGTTTTGTATGAAATATTTCCATTTATTTTTTTGATAAGTACTCAATTTTTCTTTATCAAATTAGCCGATAGACATGAATTAATAGCTTTTAAAAATTTTGGTTTAGATAATACAAAAGTATTAAAGTTAATTTCTTTTACAACATTATTAATGGGGATATTTATAGTAGTTGTATTTTATAATGTTTCAGCAAGTATGAAATTTTTATATCTTGAGATAAAAAATGAATATACTAAAGACAATAAATATTTAGCAGCAGTAACAGAAAATGGTCTTTGGATAAAAGATGAGATAAATAAAAATATAAATATTGTAAATGCGGAAAAAATTGACGAAAACAAACTCATCAACGTTGACATTTTACAATTTGATAAAAATTTCACCTTATTACAAATTATTAATGCTAATGAGGTAGATATTACAAATAATATTTGGCATATTGATAGCGCTATACTTTCTAAATATGACAGTCTTGAAAAAAGTTTAAATAATTTAAAATTTCAAACAAATTTTGATTATGAAAAAATAAATAACCTTTTTTCAAATTTTTCTTCTTTAAATATGCTTGAGTTAAATAAAATTAAAAAAGATTACGATGCTATGAATTACTCAACTACTGAAATTAATTCACATATTCAAAAGATTTTTTCATACCCAATATATCTAATGATTATGACAATTTTATCAGCAACAATTATGATGAACATAAAATATGACAAGCCAAAAGTAGTTCATTTAATTTTTGGAATATTATTATCTGTAATAATTTACTATATTCATTATTTTCTAGGTGTATTGGGAAAGAGTGAAACAATACCAATAACAGTTTCTATTTGGATGCCATTAATTTTGCTTACCATTATATCCTCTATAGGACTAATTAGAATAAATGAAAAATAAATTTATTTTTTTTCTTACTATCTGTTTATTTATCAATATCAATTACTACGATATTAATGCAGAAGAATTTACTTTTGAAAGTCCAGTTATTGAAATAACTAATAACGGAAATAAAATCTATGCTAAAGATGGCGTTAAAGTATCTACAACAAATAATATTGAAATTACCGCTAACGAAAGTACTTATGATAAAATTAAATTAGTTCTTACATTAATTGGTAATATAAAAATAATTGATAGAGAAAATAATATAAAAATTGGAGGTGAAAATATTACCTATTACAAAAATATAGAAGAAATCATTTCAAAAGGAAATACTATAATACATGTTGATAATGAATATGTAATAAATGCAAGCGATATCATATATTCTAAAAAAGAAAATATAATTAGATCAGAAAACTTAGCAACACTAGAAGATAATTTTGAAAACAAATTTAGCGCAGAAAGTTTCACTTTTTTAGTTTTAGACAAAATTTTTAAAAGTAAAAAAATCAATCTTTTGGATAATCAAAAAAATAATTATAGTTTTAATGAATCTATGGTTAATATAAAAACAAATGAAGTAGTTGGTAAAGATATTAAAATTGATTTCAGAAATGATGTTTTTGGAAATAGTGAAAATGAACCTAGATTAAAAGGAAATTATGCTTTAGCAAATAAAGAAGAAACAATTATCAAAAACGGAATTTTTACAACTTGCAAAAAAAATAAAAAATGTCCTCCATGGACACTTAAATCTTCTGAAATTAAACATGATAAAAAAAATAAAATTATAAACTATAAAAACGCCTGGCTACAAATATACGATAAGCCAATTTTCTACTTTCCAAAATTCTTTCATCCTGATCCTACTGTAAAAAGAAAGTCTGGTTTTTTAATTCCACAAATGGGAAATTCTTCTACTTCAGGGGTTTCCTTGCAAGTGCCATATTATCAAGTTATTTCTGACAATAAAGATTTTACATTTAAACCAAATATTTATTTTAATAATGATATAATGTTGCAAAACGAATACAGGCAAGTTAACAAAAATTCAAATCACATCACAGATTTTAGTATAGGTAAAAATGAAAGTGCTACCAAAAGTCATTTATTTTCAAATACAATGGTGAGTTTGGAATCAAATTTATTTGAAAACAGTAATATAGAATTTAACATTGAACAAACATCTAATGATACTTATTTAAAAAATAATAAAATTACTTCTTCAATAAATAATAGCTCTTCTCTTCTTAACTCATTTATTGATTATAGTGCGAGCAAAGAAGATCTTAGCATAGAAACAAGAGTTGAAGTATTTGAAGATCTTAGCAAAGATACAAGTGACAGATATCAATATATTTATCCTGATTTTAGTATTTCAAAATTAATAAATACTGAAACAGATCTAAAAGGAAATTTAAGATTCACAACATCGGGATCTCAAAAAAATTATGATACAAATGTTTATGAATCCGTTTTAATTAATAATTTCGAATATAATTCAATTCCATTTTTTTTAAAAAATGGAATCACTAATAACCTAAAATTTTTATTAAAGAACGTTAACACAAAAGGAGAAAAATCAACAAAATATAAAGATAAGTTAAATTCAGAAAACTTTGCTGCATTTTCATTTAACTCTTCACTTCCATTAAAAAAATTAGGAAAAAATACTAAAAGTTATTTTACTCCAAAAGCGTCTTTTAGAATTAGTCCGAATAAATCTAGTAGATTAACCGATTCAGACAGGAGAATAAATTTTAATAATATATTTTCTTTAAATAGAGTTTCGGGAGATGATACTGTGGAAGGAGGTCAATCATTAACGATCGGAAGCGAATACATTTTAAAGAAAAAAAATGATGATGAGCTTTTTTCACTAAATTTAGCAACAAATTTTAGGGATGTTAATGATTCTAGATTGCCAATAAACTCTAAATTGGGAAATAAATCTTCAGATATTGTTGGTGAATTAAAAATAAATCCAAATAAGTACATTAATTTTAACTATGATTTTTCATTAGACAACAATTTAGAAACATTTAATTATAATTTAACTAAATCAACTATTACTATTAACAATTTTGTTACCTCATTTGAGTTTTTAGAAGAAAACAACGAATTAGGTAATGAGAGTTATTTAACAAACAATATTGGATATGCTTTTAATGAAAGCAATAAATTAGAGTTCAAAACAAGAAGAAATAAAAAAACAAATTTAACTGAATTTTATAATTTAATATACGAGTATAAAAATGACTGTCTTGTAGCTGCAGTTGAGTATAATAAAGATTACTATTCAGATAGAGATGTTAAGCCTACTGAAGAACTATTCTTTTCATTAACAATAGTTCCATTTAGCGCAATTTCTACTCCAAATACTAAAAAATGAAAAAGTTCAGATTATTTAAGCTAATATTATTAACTCTATTTGTTTTTAAAATATTGTTAACTTCATCCTTTTCAAAGAATGAAACATCAATAATTGCGAAAATTGATAATGAAATAATTACAAGCTATGATTTAAAAATTGAAATTAATTATTTAGAAGCACTTAATCCAAACTTAAGAAACTTAACGCAAGAACAAAAAAATAAAATAGCAAAAGAATCAATAATTAGAGAAAAGATAAAGACTAATGAAATTAAGAAATATTTTACACTAGGAAAAGAAACAGATTACTTAATAAGAGTTATGACTGATACTTATAATAAATTAGGTTTAAAAAATGAAATTGAGTTTAATAATTATTTATCAAAGCATGATCTTAATATAGATATCGTTAAAAAAAAACTTGAAATTGAAATTACCTGGAATCAGTTAATATTTGATAAATATAAAAACCAAGTTGAAATTGATATAAAAAAGATTAAAAAAAAATTAAAGAAGGAAGAATTTAAATCAAAGAAACAAAAATTATTTTCTTTGTCAGAAATAATTTTTAATGCAGAAAATAAAGAAAAATTAAATGAAAAATATAAAAAAATATTAGAAAGTATAGAAAAAATAGGATTCAAAAATACAGCAAACATATACAGTATTTCAGATACAGCAAAATTTGGAGGCTCAATAGGATGGGTGCAACAAAATCAATTGTCCGAATTAGTTATTGATGAATTATTAAAAACAAATGTCGGTGAAATTACAAAACCAATCAATATACCAGGTGGAATACTTATAATAAAAGTAGATGATGCAAAAGAAAAAAAACTAGAAACAAATTTCGAACTTGAATTAAAAAAAATGATTCAATATGAAAAAAATAAAAAGTTAAGTCAATTTTCATCAATATATTATAAAAAAATTAAAAAAAATGTTGAAACACATGAAAATTAAACCAATAATAATTGTATCAGGAGAGCCTTATAGTATTTTCCTAGAAATTTTTTTTAAAACTTTAAAAAATAAAAATTATAAAACTCCTATTTTAATAATTGCTTCTTATAATTTGATTTTAAAACAAATGAAAAAATTGAAGTATTCTTTTAAAATAAATTTAATTAACGATAAATTTTTAAATTTATATAAACTTAATAATAAAAATATTAATCTTATAAACGTAAATTTTAATTGTAATAAAACATTTGATAAAATTTCATCAAAATCAAACCATTATATCGATCAGTGTTTTAATTTAGGATTAAAAATTATGAGAGCAAATAAAGGTTGCGCACTAATTAATGGACCAATCTCCAAAAAACATTTTTTAAAGAAAAAGTTTCCTGGTATTACTGAATATCTTGCCTTTAAAACTAGACATACAGGCAAAGAAGTTATGCTTATTTATAATAATAATCTTTCGGTAAGTCCGATCACTACTCATTTGCCATTAAAAAATATTTTTAAAAAAATAACAATTAAAAAGATAATTAAACAAGTAATTACTATAAATAAATTTTACGAAAAATTCTTAAATAAAAAACCAAAAATTGCTATTACAGGCTTAAATCCTCATTGTGAATCAATAAAAGATAAAAATGAGGAAAAAAAAATAATAACTCCAGCAATAAAATTCCTATCAAAAAAAAAAATTAAGATTTTTGGACCCTTTGCTGCAGATACATTGTTTATCAAGAAAAATGTAAAAAAATTTGATGTAATTATTGGAATGTATCATGATCAAGTATTAACACCTATAAAAACTCTTTATGAATTTAAGGCAATAAATATTACACTCGGACTTCCATTTATTAGAATTTCACCAGATCATGGACCAAATAATCAGATGCTAGGTCTGAATAAATCTGATCCTAAAAGTCTTCAAGAAGCTTTAAACTTTGTAAACAAAATCCGTGTTAACTAAGCCCAAAAAAAGTCTAGGCCAAAATTTTTTAGTTGATAAAAATATATTACAAAAAATTGTTAATACTGTTCCAATATATAAAAATAACGAAATTTTAGAGATAGGGCCTGGAACAGGAAATCTCACAGACTATCTTGTTAAAAAAAAACCAAAAAAAATTTATGTTGTTGAAAAAGATAATAATTTATCGTTGCTTCTCTATGAAAAATTTAAAAATAAAATAAATATTATTAACGACGATATATTAAAAATTTCTGAAAATTTAATTTCAAAAGAAAAGTTAATTGTTTTTGGAAACTTGCCTTACAATATTTCTACTGAAATTTTATCAAAATGGATAACATCTATAAATAAAAATTATTGGTTTAGTAATCTTATTTTAATGTTTCAAAAAGAAGTAGCGGATCGAATTATTGCAAAAATGAACACATCTAATTATGGAAGACTATCAATTCTATCTAATTGGAAATTAGATATTAAAAAAATTATGAATATTAGTCCAAATAGTTTTTTTCCAAAACCAAAGATTGAAAGCTCTTTATTAATTTTTTCACCAAAAAAAAATTTTTATAAAATAAAAAACCCTAAAAACCTTGAAATGATTACTAGAATTTTTTTTAATCAAAGGAGAAAAATGATTAAAAAACCATTCAATCAAATATTTAAAAATTCAAGCCAAATAACTAAAAAACTTAATATTAATTTAAATTTAAGACCACAAAATCTTTCACCAGATACATATTACAAGATTACAAAAGAGTATGAAAATTTAGGAAGTTAGTTTATTAACGTGTTTTTGAATTAATTTCTTATTATAATTATTAACAGAATTATTAATTTCAGAATCAATTAGATCACAAACTTGATTAAAGCAATCTTGTAAATTATCATTAATAACGACATAATCATAATTCTTCCAATGTTGTATATCTTTGCTAAATGCTTTCATTCTTTCTTCTACAATTAATTTATCTTTCATGTCTCTATTTGATAATCTGTCAAATAAAACTTTTTTGCTCGGAGGTAAAACAAAAAAAGTTATTAGTTTATATTCCAATTTTTTATTTTTAATTTGTTCTGTTCCTTGCCAGTCAATATCAAAAATAACATTTTTTCCATTTTTAAGATTATTTATTACAGATGTTTTTGTAGTTCCATAAAAGTGATTAAACACTTTCGCATATTCTAGGAATTCACCTTTTTTTATTAAATCTTTAAATTTATGATTATCAACAAAATGATAATCTTTATCTTGAATTTCGTTTATTCTTGGTTTTCGTGTTGTATGAGAAATAGAAATATGAAAATCTCTATTTTTTGACAATAGTTTTACAATCGTTGTTTTTCCTGCTCCAGATGGTGAAGATAATATTAACATTATCCCATCTTTTTTTGAGGACATTTAATATTAGCTAATTACTTTTACTCTCAATAAATTTAATTGCGTCACCTACAGTTAAAATTTTTTCTGCTTCACTATCAGAAATTTCCGAACCAAATTCCTCTTCAAAGGCCATAACCAATTCAACTGTATCTAAACTATCAGCGCCAAGATCATCTATAAAACTAGATTCTTCGGTTACTTTAGCTTCATCAATGCCTAAATGATCTGCAACAATTTTTTTAACTTTGCTTGAAACATCTTGTGACATAATTATTCCTTTTTGTTATATTTTGTTATTAGATTAAAAAGTAGTTTTGTCAAGCCATATACATGCCGCCATTAACATGTATTGTTTCACCTGTAATATATGAAGCAGCATCAGAGGATAAAAAGGCAACAGTATTTGATACATCTTCTCCAGTTCCAAGCTTGGACATAGGAATTCTCGATGTTAATACCGCTTTGATACTTTCAACAATATTGTCTGTCATTTTCGATTGAATAAAACCAGGCGAAACACAATTAATTGTGATATTTTTTTTTGCATATTCAATTGCCAAACTTTTTGACATAGCAATAATTCCCGCTTTAGAAGCAGAATAATTTGATTGTCCTAAATTTCCTGTATGACCCACTATAGAAGTTATATTTACCACTCTTCCATACTTATTTTTAAGCATTTTTTTTATTCCATATTTGCATAAAAAAAATGTTGATCCTAAGTTTACATCAATTACTTTTTTCCATTCTTCGTCTTTCATTCTTAATGATAAGTTGTCTATATTTATCCCTGCATTATTAACTAAAATGTCTAAACCAGATAATTGTGATGAAACATTTTCTATAAATTCTTCTATCTTTGGATGATCTGAGATATCAAATTTTAAAGTATTAACTTTTGGAAATTCTTTTTTTAAAGCTTCTAATTTTTCGATTTTAGTACCTGTGGCAAGAACTTTGCCATCTAAAGATAAAAATTTTTTTACTAACGCTTTTCCTATTCCTCCAGTAGCTCCAGTAATCAATATTTTTTTATCTTTAAAATTAATCATTAATATTTATTAACCTTATATCTTCTTCAATATTTATTGCACTAACTTTTACACTTTTGTCAATTCTTTTAATCAATCCTGACAAAACTTTACCTGGTCCAATTTCTATAAATTCATTAACGCCTCTATTTATCATTAACATTACACTTTCTCTCCAACGTACCCTACTTTCAATTTGTTTAATTAATAAATCTTTTAGTAAGGATGCATTGGTGACTTCTTTGCCGGTAACATTTGAAATTAAGATATTCTTAGGATCTTTAAATTCTAACTTTGTAATTTCTTTAGTCATTATATCTGTGGCTTTTTTCATTAGTTTACAATGAAAAGGTGCGCTCACTGGCAGTTTAATATTTTTAATACTACTAGATTTTAAATCCAAAATAAATTTATCTATATTGTCAATATTTCCACTAACTACCAGTTGGCCGTTAGAATTATCATTAGCTATAAAACATTCATATTTATCTTTATTTTCTTCAATAATTTTTTCTATCTGTTCTATATTAGATCCTAAAACAGCTACCATTCCACCTTCACCTTTTGGAACTGCACTTTGCATAGCATTTCCTCTAATTTTTAAAATTTTTAATGTATCTGAGAAGCTCAATGCTTCAGCTGAAGCTAGAGCTGTATATTCTCCTAAAGAATGTCCAGCAAAAAAGTTAGCTTTGTTTAAATCTAATTTGAACTCTTTTTTTAATAGTTGAAATATTGAATATCCAACTAAAAAAATTGCAGGCTGTGTATTTTCAGTTAAATCTAGTTGATCCTTTGGTCCTTCTAAAATTAAATTAGATATTGAAAAATCTAATATTTGGTCAGCTTCATTAAAAAGTTTTTTAACTGTATCAAACTTTGCGTGAAGTTCTTTGCTCATACCGACTAATTGAGAACCCTGTCCTGGAAAAATTACTGAAAACATTTAAATATTTAAAATTTTATTATGCTTTTAAGTGTTGTAATCAAAGAATTATAATAGTATATCCTTTTTTTTTATAAAAGATCAAATATGAATTTATATGAACATACAATAGTAGTGAAGCAAGACACCAGTCCTAGTCAAATTAAGAAATTAACTGAAAAATATTCAAAAATTGTAGAAAAAAATGATGGAAATATAGTACAAACTGAAAATTGGGGGCTGCTTAACTTATCTTACATTATTAAAAAAAATAAAAAAGCTAACTACATACATTTTAAGATTAAAGGTAGTGGAAAAATTATTAAAGAATTAGAAAAAAATGAAAGTATTGATCAAAACCTACTGAGATACTTGACTGTAAAAGTTAAAAAATTTGATCTTGAAGCAAATTATTTTTTAAAAAATGAAGAAAAAGAAAAAAAAAGTAAAAATTAATTATGATAAAAAGAAAAAAAACACAAAATAAAAAAAACAAACAAAGCAATTTTGCAAAACTAAGTATATTTCAAAGTAATAAATACAAATTTAAAAAATCATGTCCACTTTCAGTAAAAGGAGCACCAACAATTGACTATAAAAATATAAAATTATTAAAAAAATATATTTCCGAGAATGGAAAAATATTACCATCAAGAATTACTAACATTTGCCAAAAGAAACAAAGAGAACTATCAATTTCAATTAAAAGAGCAAGAAATTTAGCATTAATTTAAATGAAAATAATCTTATTAGAAAACTTAAGAAAAATTGGATCAATTGGAGATGTAATTAATGTTAAAAGAGGTTTTGCTAGAAATTATTTAATAGCTAAAAAAAAAGCTCTTTATGCATCAAAAGAAAATATTAAAGAAGTTGAAAAAATTAAATTAGACCTGGGGAAAAAAGACTTGGAAAAGAAAAAAGATGCAAAACAAATTTTTGAAAAAATTAATGGTAAAATATTTTCAGTTAAAAAATTAAGTACTGAAAATAATGAATTATATGGATCTGTAAAACCAACTGAGATTTCAAAAATAATTTTAGATGCATTAAAACTAGATATAAAACCTTTATTGATTCAACCAACAAAAGAAATTAAAGAGCTCGGTACATTTAAAGTTAAAATAAACTTACATTCTGAAATTCAAGCTGAAATATCTATAAAAGTAATTGAAGCTGAAGCTGTTCATTAATTATACAATTTTTTCCCCAGTAGATTTTTATTATTTGATTTAAATTTTTTTCATATAACATTTAAATATGAATAATAACTTAAGTGTAGTTAAAGATATCTTTAAAGAATTACCCAACAATATAGAAGCGGAACAAGCGGTACTAGGATCAATATTAGTATCAAACGAAATATTTGATGAAATTAATATAATTATTTCAAATGTTAATTTTTACGATCCTATGCACCAAAAAATTTTTTCTGCTATTGAAAATCTTATTTATAAAGGCATGCTTGCTAACCCTATTACTTTAAAAAATTACTTTGAAAATGAAAAAGATGATCTAAATATTCCTGAATATTTAGTTAAAGTTACAAAGTTTTCTACTTCATCAAGACAAGCAATTGAATACTCTAAAATTATTTACGACATGTTTGTTAGAAGAGAATTAATTAAAATATCAGAAACTACAATTGATTCAGCTAAACTTAATGATCTCAACGTTAGTGGTCAAAATATTATAGAAAATTCTGAGAGATTATTATTTGATCTTGCAGAGAAGGGTTCATTTAATTCTTCTTTGGTGAAATTTGATGAAGCTATGAAATCCACAATTGAAATGGCTTCAAACGCATATAAAAATGAGGAAGGAATTGTTGGAGTTCCGACAGGGTTAAGAGATTTAGATGATAGACTCGGCGGCCTTCATAAGTCAGATTTAATAATTATTGCTGGACGTCCTTCTATGGGTAAAACAGCTTTAGCTACAAATATTGCATTCAATGCAGCACAAAAACTCCAACTTAATGGTAAAAAATCAACTATTGCATTTTTTTCTTTAGAGATGTCGTCTGAACAATTGTCAACAAGAATTTTGGCTGAACAATCTAAAATAAAATCAAATGACATAAGAAGAGGAAGAATTTCTGAAGAACAATTTGATAAATTTATCGAAGCTTCAAAAAATATTTCTGAACTACCCTTATATATTGATGAAACTCCAGCAATTAGTATTGCCGCATTAAGCAATAGAGCTAGAAGAATTAAAAGATTATTTGGTTTAGATATGGTTGTGGTTGATTATATCCAATTAATGAGAGCTTCATTAAATAACAAAGATGGAAGAGTCCAAGAAATTTCTGAAATCACACAAGGTTTAAAAGCTATAGCAAAAGAACTGTCTGTTCCTGTATTAGCACTATCACAATTATCTAGAGCGGTAGAGCAAAGAGATGATAAAAAACCTCAATTATCTGACTTAAGAGAATCGGGCTCTATTGAGCAAGATGCAGATGTTGTAATGTTTGTTTACAGAGAGGCATATTATTTAGAAAGAAAAGAACCAAGACCAGCAACTGTAGAGCACGCAGAATGGCAAGCAAAAATGAACGAAGTATCAAACTTAGCTGAAATAATTATTGGAAAACAAAGACATGGGCCAACAGGAAATATAATGCTAGAATTTGAAGCAATGTTTACCAAATTTAAAGATACTCAAAATAGCTAATATAAAATATATAATGGTACTAAATGTTTGCTCATTTATATCAAAATAATGTTCTTAAAAAACCTAAAGCAATTTTTATACTTTTAATTGTTGCATTATTAGGATTTGGATATTTTTCTAAAAATTTTAGATTAGATGCTTCTTCTGACACTCTTTTAATTGAGGGTGATCCAGATTTAAAATATTTGCGTGAAGTTACAGAAAGATATGGAGCAAAAGAATTTTTAGTTTTAACTTATACTCCTAAAGAAGCCATGATTTCTGAAAGCTCAATGAATAACCTTCTGAGTTTAAAATACAAAATTCAAAGCTTAGACTGGGTACACAGTGTTATAACTCTACTAGATATTCCGTTATTACATAGTACAGATGAAACATTAACCGAACGACTCAAAAATTTTAGCACTTTAAAAAGTGAAGGTATTGATAAAGAAAGAGGTTTTAATGAAATTTTAAACAGCCCAGTTTTTAGAAACTTTGTAATAAGCGAAGACGGAAAAACTACTGGAATTATTGTTAATCTTAAAAAAGATGAAAAATTAAAAAAATTAAAGAATAAAAAAGAAATTGAAAATTATAAAGATGCTTTAAAGAAAAAAAATCACGAAAATATTCTTCAAATTAGAGAAATAATTAAAACTTATAGTGGAGTAGGAAAAATTCATCTTGGCGGGATACCTATGATTGCTGACGACATGATGACATTTATTAAAAGTGATATTATTGTTTTTGGTATAGGAGTTTTATTATTTATCATTGCAACACTTTGGTTTGTTTTTAGAAAAATAGTATGGATCATAGTTCCAATAAGTAGCTGCTTCTTTTCAGTTTTAATTATGACAGGTCTGCTTGGCCTGCTAGGTTGGAAAGTTACAGTAATATCCTCAAACTTTATTGCTCTAATGTTAATTTTAACAATGGCAATGAACATTCATATGAGTACACGTTTTTTGCAATTAAAAAAAAACAATCCTGATTTAAAAAACTCTAAAATAATTTTAATGACAACTTCAAAAATGTTTTGGCCTATAATTTACACTGTCTTAACTACAATTTGCGCTTTTCTTTCATTAATTTTTAGTGAAATTAAACCAATTATTGATTTTGGATGGATGATGTCTTTAGGTTTAATCACATCATTTATAATCACTTTTACTTTATTGCCAACAATATTAAATTTTTTATCTTCAGAAAAAACAACTATCAAAGAACAAAGTAATTCAAAAATAACTAAATTTTTTGGAAAAATTTCAATAAAAAATAAAACAACAATTTTTTCAGTAACAGGTTTAGTTGTTGTTTTAAGTATAATGGGCATTAGTAGATTAGAAGTAGAAAATAGTTTTATTAATTATTTCAATAAAAAGACTGAAATTTATAAAGGCATGAAGCTTATTGATGATAAATTAGGAGGTACTACTCCACTTGAGATAATTTTAAAATTTCCATCTACACAAAAAAATATAACAGAAACTAATGATGATGAGTTCGAAGATTGGGGTGATGAAGAGGAGCAAGATGATAGAAAATACTGGTTTACAAAAGATAAAATTGAAAAAATCGAAAAAGTTCATAATTATCTAGAAGAATTGCCTTTTATTGGAAAGGTTTTATCTTTTTCTTCAATTATTCAGGTAGCAACTCAATTAAACAACAATGAACCACTTGGAAGTTTAGAAATGGGAGTTCTTTACACTAAGATTCCGGACAATATAAAAAAAGAGATTGTCGACCCTTATATCTCAATTGAAGATAATGAAGCGAGAATAAGTTTAAGAATTAAAGATTCAGAAAAAAATTTAAGAAGAAACGATTTAATAAATAAAATTCAATACGATCTAGAAAATAAACTTGGTTTTAAAAATGAAGAATTTAAATTGGCAGGAGTTTTAATCTTATTTAACAACCTTTTGCAAAGTTTATTTAAATCTCAAATACTAACTTTAGGTTTTGTTATGATAGGAATTTTTTTAATGTTTTTAATATTGTTCAAAAATATTAAATTATCTTTAATTGGTGTAGTTCCAAACTTTATTGCTGCATTCTTTATTTTAGGAATAATAGGATTGCTTGGAATACCACTTGACATGATGACCATAACTATTGCTGCTATTACTATTGGTATAGCAGTTGATAATAGTATTCACTATATTTATAGATTTAAAGAAGAGTTTGGCAAAACGTATGATTATGAAAATACTTTAAAATTATGTCACTCAACAGTCGGTATCGCAATACTTAACACTTCTATTACCATTGTTTTTGGTTTTTCAATTTTAGTTTTTTCTAATTTTATTCCAACTATTTATTTTGGAGTGTTTACTGGTATAGCTATGTTGTTAGCAATGATTTCTGTTTTAACTCTTTTACCTGCGCTAATACTGATCACTAAACCATTTAATACAAAAATTAATTAGTGTTAGAAATTTTAAAAAACTTTTACAATGAAATTTCTGAATTTGACTTAATTTATATTTTTTTTACAGTTCTTTCTCTAATTAAATGCTCTAGAAATGGTTTTATATTAAGTATACTGGCTGCTTCTAAATGGTTGTTAGCTTATGTTATAACACTTGTGATTTTCCCTAGAACAAAACCTTATGTAAAAGACGTAATTGATAATGAATATGTGCTAGATATTGTTTTAGGAGTTTCAATTTTTGTTTTAGTCATTTTTGTAATATTGATGATCAACAAAGGAATAAATAAAGCTGTTAAATATTCTGGCCTTGGGAAAGTTGATACAATTTTCGGATTCTTTTTTGGATTTATAAGAAGTTATATTATTTGTGTATGTATATTTGCAACTGTAAATATATTCTATAATCATAAAAATTGGCCATTAAGTATTAATAAATCATTGAGCTTTCCATATGTTAAAAAAGGTAGTAATTATCTAGTTAAAGAATTCCCAAATGAAAAAAAATATAAAGAATCTAAAGAAAAGATTGAAGAGATATAACCCAAAAATAAAAGAAGAATGTGGTGTTTTTGGAATTAGTAATAGTTCTGATGCATCTACTCTTGTGGCTCTAGGCCTACATGCTTTACAACACAGAGGACAGGAAGGCTGTGGTATAGTTTCTTTTGATGGTAAAAAATATCATTCAGAAAAAAGATTTGGGTTGGTTGGTGATAACTTCAATAAAGAAAAAGTATTAAAAAATTTACCTGGTAATTACGCTATAGGCCATAATCGATATAGCACTACTGGTGGAACAACAATAAGAAATGTACAACCTTTTTTTGCAGATACTAATGCTGGTGGAATTGGAGTTGCGCATAATGGTAATTTAACAAATGCAATTACTCTAAGAACTAAGTTAGTTGAAGATGGCGCAATTTTTCACACAACATCTGATACAGAAACAATCGTCCAATTAATTGCAAAATCAAAAAGAAATAAGACAATTGATAAAGTAGTCGATGCGCTATTTCAAATTCAAGGAGGCTACGCCTTAGTGATGCTTACACAATACACATTAATTGGAGTAAGAGATCCTTTTGGAATAAGACCTTTAGTAGTTGGGAAATTAAAGAATTCGTATGTTTTTGCATCAGAAACTTGTGCATTAGATATAATAGGAGCAAAATTTATTAGAGATGTAGAAAATGGAGAAATTGTTTATATCGAAAATGATGAGTTAAAAAGTATTAAACCTTTTCCAATTAAAAAAACCAGACCATGTGTTTTTGAATATATTTATTTTGCAAGACCTGACAGTATTCTTAATGGAAAATGTGCTTATGAATATAGAAAGAATTTTGGTAATGAACTTGCTAAAGAAGCAAACGTAGAAGGAGATTTGATAGTGCCTGTTCCAGATTCTGGAAATGCAGCTGCGATTGGCTATAGTCAACATGTAGGTAAAAAATTTGAACTTGGTATAATAAGAAACCATTATGTTGGAAGAACTTTTATTGAACCAGCTCAAAAAATAAGAAGTTTAGGAGTTAAATTAAAATTAAATGCCAATAAATCATCAATTAAAAATAAGAAAATTATTTTAGTTGATGATTCTCTCGTAAGAGGAACTACTTCTCACAAAATTGTAAAAATGCTTTATGATGCTGGTGCCAAAGAAGTCCATGTTAGAATTGCTTCTCCAGAAATAAAGTTTCCTGATTTTTATGGAGTTGATACGCCTACAAAAAAAGAACTTTTAGCTGCAAATAAAACAAATGATGAAATTTGTAAGTATATTAACGCAAAATCATTAAAATTTTTATCTATTGATGGAATGTATAGAGCAATGGGATTTGATAAAAGAAATGATACTTATCCTCAACTTACAGACCACTATTTTACTGGAGAGTACCCGGTCAAACCAATTGACAATCTAGGAGATGATAAAATAACTCAGTTATCTTTATTAAGTACAGCTTCTAACAATTAAATATGAAATCAGTAAATTTTACAGAGATGAAAAATGGCTCTAAAGAAGATTATCTTTTGTTAGATAAACATGAAAAAAAATTCATTGAAGGTACTGCTGATAGACTAATGAAATTTATGAGTGGACTAAGTAATACTTTAGAAGGTTATAAAATAACTAGATTAGAACATTCTTTACAGTCAGCAACTCGTGCATTAAATGACAAAGCTGACGATGAAATGATTGTTGCTACACTATTTCATGACATTGGAGACGAGCTAGCTCCATTAAATCATTCAGAATATGCTGGTTCAGTTCTTAAACCTTATGTGAGTGAAAAAACACACTGGATAATCGAGAAACATGGTGAATTTCAGATGTATTACTATGCCCACCACTTAGGTGGTAATAGAGATCAAAGAGATAAATATAAAGGACACAAATACTATAAGGATACTATAGATTTCTGTGGGAATTGGGATCAAAAATCTTTTGATCCAAATTTTAAATCCTTATCTTTAAAAGAATTTGAGCCTTTTGTAAAAAAAATATTTTCTAGGAAACCTTATTCGCAATAAAATTTGCTATTTTTTATTTACTCGATAAACCTGAATTTTTCCAACCTGGATTTTCAGAATTACCCAAAAAACCATCTGAAATATTTACACAATTAAAACCTTCTTTTATTAAAAGTTCTGCAGCAGCTTGGGATCTAACACCACCCATACACATGGTTAATATTTTATAGTCTTTTTGAATATTTAGTTTTTTGAAATCTTCAATAAAATTTTGATTAAAAGTTTTGTCAGCAAATTGTATTGTTAAAAAATAGGTTTTTAATGAAATTTTCTCACCATCTGGTTTTCCATCAACATTCCATTCTTCTTCAGTTCTTACATCAAGTAATACAGATTTAGGGTTATTTTTTATGTATTCTTCTACCTTATCGCTTAGTATTTGTTTAATCATAATTTATGGATGATTAATTATAGAACAATTATGCTTTATTTCTATAATCTTTTATATGTTTTGGAATTCTTTTATTTTTCCCAAACATATAATGATTTTCCATATTTTCTCTATATTTGCTAGAAGGAACTTTTAATCCCACTGCTTCAGCAACTTCTCTTATCAACATTGGATTTGCTCCACAACAAACTCCAAGATAATTTATACCTATATCAAATGCTTCCTTTGCAAATTGCCTAATTTCATATCTATTGCATTGCATTGGATCTAATGCTGTAGGAAATGTCGTTTCATGTGGTGTATGGCAAGTACAGCCATTACGATCTGGTAAGTTAAAAAAAGTAGGGTTATCCTCTGTCGTTCGATAATTAATGGGTAGACCGGCTACATGACATTTTAGTGCTTTTCTAATTTCTTTGAGATAAGGCAGCATTGTATTAGGTCCTCGATGACAATTCATCCCTACTACATCACCACCTCGTTGCTCTAATTCTTTACAAGTATCGAGAATAGAAACTTGATCTCTCATAATATTTTGACCATAAGGAGCAATTGTAATAACAGATGGAAGTCCTGTTTCTTTCATTATTTTTAAAGCTGTATAAGCTTCCTCTGCATAATAAAAAGTTTCACCAATTAAAATATCTGCACCTTCATCAACAGCCCACCCCACCATTTCACGAAACATTTTTTCAACTTCTAATTGGGCTTTATTATCACCTTGTTTCCAAATATTTGAATTTGAAATGTTTCCTGCCATTAAATTTTGTTCTTTTCCTAATGGGCTAGTTGCCACTTTTTTTGCAATTTTTAAAGCTGCTCTATTAAGAGGTTCTAATAGTTCTTCCTTACCGATAACTCTCATTTTTTCTCTATGTCCATTATAAGTAAATGCCTGGACAATATCAGAACCCGAATATTGAAAATCTCTGTGCAAATTTTCCAATGCTCCTGGATTTTCCAAAGAAACCATTGGAACGAACTCTCCTGAAGACATATATCCTCTTTTTTCTATTTCAAAAAGGAAACCTTCAGCACATATCACTGGACCTTTATCTAGTCTCTCAATTAAGTTTTTTTTTTTCATTTTTCTCCAAACTAATGGAGAAAAGGAGCTCGTGGGTCATAGGGAAATAAATAGAGCTCTTCTTTTCTCCTTTTTAGTGCTTTAGCTTTGCTAGGTGCACAATACGGTTCAAATACCCGGCCTTTAAATGAGAAATGATTCAAAAAAAAACCACCTGCTAAAGAGGTGGTTCATGTAGAAACATCTTTTTAGCAGGATTTTATATAGCGCCCCGCAATTCGACTTAAATCGGCGCTGCATTAAACATATTATAAGTAAATTAATAAAACAATGATAAAAAATATATATATTATTTAACAAAAAATCTTAAATGAAGCTTACAAATCAACAAAAAGGGTCTTTATTAGCTTTCACTGCTGTAATGTTTATTACGCCAGACTCTCTATTTATAAGACTTTCACATATCGATACTTGGGGCCTACTTTTTTATAGAGGAGCCATACCATTTGTAGCTGTTTTTTTTGGTTTGTTAATGGTTTATAGAACGACTTTTTTTAAACTCTTTTTTGCTATGGGTTATCCTGGAGTTTTTTACATGATAACCTTCGCGGTTACTAATATCACTTTTATAATTTCTATTCAAAATACCAACGTTGCTAATACATTGATAATGATAGCAATGGCTCCAATGTTATCAGCTGTTTTGGGAGCACTTTTTTTAAAGGAAAACCCAGACAAAAAAACCTGGACAACAATTTTTATAACGTTTATGGCTGCCATTTACATTTTTTATGATTCTATCCAATTAGGTAATTTTTTTGGTGATATCTTTGGCTTTATTACTGCAATAGGTTTAGCAGTAGGAGCTGTAATTATAAGGTCCGCTAAAGATAGAAATCTTGTTCCTTCAGCAGCAATTGGTAAGCTTTTAGTTGCAATATTTGCGTTATTTTTTGTTGAAAACTTTGAGTTAGTTGAAACAGACATCTATATAGTACCATTAATGTGTATTTTATGTGTGGCTATACCCTTTGTGCTAGTAACAATTGCACCTAGATTTATTACTGCAGCAGAAGTTAATCTTTTTTTTCTTTTGGAAACTATCTTTGGTCCTATTTGGGTATGGTTAGTCATCAAAGAACAACCTAGTTTGGAAACAATTCAAGGAGGCTTAGTTATAATTATGTCGATAGCTATTCACTCCTACATGAGCCTTAAAAAAAACACAAATTAAAATTAACTACTTGCTTTTTAATATAAAAGGCATACTCACTCAAAAAATGGGAAGAATTTTAAAAAATACCTGGGCTTTATTTACTGGAATAGGAATAATTCTACTCGCTAATGGACTTCAAGGCAATCTGATGGGCGTAAGATCAGTAATAGAAAACTTTAGCGCTCTATCCACTGGAATTATAATGTCAGGATATTTTATAGGATATTTTGTTGGTTCTAATTTTACTCCTAATATGGTTTCAAGAGTGGGTCACATTAGAGTTTTTGCTGCTTTTGCCTCAACAGCATCATTAAGTATTTTGATAATTGCAACATATGTAAACCCTGTTGTTTGGACTTTAGGAAGATTCTTGACGGGATTAAGTTTGGTAAGTTGTTATGTCGTGGCTGAAAGTTGGCTTAATGATAGAGCTAATAATAGAACTAGAGGAAAATTACTTTCTATATACATGATCATAAACTACTTAGCTTTAGCATGTGGAGCTCTTTTATTAAATTTTGATGATCCTCAAAGTTATAAACCTTTTATTTTAGTTTCTATTTTATTATCTATAGCTTTGGTTCCAATACTACTAACAAAACGTCCTGCTCCTAAGTTTAAAAAAATTGGTACTTTAAATTTATTAGAGCTTTATAAAATTTCTCCATTAGGCACAGTAAGTTCATTTTGCACAGGTGCAATTTATTCTGCATTGTTTGCTATGTTTGCTGTATATGCTACAAAAATTAATTTTTCCCTTTTTGAAATTTCAATATTACTTTTTTTAACAACTATAGCTGGGGCTTTCTTTCAAGCTCCTGTTGGATACATTTCAGATAAATACAATAGAAGAATTGTAATTATCGTATGTAACGTATTTAGTGCCGCTTTTTGTATAGTGTTAATTTTTATATCTGGGGGAGATGAACTTTCTAATTTAAATGCCTTACATATGCTTTTAAATATAAATATAGTTCAAAGTTTTAACTTAATGACTTATGCTGGACCAAGTAAACTATACTTCTTTATTATTGTAACAATTTATGCGGGCATAACACTTTGTATTTTTTCATTAAACCTTGCTCATACAAACGATTTTGTTCCAAAAGAAAAGTTTGTTGCTGCAGGAGGAGGTTTACAATTTGTTTTTGGATTAGGAGCAATGGGAGGACCTTTGGCTTGCTCTATTGTGATGGATAGATTAGGGCCAAATGGATATTTTGTATATTTGCTTATTTTTCACATATTTATTGGTTCGTTTGGCGTATATAGAATGGCAATAAGAAAAGTTGCTGAAAACCCAGATAATACATTTACTCCTCTTCCAAGAGACATCACTCCCGCTGGAATAGAACTTGATCCGGAAACTGGCGTAGATCTTTCAAACACTAATAATACTAAAAGTTAATTTTTTTTAGTCTCTTTTATCTCAAAGCTCTCCAGTCTAGAGATTAATTCTTCTTCTAAATTCTCTTGTTTTCCCTCTTTTAACTCTTGTCTTTCTTGTAGTTTTCTAGCTACTCTTTCAGCTTTTAAATCTTCTGCTCGCTCTTTTTCCCTTTGTTCTTCTTCAAATTTTCTTTCCCATTCTTTTATTCTAATTTCTTCTTTCTCTTTTTGTCTTTGTTCATCTTCTTGTTTAAGTTTAAATTCCTTATATTTTTTCTTATTTTCTTTTTTTTCTTTTAGTTTTTGCTCTTCTTCTCTTACAGATAAATCTACGTCTTTTCGTTTCTGTTCTTCTGTTTTTAATTTTAACTGTTTATCTTTTTTAATTTGATCAAGGTCTTTACGTCTTAAATCTGAATCTTTTAACCTTAGGTCTTCATCTCTTTTTCTTAGCTCTTCTTCTTTTAATTTTATCTCATTTTCTTTTTGCTTTAGTTCTTCTTCTTTTAATTTTAATCTTTCTTCTTCCTTTTGAATTTTGTCTGTTCTTAATGTTAGTTGTTTCTTTTCTTGAATAATATATTTAGCTTCTTCTCTTTCTTGAAACTTAATCTTTCTTAAATCATCAATTTCTTTTTGCTTTTTATATTTCTTATAAAACTTGCTAATCGTGTAGGGTAATTTTTCTAAAGTAATTACCTCATCATTTTTTTTTCTTTTTGTTTTATTTCTTTTCTTTACCATGTTTTTTTAAAACAATATTTTAAGCAAAATTTAATTTAAGATACAAGATAATGATCATTAAAAGTGTCTATATTGGTTTTCAACCTACTGGTGATTATTTAACATGTTAAGTTGACACTAGTAGATATTTACCCCTTTTGATAACATTTAATCATGAATAAAATACAAAGAAGACAGTTCTTAAAAACTTCTCTATCAGGTTTAGCACTAGCAACCTTACCAACAATTTCTTTTTCACAGTCTAATCCCGACGTTGTTGTAATTGGTGCAGGTACAGCTGGTTTAGCGGCAACCGCTGAACTAATGAAAAAAGGGAAATCTGTTGTTTGTATTGAAGCGATGAGCCGTACTGGTGGAAGATGTCATACTAATACTTCTATTTTTGGAGTTCCTTATGATCTAGGAGGCCACTGGGTGGAAGGTTCTGATAACAGTCCTTTCTCAAAATATATGAGGAAGAATAAAGGAAGATTTAATATATATCCAAATAGTTACTCAAACACACATGTCTTTGACGGCATAAGCCAAAGTTCTGGAGATCTTTGGGACATATATGAAAAAATAAAAAATAATATATATAATCAAAAAAAAGATGTTTCTGGATGGAGTCAAGTTGGCAAAAAGTTAAAAGCTAAAAGCTGGTTTGACACTGCTCATCACGTTTTTTCAACAAGCACAGCAAAAGATTTAGAAGATCATTCATGTAAAGACGATTACTATTGGAAAGGACCTGGTGGAAAAGAATTTTGTAAGCAAGGTTACGGTGCACTGGTTGCTGATTATAGAAAAGAGGTACCAGTTAAACTTAAAACAGCGGCTAAAAAAATAATATGGGATAAAAAAGGAGTTAAAGTTGTAACAAATGATGGAACAATATCTGCAAAAGCTTGCATAGTTACAGTTTCAACAGGAGTTTTGAATGCTAGAACAATTAAGTTTGCTCCTGACCTTCCAGATTATAAATACGAAGCATTTGCTGGGATTACTATGGGCACTTACAATCACATTACATTTCTCTTTGATAAAAAGTTTCTTTTTGAATTAGGAATAAAATATCCTGATACATACTTTTTCCATAAAATTCAAAGTAATGGTGCAGCTTCACCAAAAGGTGCCTCTGGTCTGTTTAACATTACTGGAAGTGGACTTTGTTATCTTGATACGGTAGGAAAATTTGCTGAAGAATTAGAAGCCGAAGGTAGTAAAGCTCAAATAGATTGGGCCCTTAACGTTCTTAAAACATCTTATGGTTCAAAAGTTGGTAAAAATGTGATCAAATCACATGCAACAGCATGGAAAAAAAATCCTTTTACAGTAGGTTCATATTCAGGAGCCATACCTGGTAAAGCTCATCTAAGAAAATCTTTAAGGAAATCTGTCGGTAAAATATTTTTTGCAGGAGAAGCCTGCGCTGATGCTCATGCTACAGTTTATGGAGCAAATTGGAGTGGTGTAAGAGTTGGAAAAAAAGTTGCGAAAAAAGTTTAAATGAAGAATAAATCAAAAAGGAAATTTTTAAAATCAATAGGTTCAGTTGGAGTTTTTCTTGCCGGAGCTAATCTTCCTGTTTGGGCAATTAATACTTCTGCAACTGCAGCGACTTCAGGCTTATCATATAAATTATTAAAACCAGACCATAACGGGCTCAAGCTAATGAAAGGTTTTACATCGAGGGTTATAGCAACAAGTATGAAAAAAACGTTGAGTTACAGATGGCACCCAAACCCAGATGGTGGTGCTACTTTTCCAACAGAAGATGGTGGCTGGATTTATGTATCAAATTCCGAGTCTGAAATGGGAGGAGTTGGGGCAATAAGATTTAATAGTAAAGCTGAAATTGTGAAAAGCTATTCTATTTGTCGTGGTACAAGCACTAACTGCGCAGGAGGTCGAACACCCTGGAATACTTGGCTTACGTGTGAAGAATTCGGAAATGGTTATACCTGGGAGTGTGATCCATATGGAAAAAAACCTGCGGAACTAATTGGTTCATTAGGATCGTTCACCCATGAAGCAGCTGCTGTAGATCCAATAACATCAACTATTTATCAAACAGAAGATACAGAGAGAAGTGGCTTCTATAGATTTGTTCCTGAAAAAAAGATCAATGCTATAGGCGAACTTGCTAAAACCAAAGGTAAGTTTCAAGTTATGGAAATTAAAAGTGGCGGTAAAGTTAAATGGAATGATGTTAATGATCCTGCAGCATCAGGATTTAAGGATCTTATGAAAAGAGAACCAAACAAAAAAATAAAATATAAAAAATTTAAAAGGGGCGAAGGTGCCTGGTATCATGATGGTAAAGTTCATTTTGCAACTACAGACACTCATCAAATTTGGACATACGATATTGCAAATGAGACTTGTGAAGTTTTATACAAAGGCAAAGGTAAATTAAAATATCCTGATAATGTTACCGTCTCGAACACTGGCTTGGTAATGGCTGCTGAAGATGGGGATAATATGGAAATTTGTGGAATTTCGAATAAAAAAAATAAAGCATTTCCAATTGTAAGAGTTGTAGGACATAAAAAATCAGAAATTACCGGACCAGCTTTTGATCCTTCTGGAACTAGATTATATTTTAGTTCACAAAGAGGCAAAAATGGCTTTAACGGTATCACTTATGAAGTTACAGGTCCTTTTGATAAATTGGTATAAACATATAAACATAAAAGCTCTGGAGTACACCATTTGATTAATATCTGTATATCTCTAGCTTTTATTAAATTAAATTATATTGATATTCTCTAGCTTTAGTAACTTCTTTAGGAAGATTAAGCTTAACATCGTTTATCTTGATAACTTCATCTTTTTTAATATTTTTAATGACTTCAGCTCCCTCAGTTAGGCCAAGTGGTAAAATTTTTTCCTCTTTTGATTTTTTTGATGTTATTAATTTTCCTCTAGAGCAAAAACCACCTTCCCCATCTAATTTTTCACCAATTTTTAAATCTTTTTTTGCATAAGTTGCAACATCTGCATTGTATTTTTTTGTAAACCCAGTAGCTTTATTATCTAAAGCAATAGAATATATTGATTGAGCAAGTTCTAATCCAATGTAATGATAAGGTCTCCA
Source organism: uncultured Pelagibacteraceae bacterium (assembly GCA_902592985.1). Taxonomy (GTDB): domain Bacteria; phylum Pseudomonadota; class Alphaproteobacteria; order Pelagibacterales; family Pelagibacteraceae; genus Pelagibacter. The sequence goes on along the minus strand of CACJGR010000002.1, from coordinate 43,638 downwards.
TATAGCTGAGTAGTTTCCAGAAGAGTCAGTAACCATCCCATAATCTTTGAAACAGTTTTTTACGTATTGATTTTGGGCTTTAATCACAATGTAAACACCCCATCTAAGATCATTCAGTATATCTTTTTTATCCAAATCAATGCTTGAGATAACTTCAACTTGTCCTTCGTATTCTATTAGACCTCCCTCTGATTTTGGAATTAAATTTTTTGCAATATCATAAACTCCAACAGGTGGAAAAGTTAAACCATTACTTGGACATTTTAAATTTGCTGCATTGCTTACAGCACACATCTCTATAGCAGATTTGTCTCCACACACAAAACTGTTAAACATCTTTGGATTCATTCCTGACTCAACTTCAGCTCTTTCTTTGTTTAAACCATAATGTCCCCATACCGTATCTGGAGTAGAATATTCAAATGTTGGGTGATATTTTGTTCCTTTCCCAGCACAAACAACAAAAAAACCGTTTAATCTTGCCCATTCAATTTGTTCTATTATTAGTGATGGTTGATCGCCATAAGCCATTGAACAAATAACTTTATTTTCTCTTGCAAGATCTGATAAATATTTACCACAAGTAACATCTGCTTCTACATTAACCAAAATAACGTGTTTCTTTTTTTTTATAATTTTTGAAGCATGAACCGTACCAATTATTGGATTACCTGTAGCTTCTATAAAAATTTCTATGTCTCTATCAAGTACTTCATCTATGGAATTTACAAAGTTAATTTTGTTTACAGTGTCTTTAGATAGTCCACTATTTAAACAATTTTTTTTTGCTTGTTCTATTTTAAGGTCAACTATTGAATCTATTCTTATTTTTTTAAGATGATTATATTGTGACAAAAACATGGAAATAAATTTTCCGCATCCAATAAAAGCCACATTAATACTTCCATCAAATTTTTCTAGTTTTGTGTTTAAATACATAATTTAAGTTAGTTAATTTTTTTATTATTCAGGTATTTCTTCAAGTGAAGTTTGATAAGCACTTTCTGGAACACCTTTCTGCCAAGGCAAGTTAACTTCATAATCTTTTGTTAAACAATCATCTGGTAAACATTCAATAGGAGTAAAATCACGATGAGCTATATATTCCTTACGTTTGAATCTTCGAATATGATTGCTCACCGCACATAAGCTTAAGTAAACGCTTATCCTATTAAAGGGTGATAGATTATTGCTAGAAGCATGAACTAAACAGCTGTGGAATATAATCATTGATCCTGCTGGACCTTTTGGACTTACAATACCTCCTTTGCGCCCACCAGCTCTATCAACCAGTTGTCTTATTAAATCGTTATCTATTGTCCAAAGTGGATAGCTAGTTGTAGTTAAATCATGTTTAGCTTTTATAACTCCTTTTTTATGGCTACCTGGAATAAATAAAAGAGGACCATTAAACTCATTAACTTCATCAAGAAAAATTGCAACATTCATAGCACGAGCACTTGGCATTAAATCATCATTAAACCACGTTCCGTAGTCCTGATGCCATTGCCACACATCACCTTCAAACGCCATTTTTCCATTAATTTTAAATTGATGCATGTACAATTTTTCTTGAAGCAAGTCTTCAACTGGTTGAATCATTCGAGGATGTCGAGCAAGTTTTGCAAAAGGTAAGCTATATAGATGAGCTGCAAAATTTGTACGAACTACGTCACTTCCTTTTTCACGAAAATTGTATTCTTCTCTTATTTCATAAAGTTCAGGAACTGCATATAATAAATTTTGAACTTCTTTTTTTGAAAAAATACTGGGAAAAAAAAGGTATCCTTCTTTATCAAAGAACTCATTTTGTTCCTTTGTTATTTTCATTTAATTATAAAATAACATAGAACAACGATCCCTAAAAGCTTTATAAAAGCTTTATATAAGTTTATTTAATATACAAAAAAGATAAATCAAATAGTAAAATTTAGATCCTTTTGATAACATTTGATAATGAAAAACTTGTAAGAATTATGGTTTTGGGTTTGTTGTGTATTAATGAATAAATTTATTAAAATTTTCTATATTGTGTTTTTTATTTTGGCTTTATTGTTTTCTAAAGCTTATGCCGCACCTACATTTGTTAATAATCATGACGTAATAAGCTCTCAAGAGGACGAACCAAGAGGGTTAACATTTAATAATGATGGTACCAAGATGTTTGTTATTGGCTGGGAGGGTGATGATGTTAATGAATATACATTAAGTACAGCTTGGAATGTTTCTACAGCTACTTTTGTAGACCGTAAAAGTAGTGCAGATAATGATGCAAGGGATGTAGAGTTTAACTCAGATGGAACTAAAATGTTTGTTTTGGGTAGAGATAAAGAGAAAGTTTATGCATTCTCATTAACCACAGGCTTTGATGTCTCAACTGCCTCTTCTGTTAATAATTTTAGCATAGCTTCTGAAGAGACAGCTTCAAATGGTTTAGCATTTAATTTAGATGGAACTAAAATGTTTGTTTTGGGTTCACAAACTGATTACGTTAATGAATATACATTAAGTACAGGTTTTGATCTTTCAACAGCATCTTATGCAGGGGATGGTGAGAGATTTTTGGTTAGTCAAGATATATACCCAATGGATTTAGATTTTAATTCAGATGGAACTAAGATGTATGTTGTAGGCTGGGAAGATAATGACATACATGAATATACTTTAACCACAGCCTTTGATGTGTCCACTGCCTCTTTTGTAGGCAGTTTTAGTGTAAGTGATCAAGATGATGACCCAGCAGCTTTAGCGTTTAGTTCGGATGGATCCAAGATGTTTGTTGTGGGTGACATTGGTAACGATATTATTGAATACAAACTATCTTGTTATTATGGCGTTATTAATTGTACGGACCCAACAACTGATAAAGATGATGTAGCTTCGATTGAATCACAGGCTGAATCTGCAAAACAACTTATACAACACACCACATATCCAGTATTAAATCGTATGGAATGGTTAAGAAGAAATAATAACAATAGTAATTTAACTAATCAAAATATTAAATTTCAGTTTTCAAATCCAATTTTAGCATCCTTGTCTAATTATTTAATTCCTATTTATTTAAATAATGAAAATACAACCTCAGAATTAAAAGCCAACAACTGGTCATTGTGGAGCGAAGGAACTGTCAGTATTGGAAAAATTGGAGACACTCTTGGCTCTTCTGCAAAAAATATAAACACTACTGCAATTACAATTGGTGCAGACAAAAGTACTGATAATGGCAGGATGTCTGGTGTAGCCTTAAGATTTGGAAATGATGATATTGATTTTGGCAATGTAAAAAATTCTTTGGCTATGGATGCTGTTAGCTTAACACTATATGAAACTCGTCCACACGGAGAAGGTAAATTTATAGATAGTTTAATAGGAATAGGTACATTTAAAACAGACATTGTAAATGCAGTTGGATCAACCTCAACAGAAGGTTCAAGAAATGGCAATCAGATATTTAGTTCATTTAAAATCCGAGAAACATTTAAACAAAATAAATTAAATTTTACACCAAAAATAAAACTTGATCTTGGATTTACATCTCTCTCAGATTATAGCGAAAGTGGATCGACAAATTTAAAGTTTGATAGACAAAATATAGGAACAATAATAACTTCTATAGGTGGAGCAGTAGATAATAGTACTAACTTGGAAAGTGGTATCTTTAAACCATATCTTGAATATGATTATTTTCTAGATATTAGTCCGTCATCTAGACAAAAAATATCATACACATCTGGCGCAGGCTCAACTTATACATTGTCTAATATAAATAGCTCAACTCACAATTTTAAAAGTAAACTTGGTTTTGACTACATAACAGATGCAGGCTGGGATTTTACTTCTAGTTATCAACGAACTCAAAGTAAAGGAGGTGGTTATAGTGATGCTTTATATTTTGGCGCCAACTATATATCACGAAGAAATACAGAATACGCTATGTCCTTAGACAGCAACAAAGCTTTTTTAGATTATAAAAGAAATATAAATGGTTTCGATATTACATTTGGATCAAACTATTCTTTGATGAGTGCAATACCTGATTATGGTGCAAGACTAGAAATTTCAAATAAATTTTAATAAAGAATAAAATGAACGAAAAAAAAAATCTAACTACAGAAGAAGCTTTTGCACTAGCCACCCAAAATCATCAAAAAAAGAATTTTCAAGTTGCTGAGAATCTTTACAAAGAAACCTTAAAAACAAATCCTAATCATTTTGATGCACATAACTCTCTTGGAGTTATATTCCTACAATCTGGAGATCTTCAAAAAGCGAAAAGTTGTTTTGAAAAAGCAATTGAAATTGATCCTAATCGTGTTGGTGCACATAATAATCTTGGACTAGCATTAAAAGAATTGGGTGATCTTCAAAAAGCGAAAAGTTGTTTTGAAAAAGTAATCGAACTTAATTCCAATCATGAAAAAGCCCATAACAACCTTGGAATTGTATTCTTACAATCTGGAGATCTTCAAAAAGCAAAAAGTTGTTTTGAAAAAGCAATCAAAATTAAACCTACTTATTCAAATGCATACTGGAATTTACACGGGTTAGCCTCAGACACTGATGAAGCTTTAACTATACTGAAAAAATTATATCAAATTGATCATAAATACATCAAAGCAAAGATTATGATAAGTGCATTACAGGGTTTTAAAGGAAACTTTAGTGAATTTGAATCTTTGAACAAATCATCTGATTCTATCCATCCATATATGAGATCTATCAAGTGGATTTTTTCACTGCCTAAACTACCAAAGATTTTTTTTAATCGCTGGAATTTTTTTGATGGCGTTGTTGCATTAACTGACAAATCAAGACCTTTTTATGAATTTGGAGTCTGGAATGGTCAAGCATTTCAATACCTCATCAATAGCTTTAAAAAAGGTTTTGGGTTTGACACCTTTACTGGACTTCCTGAGTCTTGGGCTAATTTACCGAAAGGTACTTATTCTAGTTTTGGTTCAGTGCCTAAAATTTTAGGTGGAGAATTTATTGTAGGGAAATTTGAAGATACACTTCCAAAATTTTTTTCTAAAAAAAGACCTCTGGCATCACTAATAAATTTTGATGCAGATTTATATTCATCGACATTGTGTGCTTTAAATTATTCAAAAAAAGTAGTTGACGAAACAACAATTTTAGTTTTCGATGAATTTATAATGAATAAGAACTGGGAAAAAGACGAATATAAAGCGCTAAACGAATTTTGTAATAATCTGGGAATTGGCTATGAAGTACTTGCAGTTTCACTTTTTGAAAAACAAGTAGCTGTAAAATTAAAAAAATAAAAAATTTTGTATAGGATTTAATCTATGAAAAAAATATTTATAATTCTGTTTTGTGTATTTATTACAAGTTCTTCGTTTGCTGGAACATCACAATTATTTACTTTATGGAAATATTTTAAAGAGGGTAAGATGGTACAAATCCCTTCATATAATTCGGGACCTTTTCCAAATGAATTTATTACTTTAAAAGATGGGTCGTATAAAAAATCACCAGTCACTATAGATGCACTAATGGTATTTCCTAAGAAAGGTGAAGGACCATTCCCTGTTTTGGTATACAATCATTCAAGCGGTGGAGCTAGGTCATTTAGCGGTAAATGGAATAAATTTAACAGACTAACGGCAAAGATATTGCTGAAAAAAGGAATTGCAGTAATGTTCGTCGATAATTTTAATGGAAGAAATGTAGTAAGTGCAGCGGAAGATCAAGCACAAGTATCAACTTATTCATTTTATATTGATGCATTTATGACGCTTGAATATTTGTCAAAAGATCCAAGGGTTAATATAAAAAAAGTTGGAATTACTGGTGGCTCAAGAGGTGGAATGACTTCACTTGCAATCGCTGAAAGAAGAATAAGAGATGCACTTATCAGTAAAGATTTATATTTTGCTGCTTCACAACCTAGATCTGTAGAATGTCGCCAGTCAGGATTTTTTAGAAATCCTCAACCGATACCAGAAACCAAAATCTGGATGGTCAATGGTAAAATTGATGATGCTTCACATGCACACATATGTGAAGAATATGGAGAAAAAATGAAAGCAAATGGAGCAGATATAAAAGTAACTACTAAAAGTGGATGGGGTCATATGTTCGAGGCTAATTATTCAGCTGAATATGAAGCAAACCTAGAAGCCTGGCATGAATGTCCCGATTACTATACAGAAGATGACGGAATGCCGAACAAGGACGTCAAGATAGATGCTTCATGTATTACTTATGGTTACCATGTAGGTGGAACAAGGAAAGGTGGCGGAAAAAGTTGGGAACAATTCAAGGGCCCGTTCTTAAAATTTTTTAAAAAAAATTTACTTAATTAAATATGAAAAAAATATTAATAATCCTAATTTACTTTTTACTAACTAGCTCTTTATTTGCTGGAACTTCACCATTATTTACTTTATGGCCATATTTTAAAGATGCTAAGATGGTAAAAATCCTTTCATATAATTCGGGACCTTTTCCGAATGAATTTATGAGTTTAAAAGATGGGTCATATAAAAATTCACCAGTCAAAATAGATGCATTAATTGCATATCCTAAAAAGGGTGAAGGTCCATTCCCTGTTTTAGTATTCAATCATGCAAGTGGTGGATCTGCTCTATTTAGCAATGAATGGTTTAAATTTAACAGACTAATGGCAAAGATATTGCTGAAAAAAGGAATTGCAGTAATGTTCGTAGATAATTTTAGTGGAAGACATGTAATAAGTGCAGGAGCTGATCAAGCACAAGTATCAACTTATTCATTTTATATTGATGCATTTATGACACTTGAATATTTGTCAAAAAATCCAAAGATTAATATTAAAAAAGTTGGAATTACTGGTTGGTCAAGAGGTGGAATGAATTCACTTGCAATCGCTGAAAGAAGAATAAGAGATGCACTTATCAGTAAAGATTTGTATTTTGCTGCTTCACTACCTAGATCTAATGAATGTCATCAGTCAGGATATTTTAGAAATCCTCAACCGATACCAGAAACCAAAATCTGGATGGTCAATGGTAAAATTGATGATGCTTCACATGCACACTTATGTGAAGAATATGGAGAAAAAATGAAAGCAAATGGAGCAGATATAAAAGTAACTACTAAAGCAAGATGGGGTCATGGATTCGAGGCTAATTACGAAGCTGAATATGAGGCAAACCAAGAAAAATGGCTTGAATGTCCCGCTTACTATACAGAAGATGACGGAATGCCGAACAAGGACGTCAAGATAGATGCTTCATGTATTACATATGGCTATCACATAGGTGGAACAAGGAAAGGTGGCGGAAAAAGTTGGGAACAATTCAAGGGCCCGTTCTTAAAATTTTTTAAAAAAAATTTACTTAATTAAATTTGAACAAAGAAAACGCAAGTAAACTCTGGAAAATTATTCAGGAAGCTGGCGATTATTTAAGGCACTAGAGGAACACATTAACCCACACTCACCTACACTACTCTACACTAGTTATGCGGACAATTTAAAATTCATAAAAAATTAATCGCATAAAGATTCATCAATTTTCATAAAAAACTAGTCCCCGAACTAGAACATTTTGAGATAAATCAAATGGTCTATTCTAGAGCTTTTTGGTAAGTCTTTTTTAGAACAAATTAACGTCCTAATAAAACCATTTGGCTCTTCTAAAAAAGCTTAATGCGAATCTTCTATATTTTAATTTTAATTTTAGTTCCTATCAACGTTCTAGCAGATGACAAGTGGGATTTTGATAAACTTGACGGGGGTTTTAGTTATGGTGCGCTTGCTGGTGAAGTCACGTATGGTGATAAATTAAGATTTATCATGAGAAAAGATCATTGCGATACTGTTCAACATGTAGTCACGTTTTATACCTACCAAAAGCCCGCTGACATATCTCAACTTAATGGTCAAAAAATTCCAATTCAAATTAATGATGTTTCTGGTTATGAAATTAAAGTGTTTATGGTTCGTCCATTTTTAATGGGTTATCAAGTCTGGTTTAGTCTTGGAAGTTGGCCAGTAGATACATTAGCAAGTGCCCTCAAAGAGCTTGATAGATATGAAATCAAAATAGTTGATGGTCATGGCTTTAAAGCCAAAAAATATTTTGATATCACCTTCAATAATTGGGAATTATATGATGTGGGTAATGCTTTTCAAAGAATTAAAAGCAACTGTATAGAACTTAGCGAACCAAAAGAAAAATCAATATCTTAATAAATATTTATAATGAGCTCAATTGATTCAAGAGTCTGACTCAATAATGAATTATGGAATATTTTAAAACATAATATCGACAATATTGTTTTGTAATGGTGAATAACTATTCAATGCAAGAAAATAATCATATAGATAGATCGGATTTAATAGTAGTAAATGCCCAACGTAAGGCTGCTGAACAAATCGAAAAAGAAAGAAAAAAAAGAAAAAAAGATTATATCCACGACTGGTTTCGATTTATAGAATTAACTAATAAATATCTAAAAGAAAAACTAAACTAATGATAAAAGAGAGACTTTCTGTTGCCAGGCGCCCCAAGCCCATGATGGTATAGTAAAAATTAGTAATTTTTTTGTTGTTTGATAATTTCAAATAATCTTTCAACTTCACTATAATTAGGTATGACTTCGTATATTGTTTGTTTTACAATTTGTTCTTTAGGCAATACATTTCTCCAATCATTTGGTGCTCTGTCTTTAAGTTTATTATCTAATTTTAATGCTAATTCCTCATTATTAAATAAATTATTATAAAGCATACGTAGTTCAGGCTTGTTAATTAGAGGAGGAAAATTTTCATCATTATTTTGAGTAATTTTTTTTGCAAGCACTTCCATTTTTTGTAAATAATTTTCGTATTCGATAGCTTTGTTTTTTCTCTCAGAAATAATATTATCTAACAATAATGAGATTTGTTCAAAAAACGCAGGGTCATCAAGTTTATTTTTTTCCAAACTACTTCTAAAATTATTTTCAATAGTTTCGGAAATTTCATTTTTATCATTTGTAAAATTATTTAATTTATTTTGAATTATTTCGGCAATTCCACTTTTTACTATCAATTCAACAAGAGATAGATTTTCAAAATTAGATATTTTTTTTGCTTCATCTGACTCTATATAGGTATCTATTAAATGTCGCATATCAGCCTCATATGCTTTTAAATCAAGATACTCTCCACTAGCATTTTTAATAATATCTCTTAAATCCTTATAATTTTGAATTAGATTTTTAACGTGCTTACTTTCTGTTTCTGAATAACCTGCTGACAACATATCATTTGCTAAATTTGCATAAGTTCTAATCATTGATGCTGTAAGTTTGTAAAGAGATTCTCTTTTAAGTTTATTGCCTTTAAGGTCGTTAGGATTTTCTGAATTTCCACAAAAATAATTAATATAATTTATAGTTTTTCTTGGTTGAGGCATAGGTTGGCATAGTTTTTCAAGAGAATCTAATATTGAATCTAATTTCTCTCTACAAACTTTAAGTCTATCGTATATTTTAATTTCTTCTTTTTTACCTAAATTTTCTTGGTCTAACTCTGAGGAATATACGGCGATTGCATTCTCAACTTTTATAAAAAGATCTTTGTAGTCTACTATATAACCATAATCTTTGTCTTCGCCATCAAGTCTGTTAGTTCTACATATAGCTTGAAATAGACCGTGATCTTGCATTGATTTATCAATATATAAATATGAGCAACTAGGTGCATCAAAGCCCGTTAATAGTTTATCAACAACTATTAATAGTTTTGTATTATGAGGTTCTTTTATAAATTTGTTTTTATATATATCTTCGTACGTCTCCGCTTTAGTTTTTCCAGGCTTTGGTTTAATGTTTTTTAAAATATCTTCATAGATTTTAAAAATATATTCATTATCAGTATCAGTATTTGCACCTGTGTCTTCCAAAGTAACGTCGCTAGCATGAGGATTATGAGATGTAATTAAAGCACATTTACCCCGCATTTCTGTTTTGTTAAATATTTCAAAATATTTACAAGCTTCGTAAATAGAGTTAGCCACTAACATTGCAGTTCCTTTATCACTGCTAAGTCTTGGTTTAATAGAAAAATCAAAAATTATATCATCAACTATTCTTTCTATGCGCGATTCCGAACTAAGTACAGTTTGCAAAGAAGTCCATCTTTTTTTTAGTGCAATTTTTTGCCATTGATTAAGCCCTTTAGTTTTCGCATCAAACCATGCATCTATTTTATTTTTTGATCCAAGAAATTGGTTAACGTCACGAGCTTCATAAAGTATATCTAGTATAACTTTATCTTTCACAGCTTCGTCAAGAAGATACCGATGTATATATCCTCCAAAAGTCTCATTAGTAGTTTCCTTATCTTTTTTGAGCAATGGTGTGCCAGTAAAGCCAAAAAATGTAGCATTAGGCAGATAAGATTTCATAATTTTATGCAATTTACCTGACTGAGTTCTGTGACATTCATCAATTAAAACAAAAATATCTCCTTGAGTTTTTAAAGCATCGTTTTCTAAACTTTTTATATAAGCATCAAAATCATCAATTTCTTTTTTTCTAAATTTATGAATTAATGAACATAAAAGTCTTGGTGTTGGATTTTTTAATTTATTGATTAAATCTTTTCCATTCTTTGCTCGTTCTATATTTTCACCACTATCAGAAAAGACATTTTTAATTTGTTTATCAAGTTCATTTCTATCTGTTATTATTACTACCCGCGATTGTGAGTTATTTTCTAAAATCCATTTAGTTAATAAAAGCATTATAATAGATTTTCCACTGCCTTGAGTATGCCAAATAATTCCTCCTTCATGGCGGTTTACATATTCTTGAGCAGATTTAACTGCAAAGTATTGGTTTACACGTGGTACTTTTTTAACACCTCCATCAAATAAGATAAAATTAAACATTAAATCAAGCAGACGAGATTTTGAGAACATTTTCAAAATATATTTATCCAATTTATAACCTTCGTTGTTATTCTCATCCTCTTTCCAGTTTAAAAAAAAAGTTTCAGGCGTTTGGACGGTTCCATATCGTAACCCTTCAGAATCATTTCCAGCTATTACAAATTGAACAGTTGAATAAAACCACTCGTTAAAACGGTTTTGTTGATTAGAAATACTTTGTCGAATACCTTCGTTAATAGATACTGTGCTTCGTTTTAGTTCAATAACACAAAAAGCCAATCCATTAATGTAAAGAACTAGGTCGGGTCGCCGCTCATAATTTCCTTTTAATGTCACTTCTTCCACAATAATAAAATCATTCAATGTTGGGTTTGTCCAATCAATTAGATGAACAGTTTCGGTAGGTTTTGACGCATCAATTTTAACAGGCACTCCATATCTCATTAATTCATAAACATCTTTATTGCGTTGATATAAATTATTGCTAGAATTATTTGCTTGGCGTTTTAAATGATCTATAGCTTTTGTGATCTGGTTTTTATCATAGCCTCGATTTTTAAGATTTTTATAAAGTAAATCTTCTTCAATATTGTTATTGTTTTCACGTTCTTTCCAATCACCTTTGTAATTATATCCAAGTTCTTTTTGAAATAATTCAATTAATCTTTTTTGGGTTAAAATTTCTTGTTCTGCTAAACGATTCATGACAATTTAGTTTTTGCTGTTAACAGTTCTTCAATTATTGAAGATTTTATTTTTTTTAGTTTAAGCATTTTTTTATTAATATAATCTACCTGTTTTTGAGCTGTAATAATGATAGAAGAAATTTTTTTTTGTTCTTCAAAACTAGGAATTAAAACTTTTAAATATTGAAATTCAGCTATCCAGTATCTTTTATGCTCTATTGTAGAAAAATTGATATAGTTCATTAAATTAAAAATAAAATACATGTCAATATTTGAACTTTTAGGTTTTAGTATTTTAAGAGCTGATGATCTTACTTTAAATTTAAAAGGAACAAATTTTTTATCAGTTGTAAAATCATCAAAAATTATAACTGGCAGATTGTTAAAAATACAATCGGTTTCATCTGTATAACCAAGGACAAAGGATTTATTCGCAGTCAAAATAGGTGTGCTGCCAGCAATATTATATTCTTTTTCTTTGGATATATATTTTGTCGGTTGCTCATAACTCAAAAGATCTCCTAAAGTTGATTCCTCCCATTTTTTATCAAATCCAGTTAGTCTTTTTTTTCCTAAGACAAGTAATTTTATTAAGCTTCTGTTTATTTCTTTCTTTTTTTTAATTAACTTACTACAAAAAATTAACAATTCGTCTATATCACAAAGTTTATTTGCAATATTTTTTTGTTCTCTAGAATTTTTTGGATACAAAATAATAAAATTTCTTATCCTTGTTAATGCTAATTTTGGTTGAGCACCTGTTGTACTTATGCTTTCAATAATTTTTTTAATATAATTTGATTGAAGAAAATAAAATAAATATTTTTTATCAATTTTTAAATCAAATACCCTATTTGCATTTTCTGTTAGGTTTGCACCATCTAATGATTCGTCAATTATTCCTACTAGGCCAAGTGTTCCCGCAACAGAAATATATAAATCATTTTTATAAATTCTATAATTTTTAATTTTTTCAACTAAATGTTCTGGAACATATTTTAATTTGGATAGTTCTACGCCATAAGATTTCATATCTGCAACTCGAATATATGCATTTGAATTTTGGTTTGATATAAGCATTTCTCCTTTTGGTAATCTTTTACCACTGGAAATTTTTGATAATTCTGAAAGGTGTTTTATTTCCCAACCTTCGGGTATTTTTCTTTCAGTTAATTTTTGAAAAAAATCTAATCCCATGAATATCCCATCTCCTTTATATTTTTCTTAATTTTGTCTTCTAAACTATCCGTTTTTTTTTGAAGTTCAGGTAAAGTTATCTCATATCTATCAATGAGTTCTCTCAAGCGCCTTATTAGATATTGTGTTGTTTCTTTAGTCATATCAAGAATCTTCTTTTCTAAAATTGGCATCCATTTTTCGTATATTAAAATGTTTTTAATTTCATCTTGTTTTAATTTTGAATATTTAATTAAAGTTATTTTATCTAATGCAACGTATTTTTCTTTTAATTCTTTCTTAAATTTCTGAATTTTTTTTGAATTTTCAATCCATTGTTTCAAAATATTAATTTCTTCTTTAAAATTTTTATGATCTTCAATCTCAGCAATTCGATCATTGATATTTTTTTTATTTATCACATCAAAATCTGTAAAAATTCCTTCTTCAGTGGAATTTTCTTCCTCTATGTTTTTTTGAATATCTTCCAATTCTTCAAGTTTAAAAATTAATTCATCTATTTTTTTTTTTTCATTAAAAAAAAATTTTGATATCAATAAAGATTTTGGTATAAGATCACATTTCCATCCTTTATCAATTTGATGACCTTTTTTATTAATTGCAATAATTTTTTCTATTTCAACTTTCCATCCAATTGATGAAATTTGATAAAAATCGTCTGATAAGGATTCGTTCCAATATTCCATTAACTCTTGGTAAACTCTATAGTGATTTATTATTGGATATTGATAGTAATGATTTAACAAAATTTCTGATATTTCTTCTATTTTTTCTTTTGGTTTAAAGCTTTTTTTTAATTGTTCTAATTTTGGAAGAATTTTTTTAAAGAATTTTTTAAAGTACGTGGAAGCTTTGTTATTAAAAGTTATAAAATCATTGTGGTTAGATATTTGAGTATAAAGTTTGTCCGAATGAATTTTTATATTTTTATAACCTTTGCGATTATCTTCGAATAAATCAGACTTTAATTTTGGGAAAGATAACCAATAATCTTCTAAATTATTTATATCATCATCAGGTATACCTCCATTTATATGTGCGCTAATATCTTGAACATCTTCTGATTTATCATTAGCTACATATCTTGATAAATTTAGATTAAAATTATTTTTTTCTATTTCCTCATATTTTATAAAACGCGAAAAATCTTTAATATTTTTTTTAGTCTTAAAAATTTCAACTATTTTGCGAACATCCATTTCTCTTAAACGATTTTTTGGTCCATCTTTTTTAAAGCCATCACTAGCATTAATCATAAAAATTCCTTTGCTTTCACTATTTTGACTTTTATCGATAATAATTATGCAAGCTGGAATTCCAGTTCCGTAAAACAAGTTTGAAGGTAAACCTATAATTCCTTTTATATATTTTTTTTCTAAAATTTTTTTTCTAATATCTTCTTCAGTATTACCTCTAAATAGCACTCCGTGAGGCATAATAATCGCTGCTTTTCCATTTGACTTTAATGACTCTATAACATGCAGCATATATGCGTAATCACCCTGTTTTATTGGAGGAATACCAATTTTAAATCTATTATGTTTGTCTGTTTCTGGATTTATTCCGGTAGACCATCTCTTGTCACTAAAAGGAGGATTAGCAACAATATAGTCAAACTTTTTTAGATTACCTTGATGTAAAAATTTAGGATCTGACAAAGCGTTACCTTGAACAATTCGTGCGGTAGGATTGTCATGCAAAATCATATTCATTTGAGATAATACTGCTGTAGAAATATCTAATTCTTGCCCATAGATTGATATATTAGATTTGGCAGCATCATTTACTTTTAATAACAATGATCCTGAACCACAAGTTGGATCATAAACAGTTGTACTACTAGAAGTATCATCATCTGAAATTCCAATAACGAGAGATATTATACGACTTACTTCGGAAGGTGTATAGAATGCTCCTTTTTTTTTCCCACTTTCTGATGCAAAGTTTCTCATTAAGTATTCGTAAGCATCACCCAAAATATCATCGCCATCCGCTCGGTTTTTGGTAAAATCTAAATTTTTATTCTCAAATACTGCAATTAAATTTGTTAAACGATCTACCATTTCTTTTCCAGAACCAAGTTTTTGACTGTCATTAAAATCTGGAAATGTATTAAAATTATTTTCTTCTGCTATTGGAGAAAGAATTTTTTTATTTATTTTTACTCCTATATCTATTTTTCCTTTTAATTTTATTAAATCTTGAAATGTAGATCCTTTTGGTACTTTAATAGGTGCATAAGATTGATCTACATACTTATCACTTATATATTTAACAAATAATAATACCAAAACATAATCTTTGTAGGATGCTGGCTCTATTCCTCCCCTAAGATCGTCACATGCAGACCAAAGTGAAGAGTAAATTTGTGATTTTTTTATAGCCATATATTTATTTTACAGGTGCTGACAACAACAGTTTATCTTTTATGAATTTAAAAGGATCCATTTATGTTTATAATTAAGTATTATATAATTAGGATTTTATAGATACTAGTCCCCGAACTAGAACATTTTGAGATAAAACAAGGTTTTGAGTAGTATGAACAAAGAAAATGCAAGTAAACTGTGGAAAATTATTCAGGAAGCTGGTGATTATTTAAGGGGTCAACTACCTGATCATCCAAATCATCCAAAAGGACGAAACCCTTATGCCCATGTAGCAATATGTGTCAAAGATAAATTTCAAATGAGCTACAAAGATATTGATGATAGTAAATTTAATGAAGTCGTTCAATATATTGAATTTTTAAAAAAAAATCCAAGCTAGTTATTTTTTAGCTATAGTTTTTAACAACTTATCAATATCTTTTTCTTCAGTATTCCACGCAGCTACAAACCTAGCAGCCTTTCCATCTAGCTCATCATGATTTACTTCATAACCTTTATCATTAAGATGTTTTACTATGGGATTAGGCAGACTTACAAAAATTTCGTTAGCTTGTGTAGGATGTACTAATTTAATATCAGGAACAGCAGCTAGTCCTTTGCTAAGTAAAGAAGCCATAGTGTTTGCGTGTCGTGCGTTGCGTAGCCAAACATCGTTAGACAAATACGCTTTAAGCTGGGCTGACACAAAACGCATTTTAGAAATTAAATGGCCTGATCTTTTATGCAAGTAAGGAAAATTTCCTACTAATTCTGGTTTAAAAAATACAATAGCTTCAGCAGCAAGACATCCATTTTTTGTTCCACCAAAAGAAAGTACATCAATGCCAGACTTCCATGTCATTTCTGCAGGACTAACATTAAGTGAAGCAACAGCATTAGCAAAACGTGCGCCATCCATATGAACTTTTAAACCTTGAGCATGAGCTATTTCAGAAATAGCCGAGATTTCTTCAAGTTGATAAACAGTACCTGTTTCACAAGACTGAGTTATGCTAATAACTGCAGGCTGAGTAAGATGAACATTTCCAGTTCCACGTATACTTTCTGAAAATTCTTTTGCAGTAATTTTTCCGTCTGGTCCACGCATAGGAATTAATTTTGCTCCACCTGTAAAAAACTCAGGTGCACCACATTCATCAGTGTTGATGTGAGAAAGCTCGTGGCAGTAAATTTTTCCAAAAACTGGGCTTAATACTGATAAAGCTAGAGAATTTGAGGCTGTGCCGGATGTAGCAGGAAATATAATGACATTGGTTTCAAAAATTTCTGAAAATTTCTTTTGTAAATTTGATGACCATTTATCATTACCATACGATGATGCAACACCTGAATTTGCTTTAATTAGAGCATCCATTACTTCGGGACAAGCACCAGTGACATTATCCGAGGTAAATAAAGCCATAATATAAATTTTATTTATTATTGTTTTGGAAAGTAATCTTCCAACTTCCCTTCCCTATAAACATCCGCAGTACAACAATGAAGTCCTCCTCCAAAAGCATAAGCATCTCTTAAATCAACTGGCACTACTTCCATTCCAAGTTTATCTAATTGTTCAGCTTGATAAACTTCACTTTTTTCTACACAAACAGTTTTTGGATCTAGGACTAATACATTCATAGATAACCAAACTGATGAATAACATAATGGAGGTGGTGAATTGTGAGCTGGTTGTGCTGAATCAACTATTTTCCAATCATTATCTTCAAAAAGTTTTCTTTGTTCCTTCGGAAGTTTTCTTTGGGGATTGTTAATAATTAAACCTGGTTTAATTGGTGTAAAAGATGCATCAATGTGTATTGGATATGGATCTCCAGGAAAATTAACTGCATGAACTCTATGATCTTTATAATGTCGATTTAACCAATCAATGCCTTTTAAATTTGTGGTAAAACCATGCTGAACTATTAAATCTTTTCCAAATCTTAAAACATCAGCTGCATCAAAAAGAGGTTCTTCTTCGGTTGTTACAAAATATTTTTTTTCTGTCCATTCTAAACGCTTTTGAATTCCAATCTTATCAGATAAATAATCTTTTCTATAATCAAGATCTGTTAGTCTAGGTTTAGGGGCAGACTCGTGCCTCATATTTGGATCTTGTTCATAATATTTTTTAATAAGTGGTCTATAATTTAGATATTCAAACCATCTACATCTATAGCTCATTGTTGCTTCTAACATTTCATTTCCAACAGTTAAAATAACGTCTCGTGCTGGCATACAACCAAACATGCTTTCAGCTTTCCAGTCAGGTGTCGAGATCTCCTGATTGAAGTTTAATGGAATTGGTCTATCAACTTTAACTCCTCTTTTTTTCAAAAGGTTAACAAAATCCTCCAATAATTGATTTGCTTTATCTATAGTATCTTTTGTACGAGGGCCATATTTTCCTTTCATATCAGAGTCTTCTGGTACTTTTGCATCTAAAGCTGGTTCTGGTGGAGGTATACAACAACCATCTGCTTTTCCAACAATCACATGTTTTAATGGATCCCACTCATTCCAGCTATTAACAACAACCTTATTATCTTTCATAAATTTAATTTAATGCAATAAATCTTCGATTAGTTTTAATTATTAAACTATAATAAGTAATTGACATAAAAATTAAGAAACCGCCAATAATGGTGCTGTTTGTTGGCACTTCATTAATTCCTAGTATTGGCAACCAAACCCAGAAAATACCACCTATGACTTCAGTTAAAGACAATAAAGTTAATTCTGCAGCTGGTATAGCTTTAGATCCTATTGAATATAAAATTAAACCTAAACAAACCAAAGTTCCATGGGTAGCAAATAATCCTTGATTATGGCTTGAAGATAAAAAATTACCATCATTATTCAAAATAACTATTGCTGATACCAGGGCACAAAATACACCAGCAATAGCAACTGTAGTAAATTTTGGTGTTTCTTTTCTCCATCTCAATGAAACTGAAAAAACTGAAAAACCAGTTGCAGAAATTAAGCCAAATAGTAGACCAAATAAAGATCGTTCACCTGTTTTGCCTGTAGCCATAATAATTATGCCAATTGCTGCAATCAAAATTGAAATCCAAACATTCAATGAAACTTTTTCTCTTAAAAATAAAAAACCTAATAAAGCTGTAATAAACGGCATAGCTGCTAGGCACAGCAATGTTATAGCCGCACTAGTGTTTGTAATTGACCAAATAAAAGTAATCATTGCAATACCCAGTCCAATACCACCTATAAAACCTGAAAGACCAATGTTTAAATAATTTTTATAAAAATTTTTTCCTTCTTCAAAAAATAGATAAATATTTAAGATACAAAAAATTGTTAATCCTCTAGTACATAGATATTGCCAAGGTACTAAATTAGGTTCATTCATATAGCGAACCACCAGAGGTCCAAAAGACCATAACAATCCAGCCAACAATACTACTGGAATAGCGATTTTTTCATTTCTTAATTCTAACATTTTAAAATATTTAATGCCTATTAGTAACTACTACAATAAAAATAATATCTAATAAAATATATTTTTGTTAGGTAGAATTGGCGAATGACATTCAATCAGCTGGCCTTTTTTAAATATTGATTGACCTGATTTAAAAACTCCCCATACATTTGACTTAACAAAGGATTTTATCCTGAAAGACTCTTGACCTTTTAAAATTTCAACTTGTAAATTTCCATTATTGGTTGAAGTGAGTTTGCCCTTTAAAAAACGTGTGAAATTTTTTTTCTTTATAAATTTATTTTTTAATCTAGCTGTAAATGGTTTTTCTCTATCTATATTAAGAATAGCTGAAAGATAAGGGTATACAAAAAATCTAAAACATGCTGCTGAAGAAATAGGATTACCTGGAAGACCAAAAAAAACTTTTTCTTTATTTTTAAATTTTGCAAATAAAATCGGTTTGCCTGGTCTAATAGCAACGTTATTAAAGAAACTAGATAGTTTAAATTTTTTTATAATTTGAGGTACAAAATCGAATTTTCCGGCTGAAACCGCACCAGATGTAATTATTATATCTGCTTTAGATCTAATATTTTTATTTATCAATTTTTTAAAAAGGTTTTCATCTTTATCTCTTAAAATACCTCCATCTATAAAATTAAATAAAAAACTATTAGATAAAGATTTAATATAATAACTATTGGAATTTCTAACTTGCCAATTAGCAATTCTTTTCTTATCTGAAATTTCATTACCTGTTGAAAAAAACAATATGTTTGGTTTTATTTTGACATCAATTTTTTCAATCCCAAGGCTTTTAAAAGCTAAAATATGTGATGGCTGAATTAAAGCTCCTCTTTTAATAACTAATTCTTTTTTTTTATAATCAGAGCCAAAATATCTAATATACTCATTTTTTTTAATCTTTTTGTTTACTAAAATGTATTTCTTATTTTTAAGGTTTGGATAAAATCTGATTTGTTCTATAGGAATGATTGTATCAAAAGGCTTGGATATTAAAGCTCCAGTCATTACTTCTGCAGTCTGAAATTTTTTTACATTTTTAATTTTAGGATTGTCTCCAGCTGCTATTGTTTTTAAAATTTTAAATTTTTTCATATTTTTTTTATTTAGATTATTTGTATCTTTTGAACTAATTGCATATCCGTCGAATGCTGTATTATTTCCTGCTGGATAATTAACAGGTGAATAAACATCTTTAGCACAAACTCTGTTTAGAGATTTTAAAGAATTAATAGTTTCATTTTTAATTTTAATACTTGATTTCATCAATATTTTTTTTGCTACTTTATAATTAATCATTTTTATATTCTTTTAATATTTTTTTTGCTTCTTCAAGATCTGTTTTGGTATTTATATTAAAAAAAGGATCAAATTTATCAATTTTAACATTAATCGTTTCTACTCCAATTTTGTCTGCCCATTCTTCTACTTTTCTAAAATTATTATTTGTCAAATCGTTTTCAAGAGTATCCATTAATTTTACAGACCATAATCCAAATATATTATGCCTTTTTTGGTTTGACCTAACAAAATATAATAAACTTTCATTTAAATTTATTCTGTTTTTATATTTTTCTATTATTGATGTTTCAAAAAAAGGGGTGTCAGACGGAAAAGTTGCAATCCATTGATATTGCTTATTGTTTTTTCTTATCCATTTCATTGCGGTCAATACGCCAACTAATGGTCCAAGATTTCCTTGAATACAATCTGGAACTATAGTGATTGATTTTAAATCTTTTATGTTTAAATTTTGATTTGAAATAATTAATGTCTTTTCAAATTTTTTAGTAACTTTTTCCAAAACATGCTCAAGCAAAGTTAGGTTGCCAAGTTTTGCTTGATTTTTATCTTCTCCAAATCTCTTGGATTGACCCCCTGCTAGCACAACAGCTAAAATATTGTTATCATTCATAAAACAAAATATAAAACATTAATCTCTTAATTAAAGAATTATAATGGATTTAAAAATTTTAGAAATTGCATCAAATACAAAAAACCATAAAGTGGTTAAAAATCATACTCATTTATCAAAAAATAAAAACCCTATATGTGGAGATGAAATGGAAATTAGCTTGTTGGTCAAAAATGATGTAATTGAAGATATAGGATATCAGTGTAAATCATGCGTATATTGTCAAGCTTCTGTAAGCATGCTTTCAAGTAAAATTAAAAATAAAAAGATAGATCAAATTAAACATTTATTCTCTTATGTTGAAAGTTTTTTTGATAATTCAGAAATAAAAGTTAATAAAGAATGGCAAGATTTTAAAAAAATTCTCAATAAAAAAAATATATCAAGAAAAGAATGTTTACTTTTGCCTTTTAGAACTATTTCAAAAGCTTTAAAGTTTAAATTATGACCAACCTTAACAAGGATAACATTTTTAAAGCATTTTTAGCTGGACTTTTTTCATGTATTACCATTGGTGTTCTTACTTTATTAACTTACAAAACATCTTTGGGTTTATTTCTTATGACCTCTTTTGGCTCATCAATGGTATTATTATATGGATTTCCAGAAAATCCTTTTGCTCAACCTAAAAATATTTTTTTTGGACACCTGTTAACTGCATTTATTGGGGTATTATTTTTAAATTATATTCCTTTGCCACTTTTTATTAATGTAGCTCTAGCAGTAGGAGTTGGAATTTTTTTTATGATGATTTTTAATATTGTACATCCTCCAGCTGGTGCAAATCCAATCATTGTGATAATTGGTGGTGTTTCCTATGAATATCTAATAAATCCAATAATTTTTGGGTCTCTAATAGTTTTATTTTTTGGGATAGTATTAAATAAATTTATTTTAAAAAAAAATTATCCTTTAAAGTAAAATGTTTTTATGAATTCTAGTTATAAAGTTTTGAAATATAGATCCAATAATACAAGTGAGATAGATGATTCAATCTCAATTGAAGAACCTCTTGAAATTACAATTAAATTTAAAAATAAAGAAACTTGGACTGAAAATACTATTTCTATTACAATGAGAACTCCTGGAAATGATGAAGATTTAGTCAGAGGATTTCTTTTCAATGAAAGAATTATCGAAAAAATTGAATATATAGATAAAATTGAAAGCGTTGGGGAAAATGTTGGTCAATATAATTTAAAAAATAAAATTATTGCTACAATTAACAATTCAGAAAATGTTGATATAGATAAAATAAAAAGAAATTTTTTAACAAACTCTTCTTGTGGTGTTTGTGGTAAAACTTCCTTAGATTCTTTAGAGATTATTAAAAAGGATAAAATTACAAAATCTCTCCCTAAAATAGACCATAAAATAATAATGAAATCCCCTACTACACTTCGTGAAAATCAATCAGAATTTTCTAAAACAGGAGGTATTCATGCTAGTGGACTATTTTCAGATAAAGGAGATGTTGTCGCAATAAAGGAAGATGTTGGAAGGCATAATGCACTGGATAAATTAATTGGCTATGTTCTTAAAAAAAAATTGCTAAATTCTTCCAATCAATTTTTAACATGCTCAGGAAGACTAAATTTTGAATTAGTACAAAAAGCGTTAATGTCAAATATAGGAGTTTTAATTGGTGTAGGTGCGCCAACAAGTCTCGCTATAGATTTAGCTAATAAATTTGATATGACGTTAGTTGGTTTTGTTAAACAAGATAGTTTTAATATTTATAGTAATAAAGAAAGAATTATAATAAAAAGCTAAAAATTTAAAAAGGGTAAATTGTGTCAAAAAATATTAGTAACTTATCTGGAAGAATTGGATTAAAAAATAATTTATTTCAAAAAATTTCTGACCGATCACTAAACTCTGATAGTGATGAAGGTATTAAAGAGATTGCTAATGAATATAATATGGGTGTTTCAACCATCCATGGAGCAGAAAGTTTTTATGAATTCTTAAGACCATCACATAGAGAAAAAAAAGCTTTTGTTTGTAATGGTAGCGCTTGCATGTGTGCTGGCACCCAAGACTCATTAAAGAAAAAATTAAAAGAAAAACTAGGTGATGATAAAGTTGGTGAAATGTTTTGCTTAGGACATTGTTATGAAAACCATGCTTTTCACTACAATGGAGAAAATTATGCTGGAAATGATATTAATAATATTGATCAAATAATTAAAGGCGAAGATATTAAACAAGAAAAGTTTTTTTCAAAAAGTTTTGCTTCAACAAGTTTTTTAATGGATGATAAGCTATTAAATTTAGACCAATTTAAAAGTTTATTAAAAAAATCCATTAATCTGGATAAAAAAGAAATAATTAAATCTCTTTTAGATTCTAATCTTTCTGGCAGAGGTGGAGCTGGATTTCCTACTGGATTAAAGTGGGATTTTTGCAGTAAAGAAAAATCAAAAAAGAAATATGTAATTTGTAATGCTGATGAAGGAGACTCTGGAGCTTTTTCTGATAGATACTTGTTAGAAGACCAACCTTTAAAAGTTTTATTTGGGATGATTATTTGTGGTTATGTAATCGGAAGTAATGAAGGTGTTTTATATATTAGAGGAGAATATCCAAAATCAATTGAAGCTATAAATGGATCCATAAACGCATTAAAATCTTCAAAACTTTTAGGTGAAAATATTTTAGGAACAAATTTTTCATTTGATTTAAATATTTGTATTGGGCAAGGTGCGTACATTTGTGGAGAAGAAACAGCACTAATTGCCTCGATTGAAGGAAGGAGAGCAGAGGTAGATGTGAGACCTCCGTTTCCTGTAACTGAAGGTTTATATAAAAAACCGACAGTAGTAAACAATGTCGAAACTTTAGCAGCTGCTACGGGCATACTTATAAATGGATCTGAAAAATTTTCTTCTATAGGTAATAAAAAGTCTGCAGGAACAAAATTAGTATGTTGTGACAGTTTTTTTAATAATCCAGGTGTTTATGAAGTTGATATGTGCACACCAATGAAAAAAGTTATAAATGAAATTGGTGGAGGATTTAAAGAACCTATAAAAGCATTACAAATTGGTGGTCCACTAGGTGGGGTTGTTCCTATTAAAGAAGTAGAAAAGTTAAACTTAGATTTCCAAGAATTTACTGTTGCTGGATTTATGTTGGGTCACGCAAGTATAGTAAGTATTCCAAAAGATTTTAGTATGATTGAGTATATTCATCATTTGTTTGAATTTTCAGCAGAAGAATCATGTGGAAAATGCTTCCCAGGAAGACTTGGCTCATATAGAGGAAAAGAAATGTTTGATCAGGTAATAAATAAATCCAAAAAAATTCCTCTGAAATTACTTAATGAATTACTTGTTACAATGAAAAAAGGGTCTTTATGCGCGCTATGTGGCGCAATACCTGTTCCAATAATGAATATTTTAAAGTATTTTAGTGATGAAATGAAAAGTGATATAGTCCAGGAAAATTAATGAGTTCTGAAAAAAGAAAAATTGCATATATAGATGGGAAGCCATATGAAATTGGCTCTAATCATACATCAATATTAAAATTTGTAAGAAGTTATGTTGGGGAAAAAAAAATTCCAACTTTGTGTGATGATCCTAATCTAGACCCTTACGGTGCATGTAGAGTTTGTTCGGTTGAAGTTGCTTTAAAAAAAGATGGTCCAACAAAGGTAGTTGCTTCTTGTCATACTCCAGTTGGAGAGAACCAGTATATTTTTACTAATAATGAAGATTTACATTCGCTTAGAAAGAATATAGTTGAATTGGTTTTAACTGATCACCCAATGAATTGTAGTACATGTGAAGTTGATAAAAATTGTGAACTTCAAGATGTTGCAAACGATTTAGGAATATCTGAACATAGATATAATAATCCTAAACAACATAAGGGAATTCCTAAAGATACATCTCATGCCTATATGAGAATGAATTTAGACAATTGTATAAATTGTGGACGTTGCGTTAGAGCTTGTGATGAGATCCAAGGTTCATTTGTATTGACCATGAGTGGAAGAGGATTTGAATCAAAAATTACTACTGATAACGACATGTTGTTTGGAGACTCTTCTTGTGTATCGTGTGGTGCATGTGCTCACACTTGTCCAACAGATGCTATTTCTGATGTATTTGCATCAAAATCAGCGGACTATGATAAAAAAGTTAGAACAACGTGTTCTTACTGTGGTGTTGGTTGCAATTTAGAAGCTTCAGTAAAAAATGGTAAAGTAGTTTCGATTGATACTCCTAAAGAGACTGAGGTTAATGCAGGACACACTTGTTTAAAAGGCAGATATGCATTTGGGTTTTATGATCA
Source organism: uncultured Pelagibacteraceae bacterium (assembly GCA_902592985.1). Lineage (GTDB taxonomy): Bacteria > Pseudomonadota > Alphaproteobacteria > Pelagibacterales > Pelagibacteraceae > Pelagibacter. Next base: position 18,808 of record CACJGR010000002.1, on the reverse strand, counting down.
TAAAGACAGGTTAAGATCTCCATTAATTAAAAGAAATGGAAAATTTGAAAAAGCATCATGGGATGAAGCTTACGATTATATAAAAAATAAATTAGAAAAAATTACAAAAGAAAATGGACCTGATGCAGTTGCAGGTATTTCTTCGGCTAGATGCACTAATGAAGAAAATTATGTTTTCCAAAAAATGATAAGAGCAACAATTGGAACAAATAACATTGACTGTTGCGCAAGAATTTGTCATTCACCAACAGCTTGGGGTATGCAACAAACATTTGGAACAGGTGCAGCAACTAATTCTACGGAAGATATATATCATGCTGACCTTTTCTTGGTTATTGGCGCAAATCCTACTAATGCACACCCAGTAACAGGAGCCAAAATTAAACAACAAGTAATGAAAGGTAAAAAACTAATCGTATTAGATCCAATAACAACTGAAGTAGCTAAATTAGCAGATTATCATATTAGATTAAGACCAGGAACTAATGTAGCAGTTCTAAATATGATGTTATATTTCATAGTAAAATCTAAATTATACAAAGAAGATTTTATTTTAAGTAGAACAGAAGGTTTTGAAAACTTCATAAAAAAAATTGAAAAACTAGATGTTGATCAATTAGCTAAAGTTGCAGGAGTTGACAAACAACAAGTAAAAGAAGCTGCTATTGCTTATGCAACTGCAAAAAATTCAATGGAGTTTCATGGTCTGGGAGTTACTGAACAGGAACAAGGATCAAAAACTGTAATGTTAATTGCTGATCTTGCAATGATAACAGGAAATATTGGAAGAAAAGGTGTTGGAGTTAATCCATTAAGAGGCCAAAATAATGTTCAAGGTGCAGCAGACATGGGTTGTCAACCACATCAAGGTGCCGGATATTTTCCAGTTGCTGATAAGAAAATTCAAGATTTTTATACTGAAAAATATGGTGTTGTTCATCCAACTAAGGCTGGTTTAAAAATCCCACAAATCTTTGATGCAGCAATAAACAGAGAAGTTAAAGCACTATGGATTATTGGTGAAGATGTTGTTCAAACAGATCCTAATAGTGCTCACGTAGCAAAAGCAATGAATGCTTTAGACTTATTAGTAGTTCAAGAAATATTCATGAGTGAAACTGCGAAACATGCAGATGTTGTTTTGCCTGGAACTACATTTTTGGAAAAAGATGGTACCTTCACAAATACGGAACGAAGAGTTCAAAGAGTTAATAAAGCTGCGGAACCTCTTCCAGGAACAAAACCAGATGGATTAATTGTTACCGAAATGATGCAAAAGCTTGGTTATGATCAAAAATCATATGATGCAGACGAAGTGTTGGCTGAAATTGCAGATGTGGTTCCTTTCTTCAAGGGCATAACTCGAGAAAGACTTGGAAAATTAGGGTTACAATGGCCAGTAAAAGAAGATGGAACAGATACAAAAATTTTACATGAAAAAGAATTTAAATTAGGCAAAGGTAGAATTAAGTATTTTGACTGGAAAGAAAGTAATGAAATAGAAAAAAATAAAAAAGATTTTCCACTAATCTTAACTACAAGTAGAGTTTTACAACACTACAATGCAGCAACTATGACAAGAAGAACTAATAATCTTGCAATTGTAGATGAAGACATTCTGGAAATTCATCCAAAAGATGCAAAATATAGAGAACTAAATACAGGTGATGTTGCAAGACTTTATTCTGGAAGAGGAGAAGTTTCTTTAAAGGTTGAAGTAACAGATAGAGTAAAAGAAGGTATCGTGTTTACTACATTCCATTTTCCAGAACATATGGTTAATATGGTTACCGGACATGGTAAAGATGAAGAAACTATGTGTGCTGAATATAAAGTTTCTTCAGTTGAAGTACAAAAAATTTCAAATAAATTTAAAACAGAAGTTGTAGCAGAAAAAGATCAAGCTCAGGTCGTTTAAGCTAATTAATCAACTTTAATATCATTCATTAAGTGAACAATAATTACACCAACAACTATAAAAGAAAGTCCTATAATAGTTGGTATATTAGGAATTTGTTTATATTTTATAACCGCAATAATTGTTATACCTACAATGCCTAGTCCTGCCCAACTAGCATAAACTATTCCTACTGGAATAAACTTCATTGCATGTGACATAAGATAAAGACAGACGCACAAAGCCGTTATAACTATAAATGAAGGATAAAGCTTGGTAAAGCCATAAGTGTCCTTTAAAAAGCTAGTACTAACTAATTCGAACATAATAGCTAAAACCAAAAATATATATGCGTGCGTAAGATTCATTTATACCCTTATATATAGTGACAAATTTAATTTCTAGATATAAATTATTACCATGGAAGTAAAACTTTTATCTGGAGCACTTGGTGCTGAAATTAAAGGCATAGATCTTAAAGATACATCTGGTCAAAATTTCACAAAAATCAATGATTTGCTTTTAGAACATAAGGTTATTTTTTTTAGAGATCAAAAAATTACAGAAGAACAACATGTAGCTTTGGCTGAGAAGTTTGGTCCTTTAGAAACTCATGCTTATGTGAAAGGATTAGATAAATTTCCAGAAATTGTAAGAATTATTAAAGCCGAAGACGAAAAAAATCAATGGGGAGAAAATTGGCATAGTGATGTAAGTTATAATGTTAAACCAACAAAAGCTGTAATAATAAAATCAATTAAAATTCCACCTGTTGGCGGTGACACATGTTTTTCAAATATGGAACTTGCATGGGAAACTTTGGATGAAAAAATTAAAGAAAAAATAAAAGATAAAAAAGCTATTCATAGTTCTCTGGGAGCTGAATTTTTTATAGATAGTTATAAAAAAATGGAAGGTAATGGAAAAAAAAACTATGATGAATATTCTAATGAACATCCAATAGTTCGAACTCACCCGGAAACGGGAAAAAAAATATTATTTGTAAATTGGACATATACCAAAAAAATTATTGGTTTAGATAAAGAAGAAAGTGATGCAATTCTAAATAAAATATTTGAGCACCAGGCTAAACTTGAATTAAGTTGTAGATTTACTTGGACAGAAAATACAGTATGCATATGGGATAATAGAAGTGTTATTCATTTTGCAATAGGTGATTTTTATCCTGGAAGAGGGTTGGGATACGAAAGAGTAATGGATAGGATTGCAATTGAAGGTGATCAGCCACATTAATTTTAATGAAAATAATTGATAAAATTATTTCTAATTTTATAAACAATAAATCTTTATATATTGGTGAAAAAGTAACAATTTCAGAACATATGATACAATCCGCAATGATTGCTGAAAATGCCAAATCTCCTAGCAACTTAATATGTTCATGTTTGCTTCATGATTATGGACATTTTATTTTGGAAGATCCAGATAAGTTAGTAAGAAAAAAAATTGATGGAAAACATGAAGATATTGGATATGAATATTTAAAAAAATTTTTTAAAAAAGAAGTAGTTGAGCCAATAAAATATCATGTCTTGGCTAAAAGATACCTTGCTAGAGAGAAAAAATATTTTAATTCACTGTCTGAAGCATCAAAGATAAGTTTAAAGTTACAAGGTGGAGTACTTAATAAAAAAGAAAGTAAAGAGTTTGAAAAAAAAGATTTTTTTAAAAACTCAATAAAACTTAGAAAATTTGATGAAGTTGCAAAAAGAACTGATATCAAAATAAAATCAATTACCGAATACAAAGATTTGCTAAGTTCTCAATTATTATGAAGTTTGATTTTATAATTATTGGAGCTGGCTCCGCTGGCTGTGTACTTGCAAATAGATTATCAGAAGATCAAAATAATAAAGTTGCAGTATTTGAAGCTGGTAGCTCAAGTGATATCTGGAAGGTTAAAATGCCACTTGCGTTACTTTACACAATGCATGACCCAAAATATAATTGGAAATATTATTCTGAACCAGAGCCTTATCTAAACAAAAGAAGATTATTTTGTCCAAGAGGAAAAATGATTGGTGGATGTTCAGCGCATAATGGAATGGTTTTTGTACGAGGAAATAGAAATGATTATGAAAGATGGGAAAATTTTGGATTAAAATCTTGGTCCTATGAAAAAATTCTTCCTTATTTTAAAAAAATAGAAACTTGGTCGGGTGGAGAAAATCAATATCGAGGTTCTTTAGGTTTGCTGCCTGTTGATCAATCAAAAAATGATAATCCTTTGTTCAAAGCTTTTTTAGAGGCCGCGTCGGAAGCAAATCACAAAATTAACCCAGATATGAATGGTGAATATCAAGAAGGTTTTGGAATGTTTGATACCACAATTCATAATGGCGAAAGATCAAGTGTATCCAAATATTATTTAAATCCTGCAAAAAGTAGAAAAAATTTAAACATTTTCACTAATTCATTTGTTGAAAAAATTATTTTTGATGGAAAGAAAGCCATTGGTATTGAAGTAAAAATTAAAAATAAAATTCAAAAATTTTATGCCGAAAAAGAATTGATATTAAGTGGAGGCTCAATTAACTCTCCACAATTATTGATGCTTTCAGGAATCGGAAATGCAAATCATTTAAAAGAAAAAGGAATTAATGTGATTAATGATTTAAAAGGTGTTGGAAAAAATCTTCAAGATCATTTGGAAACTTATATTATGCAAGAATGTAAAACTTCAGACACTCTTTATACATACACAAAGTTAATTCCAAAAGTATTAGCTGGTATCCAATGGTTTTTGTCTAAATCTGGTCCTTGTTCTCAATCGTATTTAGAGGCTGGTGGTTTTGCTAAATCTTCTCCTGAAAGAAAGATGCCAAATATACAATTTCATTTTTTTCCATCATTTGTAATTAATCATGGCTTAGTTAATCCAAGCTCACATGGTTACCAATTGCATGCTAGTCCAAATCATCCAAAAAGTAGAGGGCATATTACTCTAAATTCCTCAAACCCATATGATTACCCTAAAATATTATTTAATTACTTAGAAGATGAAGATGATTTAAAACAAACCAGAGAATGCATTTATGTAGCAAGAAAAATTTTATCACAACCTTCTTTAGCAAAATATGCTGGAAAAGAAGTTGGTCCAGGATCTGATAAACAAAACGATGATGAATTAAATGAATATATTAAATCCAATGCAGAAACTGCTTATCACCCATGTGGAACTTGTAAAATGGGAGTAGATGACATGGCTGTAGTTGATGAAAATTTAAAAGTTAAAGGAATTCAAAATTTAAGAGTAGTGGATGCATCAATCATGCCTGAAATTCCTAGTGCAAATTTAAATGCCCCTACTCTTATGATTGCTGAAAAAGCTTCTGACCTTATTTTAAATTAAGACTAATTAAACAAATTATTTCAAACATTATAGATGCTGCAACCATTGATGTAATTTGATTTGGATTGTCTTTTGTAGGCATTAAACAAGCAACATCTCCACCTATTATATTTTTGCCTTTAAGACTTTGTATAAGCTTTCTTGCTTCGTCCATATTAAATCCTCTAAAAGCCGACTCTATATTTGCTACGCCTGGAGCAACTGTTGCATCTAAACAATCTAAATCAAAAGTAATGTAAATTGGATTGTCTCCTAGTCTATCTAAAATCATTTTAGAACATTTTTCATGACCAAATTCTTTATATTCTTCCATAGTTATAACTTGATAACCAATGTCATAACTTGCCTGCAACCAATCCAGAGTTCTAGGATTTCCTCTTATTCCAATTTGAGTACTAGTTTTTGGATCAACATTTCCTTGCTTAACCAAGTATGACGCCCAATGTGCAGCTGATTTTTTTGCACCTAAAAAATGATCTAACTTTTCATAACAATCAGTATGTGCATCAAAGTGTACAAGAGTTATTTTTTTTCCTTTGGTTAATTTTGAATTTTTTTTGGCTAAACTTTGTACTATCCCTCCCGTTATCGAATGATCTCCACCAATTGACACAACTGGTTTTTCGGCTTTTTCAATGAGGTCGTAAAAACTTGAAATTCTTTCAATACATTTTTCATTGTCATTTGCTTCTGGAAAAGGAACATCTCCCAGATCATGAATTTTACTCTTCTTCCATGGGTCAATACCAAACTCAAGATGAGATCTTCTTAACATTGCAGAGATATTTCTTACAGCTCTCGGACCTAAATGCTGGTCTCTTTCTGTTGTCCCATTACCAGTGCTATGAGGAACACCGACTAGAGCAATATCACAATTTTTTGGATCAGGATCATTCTTGCATCTAAATAAAGTTGGGATTCCCCACCAATATAGAGTTTCCATCATTATTTTATCTTCATCTGAAAGCATGAATTTAATATTGCACAATTAATAAAAATATAAAGAAGAAAAATTCTATGATATAGGGGCGAATGTCTAGAAAAAATAATAATCCTAAAGGAATAATTCTTATATTGCTGGCAATGATGATTTTTTCGGTGCAGGACGGAATTATGAAACACATCTTTAGTTTTGTGTCACTTTATGAAGTTTATTTAATAAGAACTGTAGTAAGTTTTTTACTTATTTTAATATTTTTAAAACTTACAAAAAAACTCATAGTATTTAAAACTCAATATCCGCTCTTAACTTTTTGTCGCGTAATTCTTTTCTTTTTTGGATTTAGCTCTTTTTATATTTCATTAACTGTATTGCCTTTAGGATTTGCTACAGCTTTATTCTTTGTTACTCCTTTTTTAATTACAATGTTTGCACATTTCTTTCTAAAAGAAGAAATAGGGTTAAGAAGATGGTCTGCAGTAGTTGTCGGCTTTGTTGGAGTATATATAACATTAGACCCTGATTTTAGTAATTTTAACTATTTAAGTTTGTTGCCTATTTTTTGTGCGTTCTGTTATTCCTTATCAATGATAATTATTAAAAAAACCTCTGACAAAGATAGTGTTTATACTCAAACATTTACTTTTTATTTTGGAGCAATAATTTTTAGTACTATTTTTTATTTTATAATTGGAGATGGCCAATATAATACCACAGACCATCCTGCTTCCCAATTTATCTTTAGAGAGTGGTTTGTAGATTTAGAATCTAGTATTTTATTTATGGTTGCAACTGGATTGACAGCTTCTGTTGCTTTTCTTCTTTTGTTTACAGCTTATAGAGTAGCATCTCCTGCTGTGGTATCACCTTTTGAATATTCAATATTATTATGGTCGCTCTTAATAGGGTGGATATATTTTGATGAAATACCACGCTTAAATACAGTTATTGGAATATTAATAATTGTATCTAGTGGAATTTATATTTTTATGAGAGAAAAAACTCAGGATCAATCAATTGCTATTGAAAAGCCATTAAGATAAATGAAAAAAAATATAATTCCTACAATAAATATTTCTTCAATAGTAAAAAATGGTTTTGAAAACCCAAACTCAATTACTGTTATAAATAAAATTAAAAAAGCTTGTATTGATATAGGTTTTTTTCAAGTTACTGGTCACGGTATAAGCCGGAATAAAATACAAAATATTTGTAATGTAGGTAACAAATTTTTTAATTCGTCAGAAAGAAATAAAAAAAAATTATCTCCTAAAAAGTGGAACAACAAAAATAAAAATATTTACAGAGGCTATTTTCCAAATGATGTTAATGGAAAAGAAGGTTTGGATATTGGTGATTTAAAAATAACAAAAAAATATGCCACTACTAAAAAAAAACAATACATTGAATATTTAAATCTAAACAAATCTTTTGATAAAAAATCAATTAAAATATTATCAAAATATTTTGATGAAATTTTTACCTTGGGAGAAAATTTGTTTAAAAGTATTATTAAACTTTATGACAAAGATATAAATAATTCCAAACTAGCTTTTTCTAGAATTAAAACATTAAGTACTTTAAGGTTTAATTATTATCCTAACCAATCAAAACCTGTAGAAATATCTAAACAAGATGGTGTCGCTTTAGGATGTGAAACCCATGTTGATAGTGGGATTTTCACTATTTTATACCAAGATAAAAAAGGTGGTTTACAAGTTCAAAATAGAAAAAATAAAAAATGGTATGACATACCTTTTAATAAAAATGCATTAATAGTAAATACAGGTTTGGCTCTTCAATTTTTAAGTAGAAATAAATTTAAAGCAACTAATCATAGAGTTCTTTGGAATAGAACAAAAAGAATGTCTATTCCTTTTTTCTTTGAACCTTCTTACGATTTTAAAATGAACCAGTCTTTTTTAAATAAACACCTCAAATTTAAAAATAAGAGTGTTATTTATGAAAAATTTTTAAACAACTCTTTAAAAAAATTTGTTGAATACAAACGTTAAAAAGTTTAATAACCTAAATTTTTATCAATTTTATTAACAAGTTCTTTATTTGAAATAAAAAGCTTTAAATTTTTGACAAATAAATCAAGTGTCATTTTTACATAACTTCCATGATCATCAGAAGACACATGGGGAGTAATTACGAGATTTGGCGTATTCCAAAGTTTTGAATTGCTTTCTATTGGTTCATGTGTAAAGACATCAAGTATTGCTCCAGCTAATTCACCTTTATTTAGTTTTTCACATAATGTTTCATAGTCCATTGCTGATTGACGACCAATATTAACAATTCCACAAGAAGGTTTAAGTAAATCTAATCGCTTACGATTAATTAGATTTTTAGTTTCTGAGGTCTCAGGAAGAGCAAGGTACAAAATATCTGCCTCAGGCAAAACACTATCAATTTTGTCTGTTGTGACAACCTTCGAACAAGCCTCAACCATCCCTCCTTTTCTATTTACACCAATAATATTTGCTCCAAGTGAAGCAACAAGTTTTATCATTGATGATCCAAGAGAACCTGTGCCAACTACAACAATTGTTTTTCCAGCTATTGGATTGCTGAATAAAGATAAAAATTTTTTATTTTTTTGATTTGTAATAATTTTTGTCATGTGGTTTTGAAGCATTAAAACGCTCATTAAACCATATTCCCCTGCTTTTTTTGAATGTACTCCACTACTATTGGTTAATACTAAACCATCAAACATCCAGTCTAAAGGAAGTAAATGCTCAACCCCAGCTGAAACACAATGAATCCATTTTAAGTTTGGAGCAATTTTTTTAATATTAGAAGTCGGAAAATTCCAAGTAAGTAAAATATCTGAATTTGCCATTGATGAATTAAAATTTTCTTCATCCCAGTCAATAAAAATTTCTATTTTTTCTTTAACTTCAGGAAATTTTTCAAGTGCTTTATCAAAATCATCTTTTGTTATTGTAAAATTTTTTTCTCCCTCCTCGTCAGTTGGAAAAGATCCAGGTGCCCAATGGTTGTTTTTAACATGTATTTTAATTTTTTTAATATTTTTCAAAATGCTCCGTTCTTTTCCATGTTGGATAATTTATTTATAATATGGTTGTCTCGGTCTTTAATTGGCATTTTTTCTGCTTCAAATTGCATTTTCATAACTGCTGATCCGATTGATTTTATAAACTTACGATCGTCAATATTTCTTTTAGGTGCTCTTAATACTGTATCTTGTCCATTAGTCCTTACTATGTCTCCTTTTTTTTGTTGAGGTTGTGGTGGTTCTTTACCTTCTCCTAAACTTTTGACTAATTTTCTAATACGACGTCTGTAAACCATAACTCCATAATCAGTTGGCATTAAATGTTCTCCTTTATGAGCGCTTATAGAACCCATTCCTTCAACAGCTTCTGCGTCCCCTGGTGTTTCTTGTTTTTCTTCCCAAGTTCTGTCCATGATTTCACCAGCTTCAATTCTTTCACATCCTTCTTTGGTGTTAAACTCTATCGGGTCGCCTCTTTCGCCAAAATTACCCCATGCTAATGCAATACTATTATTATCATCGACTGGAACAACCCATCTAGTAAATGAACTACGACCAAAATAACGAGTCTTGGTTCCATCGGCAGCAAAAGCTGAACCAGCTTGAGTAAAATTAGGTAATATTAATTCATTAACTCTAACCCAAACATAATCATCTACACGTCGAGTATTGCATCCAAGATACTGAATTCCTCTTTCAAAAAACTCTAATTCACCTATTTCTGCAAAACCTTTAGAAAATTGTATTCCTGAACTTTGTCCATGTAAAAATGAAGTATGAACAGGATCCATAATGGCATCTAGTACCTGAATCCAGTTACACTTATAATCTATACGATAAGGTCTTCTTGTAATTTCAGGAATATCAAATGCATCATAGTGGGGAAACTCGGGTATTTTTTTCATTGGACCCATGTATGAAAAAACTAAACCATTAAATTCTTTTACTGGATATGCTCCAAGCTTAAATGTTTTTCTTAATTTAGCCGCTGACTTTGAATCTGGATCCTCACCAGGTGTTTCAAGTATTTCGCCATTAGGAGAAAATAACCAACCATGGTAGCAACATCTAATGCCGTTTTTTTCGATCTTTCCATAAACTAAAGATGCTCTTCTGTGAGGACAGTTTTTATGAACTAATCCAATTTTATTTTCTTTTGTTTTGAAAATAACTAAATCTTCACCAAGAATACGGATTTCCTTTGGCACTTGACTAATCTCAGAACTTAAAGCTACTGGATGCCAATAACGTCTAAGATATTCTCCACAAGGTGTTTCAGGTTCAACACGAGATATAATTTCATCAATACTTGGTAATCTTGCTTGTTTATATCCTCTAAAATCTTTTGTTATTAAATCATCTTTATTCATTTTAAACTTAACGATCTTATTGATTAAAAATATTTTATTGTAAATCTTAATGTTCTAAAATAGGGTTTTCAATATAAAAAACAAAATCTAGGCATGTCGAAAAATAAAAATTTAATTAAAATTAAAAAACCCAAAAATATTAATACTATATTTGGTCTTCCTGCAAAAACTTACACAGATCATGAATTCTGGAAAAAAGAATGTAATACAGTTTTATCTAATGGATGGCTTTTTGTGGGTTTTGTTCACGAACTTTTAAAAGCTGGTGATGTAATACCAGTATTTATAGCTAACAAACCTATATTAATTGTAAAAAATAGCAGTAACGAAATTAATGCATTTCATAATGTGTGCAGTCATCGTTGCCTTAAACTAGTTGATGAAAAAAAAAATGTTGGAAAAGCTATTCGCTGTCCTTACCATTCTTGGACATATGATCTTGAAGGAAAATTAAAAGCTGCCCCACATATTGGTGGAACCAATCGGCATAAACCTAAAGGTTTTAATTTTTTAGATCACGGACTTAAACCAATACGTATCCATATTTGGCATGATTGGATTTTTGTAAATTTAAATGGAAAAGCTAAAAAATTTTCGGATTATGCAAAACCACTTATAAAAAAATTTGAAGACATAGATTTTAAAAAATTAAAATATGCTGCAACTTTAGACTTTGGAAAAATAAACTCTAATTGGAAATTTCTAATTGAGAATTTTATAGAACCTTACCATGTTCAATTTGTTCATAAATCAACAACAAATCAACCGCTTAAAGACCATTACACAATTGTAGATGGAATTTGTTATGGAAGTGGCATTAATGTAAAGGAAGAAGATGAAAAAAATAGTAATGCTTTATCAGTTACATCACGTTACTTGTCACTTTTTCCAAATTTTATAATTGCAAATTATTTTCCCAATCAAATTGGAGTGTATTTGAATATACCAATAAGTCCTGGAGAAACTATTCAAAAAAGAATAATTTATACTTCGGATGGAAAAAGTATGACTGAAGAGGAAAGTAACACTGCAAAAAAAATCTGGTGGAGCGTTCATAAAGAAGACCATAAAATGTGTGAAAGATTGCAAGAAGGAAGATCGTCACCAGCATCTGAACAAGGAGGTTTGCTTTCTCCTCATTGGGAAAAAGGAGTTCAGGCATTTCAAAAACTTATAATAAATGCAACTATGAAAAATTCTAAATTAAAGAAAGGAAGAAAAAATGTCTAAAAATGTAAATGATGGATACAGATTGGCCCATACAATGATAAGAGTAAAAGATTTAGAAACTTCTTTTAACTTTTATTGCAAAACTTTAGGAATGAAAGTTTTGAGAAAAACTGATTATCCTGATGGAAAATTTACTAATGCGTTCATTGGGTATGGACTTGAAAATGAATCTCCATGTCTTGAATTAACTCATAATTGGGATCAAAAAGAAGATTATGATAAAGGAAACGGTTGGGGACATATTTGTATAGAAACTCCAGATGTTTATAAAGCTTGTGAAGATCTTACAAAGCTAGGAGTTAATATTACCCGAAAACCGGGTCCAATGAAACACGGAACCAGAGTAATAGCTTTTTGTGAAGATCCAGACGGATATAAAGTAGAACTTAACGAACCAATAAAAATATAAAACTGAAAGGAATATTAATGTCTAAAGAACCACAATTATATAAATTTAAAGATATTGAAAATAGACTTCACACATTAGAACCTGGAAAGTCTTACATAAAACCATTTGTAACAAGTAAAGTAAGTAACACTATGTGTGGTGGATTAAATTTTTTAAATAAAGTTTCTGTTCCTTGGGACTTAACATGTGATGAAATTATTTACTGTATGGAAGGAACTTTTCGACTAACATGTGATGGTAAATCTTATATATGTAACCCAGGGGATGTACTTTATATCCCAAAGGATAATCATATAGCTTATGAATGTGATGAAAAATGTGTGATATTCTATGCTGCTTATCCTCACGATTGGAAACAAAAAGCTGGCATTACATTTGTTCCTGGAATTGATCCAGAGGATATGCCAAAATAATTTATCTAATGAAAAATAAAATATATTACGAAAGTTTTAAAGACGCTATAGAAAGAAACAGAAAAAAAATTCCTGCAGTTCATAAAAAACTTAAAGCTGCAGGTGTTCAGTATGTAATGTCAAGCTGGATAGATTTACACGGTATTCCAAAAACAAAGCCGGTGCCCATGAGTGATTTTGAACCTTTGTGTTTAGGCAAAGGTCCTCAGTTTGCCGTACATTCTATATCTTTTGTACCAGAGTTAACTCCAGCAGACTCTGATCAAATAATGTTGCCTGATTTAGACAGTGTTTATGTTTGTCCTTGGGATAAAACAATGGCAATTATTTTTGCAGATCTATATTGGGAAGATAAACCATACAATGTTTGTCCAAGACAAGCATTAAAACGTGCAATGCAGAAAGCTCAAGATTCAGGTTACAAAGGAATGTGTGGTATTGAGCCTGAATTTATTGCAATGAAATATGGAGAAGATGGTAAACCAGTTAAAGCTATAGATAGCGACCCAATTAATGGAATAAGACCTAGAAGACAAGCATTTGGGTATGATGTTGAATACTCATTAGACTCTATGCATTTTTTAAAAGAATTAATTGATATTCTTGAAGAATTAGGATGGAATTTGCATGATGTAGTTGCTGAAGGAGCTTATTCACAATTTGAATTAGATTTTCATTATACAAATTTATTAGAAATGGCAGATAGATTAGTTTTTTTAAAAGTTCTTTTAAAAGAAGTTGCAAAAAAAAATAATATGTTCATTACATTTATGCCAAAACCTACAATAGGTGATTGGAGATCTGGAGCTCATATAAATTTTTCTATGGAAGATGTTAATAAACCTGAAAAAAATATTTTTACTGATGGAAAAGGTTGGTCTAAACATTCCAAATATGCTGTTGGTGGACTTATGAAAAACTCTGAAGCACTAACAGCAATTACATGTTCAACGGTTAATTCATATAATGGACTAGTTCCAAGAGTTGGAGGTTTTGAAGGTGGAACTGTAACTTGGGCACCAACTAATATTACTTATGGTCATAATAACAGATCGGCTCAATTTCGTTTACCACAAAATAGATATTGTATTGAAAATAGAGCTGCAGATATGACTATGAATGTTTACTTAGCATTGGCAATGACCGTATCTTCAGCAATGGATGGGATTAAAAATAAAATTGATCCTGGAAAACCAACCGATCAAGATTTATATCAAATGACTGATGCAGAATTTAAAAAATTAGGAATTAAAAGGTTGCCAAAAAATTTAATGCAAGCAATAGAAGCATTAAAAGCTAATAAATTATCAGATGAAGTTATGGGACCTGTAATGAAAAAATCTTTTTTATCTTACAAAAATGATGAGTGGGAACGATATCATCAAGCGGTTACTGATTGGGAAGTAAAAGAATATCTTAGACTTTACTAATTAATGAAAAAATATGAAAAGTTTAACTTAGGTAATATTAAACTTTTATCTGGTAAAATTTTAAATTCAGCACAGTTAATTTACAAAACATACGGAAAATTAAATAAAGATCGCTCAAATGTAATAATTCTTCCTACATTTTATACTGGAAGTCATATTAGAAACGAAGGATTTATAGGGAAAAATAGAGCTATTAATCCAAATAAATATTTTATCGTATCAATTAACATGTTTGGCAATGGTCTGTCTTCCTCGCCAACTAATGCTGTTAAAATTCAAAAAGGTTCAAAATTTCCAACTATAACATTATGGGATAATATTTATTGTCAACACAAACTTATTACTGAAAAACTAAAAATAAAAAAAATTGCCCTAGTTGCTGGGTGGTCAATGGCAGGCTGCCAATCATATCAATGGGCTGCTCAATATCCTAAAATGGTAAAAGCAATACTTCCTTTTTGTGCATCATCAAAAACTTCTATACACAATCATGTTTTCTTAGAAGGAGTTAAAGCAGCTCTTGTAGCTGACAAAAAATGGAATAAAGGAAATTATAAAAAACAACCAGTTGAAGGTTTAAAAGCTTTTGGACGAGTTTATGCAGGTTGGGCTTTCTCTCAAGATTTTTATAGGGAGAAACTTTATAAAAAATTTGGTTTTAAGGATGCAGAAGAATTACTTAAGGATTGGGCAAATGATCATGCAAAAAATTGGGATGCGAATAATCTATTATCAAAATTACAAACATGGCAATTAAACGATATAAGTAAAAGTCCAGTGTATAAAAATAATTATATTAAAGCTCTTAAATCAATAAGGGCAAAGACAATTTTAATGCCATGTAATCAAGATTTATATTTTAGAACCGAGGATAATAAATATGAAAATAAGTTTATACCTCGTTCTTCTTTAAGACCCATAAACTCGCCTTACGGGCATTGCGCAGCAAATCCTGGAAATGACAAAAATTTTGAGAGACAGTTAGATAAAAATATTAAAGAATTGCTAAGTTAATATCTTAAAAAATGTTGAAAAATTAAGATAAAAATAATATGATTATTTTATAAAGCGATACATAACTCGTCGTTATTTCCAATACGAAAGTGGGATCGGTCCTTTAAGTTTTAATGTTTAAGGAGGATGAATGAAATTTGGATATTTTTGTAATACTACAAATTGGAACCATAAACCCTATGACAAGCTACTTGATGAGGCTAGAGATATAACAACTTATTGCGATCAAAATAATTGGAACTCTATTTGGTATACTGAACATCATTTTAATCATGAAGGAATGGAAGCTTGTACTAATCCTTTAATGATGGGTGCAGACGCTGCTGCAAGAACTAAAAATATTAGAATTGGACAAGCGTGTAATGTTATTACTTTTCATAATCCTATTAAGATGGCTGAAGATATTGCTTTATTGGATCAGTTATCTAAAGGAAGAGTTGAAATTGGCATTGGCAGAGGAATTTATGGGAGAGAAGCTATAAATTTAAATATTGAAGCTGACATGAAAGACCAAGCAAAAAATTTTAGACTATTTGAAGAAACTCTAACAATACTAAAAAAAGCTTGGAAAGAAAAATTTTTTAATCATAAAGGTGAATTTTATACTTATCCAACACCTAATTATGTTTGGCAACACGATATGAGTCCGCCAAGTAAAGAATTTTTAAATATGGAAACAAATGTTATGGAAAAAATTAGTGTTGTTCCAAAACCTTATCAAACACCTTATCCACCTATTCATCAAGTTGTTGATGGAATTAGATCAATAGAATGGGCAGGTAAACAAGGAATAAATACTATAATGTGGATACCTACTGTTAAAGCATTAAAAATTAAGTTTGAAGCCTATAAAAATGCAAGGTCAGAATTTGAAAAAAGAAATGTACCGATGGGAGAAGGTATTTCTTTAGTAAGAGATATGTTTGTAGCCGATACTATGGAAGAAGCTAAAGAAAAGGCTGGTCAACATATGGTAAATTATATGAAATGGGTGTGCCATTGGAGAGGTTTGGGAAATCATATGGATCCAGGAGAAGAACTGCCGGTAACTAAAGGTAAATTAGATTTATTAAGTTACGATTTTCTTCATAAACGTAACATGCTCTTTGGTACTCCAAAATATGTAATTGATAAAATAAAAGAGCTTAAATCAGAATTAAATTTACAAAACTTACAAGTTTGGTCGAATTTTCCAGGAGTTAAACACCAAGACTGCATGAAAAGCCTTAAAATGTTTACAGAAAAAGTAATGCCGCACTTTAAAAATGATATGGATACTGAAGTCAAAAAAGTTTCGTGAACAAATCTAAAAAAAGCCTAACTGGTGGTCAAGCAGCTATAAAATCATTAAAAAAAGAAAAAGTTAAACATGTGTTTGGACTAATTGGTTCTGCGACCATGGAAATGTTTGACGCTCTTTACCATGAAAAAACAATAAAATTTATTGGTGTTAGAGATGAAAGAACTGGAACTCACATGGCTGATGGTTATGCTAGAGCATCTAATAAACCTGGTGTAATTCTTGCAGGACAAAACGGACCTGGCGCAACAAATTTAGTCACAGGAATAGCTCAAGCTAAAGCTGCATTTTCACCTGTCGTTTCAATAGCAGGATCGTATTCTACAAAAGATAAAATGGAGGATGCATTTCAAGGTCTTGATCAACAATCTTTATTTAAACCTATTACTAAAAAAACTTGGACAGTTACTAATGTTAAAAAAATACCAAGTACTTTCAGTAATGCTTTTAAAATTGCTATGTCGCCTAGAAGAGGTCCAGTATGTATAAATCTACCAAGAAATATTTTAGCCACTTCATCAAAATTTAATATAAATCAAAATAAAAAATCTTATGAAGATCAAAGTTCAATTAAAGGTAAAAAAAATTATATAAAAAAAGCAGTAAAAATTATTAAATATACCAATAGTGACATCGGCAGGTCACGGCGATGCCATACCATTTAATCATAAGCTAAATGCTGGGCAAATGGGCCCTCGAGGCAATCCAATTGCGTCTAAACTTGTTAAAGAAGCTGATGTTATCATTGCTTTAGGAACTAGGCTTGGATTTAATTCAACTTTTTATTCATACGATAATATAAATAAAAAAGCTAAAATTATCCAAGTTGAATTAGAAAAGAAAATGCTTGGAAGATATTTTCCAATTTCTGTTGGAATTCATGCTGATGCTGTAACCGTCACAAACCAAATTTATAATGAAATAAAAAAACAAAGAAATATTTTAGATGTAAAAAATTGGACAAACAAATATTTAAAAGAAAGAATTAAATTCTTAAATGATCGAGATAAAGTTAATTTATTAAAAAAATTTCCAATTCAACCGCAAGGATTATTTAAACAATTAAGAAGTGTAATTCCTAAAAATTCTGCAATAACTTTAGATGCTGGAACATTGTGCCTGCAAGCAACAGATGCTCTTGAATATTACAATCCACCATCTTTATTTACTCCATTAGATTTTGGTTTAGTCGGTTTCTCTTTTGCTTGTGGTTTAGGAGTTAAAATTGCAAAACCCAAAAAAACTGTAGTTAGTCTTATGGGAGATGGAGGGTTTGGAATGACAATTTCTGAACTTAGTACTGCAGTAGATTATGGAATAAATACCATTACTATTGTTATGAATAATAAAAGTTGGGGTGCAGAAAAAGCTTATCAAAAAGATTTTTTTGGAAAAAGATATCTCGGAACTGACATAAGCAGTCCTCAATTTGACAAAGTTGCTGAACTTTATGGCGCCAAAGGATTTAAAGTAAATAAAATTTCAGAGGTAAATGAAGCTATAAAAGCTGCATTAAAATGTAATAAACCTTCAGTCATAGATGTTGATGTAGATCCAAAAGCGCTATACAGTTTTAGAAGAGACAGTTTTAAACATAAAATAAAATAATGAAATTAGAACTAAGAAAATTTACAAAATTTGTAGATAAAACTTTTATTGAAGGAGGCAAGGAAGCAAAAGAACCAGTTTTGTTAGTTTCTGTTGCAGCTGTATTTAAAAATCCATGGAGTGGAAAAGGTTTTGTGGAAGACTTAAAACCAGTTATTTTAGATTTAGCTCCAAAATTAGGTGATATTCTTGTTCCAGAATTAATAAAAGAAATTGGATCTCCTGAAAAAATTTTAGCTTATGGTAAGGCAGGAACAGTTGGTTTAAATGGTGAAATTGAACACGCTTCTGCTTTTATTCATACATTAAGATTTGGTAATAAATTTAGAGATGCTGTTGGTGGCACTTCATATTTAAGTTTTACTAACACAAGAGGACCAGCAGGATCAAAAATTTCAATACCTATGATGCATAAAACAGATTCGGGATTAAGACCTTATTATTTAACACATGAATTCACCATTCATGATGCACCTTTCGATGATGAAATTGTAATAGCAATTGGTGGTGCTTCTAGTGGAAGAGCTCATGCAAGAACTGGTGACAGATATCAAGACATGAAAGAAATGGGCATAGAGCCAAAATAAAACTTGATGATCAATAATATAGATCCATCAGGAACTTTTTACTTATTAAATAAAAAAGATCAAAAAATACCATTAGTGTTTGTACATGGTGTAGGTTTAACTCACGAAATTTGGAAACCACAGATAGATTATTTCAAAGATTATACTGCCCTTTCCTATGACATACTAGGTCATGGTAAAACGCCTTTGAAAAAAAAAAATATCAATTT
>CACJGR010000001.1 GCA_902592985.1 uncultured Pelagibacteraceae bacterium | reverse complement strand
CTTCATTATTTTTAAAAATTCAAAATTTTTTCATCTTTAAGTTTTTCACTATAAATTTCAATTTTTTTTATTTTCCAAAACATACCTTTTTTAAATTTAATTATTTCTTTATTAAAAAAATCAAAGTTATTTTTAGATATTCCTATAGTTCTTGATTGAAAATCATGCTTTTGAGAGTTTTTACAATAAACAAAAACATTAATATTTTTGTTAATTAAGTTCTTTGCTAGTACCAAGCTTGTAAGAGTATCTCCTATTAAACAAATATTCATATTCAAAATTTAATTTTAACCATAATTATTAAATGATACAAAGTGATTAATTTGATTCATTATTTATGGAAATAAAAAAATTAGCCAATAACAGCTTAAATTTTATAATCAAAAAATTTATTGAACTATTTGGATTGGTAATATTAGTAATTAGTATATTCTTGCTCATTTCCTTACTAAGTTATTCCCCAGAAGATCCAAACTTTATTTTTCCTGAAAATACAGAAATTCAAAATATTCTTGGATTTAAAGGCAGCTTTACATCAGATCTTTTTTTTCAGTCTTTAGGCCTTATCTCTGTGCTTATTTCAATTAGTTTATTTTTTACAAGCATAAATATTATAAGATCAAAAGAGGTTTTTCTCTTAATAACAAATTTATTTTATACAATTTTGTATTCACTCTTAGGGGCTTTATTTTTTTCTGTTTTTTATCCAACCTCTTTTTGGTTATCAATTAATGGTAACGGAGGTTTTGTGGGAAAATTTTTAGAAAAAACTTTTTTAACTTCATTGGTAAATTTAAACCAAGAAATTTCCTATTATATTTTAATAATAATTATTTTATCATTATTTTTAATAAGTGTTAATTTTAAATTAAGTTCATGTATAAATTTTTTTAAAACACTATTTAATTTTATTTTTAGGAAAAAAGAAAAAAATTTAGTAAATGACGAAAGGTATATTAATCCCGTAACTGAAAATAAAGAACCTGTTCAAGAAGATTTACCATTTATTAAAAATACAATAGAAACTAAAACTGCTAAATCAAAATTTATTTTACCTTCAATTGATTTATTAAGATTGCCTTCAAAAAAAGAAAGGCAAAAATCCTTAGATGAAGAGGGGGTTGATTCTGATTTTTTAGAAAAAATTCTTTTAGACTTTGGTGTTGAAGGGAAAATAAAAAAAGTAAGCCATGGTCCTGTTGTCACTTTAAATGAATTTGAACCTGCAGCAGGAATTAAAGTTTCAAAAATAATCAATTTATCTGAAGATATTGCAAGAAACACCAGTTCAGAATCTGCTAGAATTTCAACAATTCCTGGAAGTAATACTATTGGCATTGAATTGCCCAATTCATCTAGAGAAAATGTTTATTTGAGCGAAATTATTTCTCATAACGACTTTTCTAAAAAAGATATTAAATTACCAATTGCATTGGGAAAAAATATTTCTGGTGTTCCAGTTACTGGTGATCTTTCTTCTATGCCACATTTATTAATTGCTGGTACAACAGGTTCGGGAAAATCAATTTGTATTAATACGATCATTTTATCTCTTCTTTATCGCCATACACCAGATAAATGTAAATTTATTCTAATTGATCCAAAAATGTTAGAACTATCTACATATGAAGACATTCCACATTTATTGTGTCCAGTAATTACTGAAGCAAAAAAAGCGGCATCAGTTTTAGGTTGGGTTGTTAAAGAAATGGAAAGTAGATACCGATTAATGACTAAAGAAGGCGTTAGAAATATAGATGGCTATAACTCTAAACATAAACTCCCTATGCCTTACATTGTGGTAATTGTTGATGAGATGTCAGATTTAATGTTAGTTGCTGGAAAAGAAATAGAAAATTATATACAAAAATTATCACAAATGGCTAGAGCTGCTGGAATTCATATTATAATGGCCACTCAAAGACCAAGTGTTGATGTTATCACAGGTACAATTAAAGCTAATTTTCCAACCAGAATATCATTTCAGGTAACATCAAAAATCGATAGTAGAACTATACTTGGAGAACAAGGTGCTGAACAGTTACTTGGTAAAGGAGATATGCTTTATATGTCATCAGCAAATAGGATGGTTAGAATTCATGCACCATTTGTATCTGAAAATGAAATTGAAAAAATTAATAATCATTTACGTTCTCAAGAAGAACCTGACTATGTAGATGAAATATTAAATTTTAAAGATGAAAAAGAAATGGGAGAAAATGTTGCTGAAAGTGGAGAAAAAGATGAGCTTTATGATGCAGCATTAGATATTATAAAATCAGAAGGAAAAGCATCTACATCATTTTTACAAAGAAAACTTCAAATTGGATATAATCGTGCGGCAAGAATAATTGATATGATGGAAGCAAACGGAATTGTTAGTAAGGCAAATCATGTTGGTAAACGAGAAGTTCTTTAATGATAAAAAAAATAGTAGTTATTTGTTTATTTTTAAGTTTTTTTAAGCCATTACAAGCTTCTTTAAAAGAACAAATTATTTTAAATTTACAAAAAACTAACAACTTAACTTTTGATTTTAAACAAACAATTGGTAAAAAAACTGAAAAGGGAAATTGTATAATTGAATATCCAAAAAAAATTTTCTGTTTATATAATAATTTTAATAAAAAAATTATGGTTTCTAATGGAAAATCATTAGTAATCAAAAACCAAACAAATAATCAATATTATTTCTATCTGCTTAAAAAAACTCCTTTAGAATTAATTTTGGATAAAAACTATTTAATTAACAAAATTAAAAATACAGAAGGTAGAGTTGTTGATAACAAATATTTTAATTTCACTGTAGTAAATAATGATAATAAAATTAATATCTTTTTTGATAATCAAACTTTAAATTTAATTGGTTGGCAAACTGAAGATATTTATCAAAATTTAGTAATTACTTTTATTTCCAAAATTAAAGTAAATCAAAAAATTGATAAAGATATTTTTAAACTGCCTAAAATGAATTAAGTAATTTCTTTTTTTAGAATCTCGGATTTAAAAATTGTCATTCCTCTAGATAAATAATTTTTTAAAGCATTTTTATGATCTAATGAACAAGTATGTACCCAAACTCTTCTTGCATTTAATAAAAATGATTTTTTAATTGCATCAGTTAATAAAAATCCTCCTAATTTTTTTCCAAAATATTCTTCTAAAATACCGAAATAGGCAATTTCAATTTCTTGTTTTTCCCTATTAAATATTAATTCATAATATCCTACCAAATTATCTTTATTTTTTAGAAGATAAGTCTTAAGATTTTTATTAGAAACGTATGCAATCCAATTTTTATCAGTCCATTCTAAACGATCAAGCCAATAATATTTTTTTCCAATCTGTCTATAGAGAAACTTATTTAGTTGAAAATCCTTAGGTTGAATTAAATTTAACGAATAATTATGTGTAGGTTTTTGAACTTCATTTAGATCATTAATAGATTTAATTTCTAAATATGTTCTAAAAATTTCTTCAATCACTCAACCATTTTTCCTACTCTTTCACCTCCAAATAAATGAAAGTGTAAATGAGGAACTTCTTGACCGCCATCTTCACTTAAATTTGAAAGAGTTCTATATCCTTTGCCTACATCCAACGATATACCTAATTTTTTTGCAACTATTGAAATCCCTTTGATTAAACCAACAATTTCTTCATCTGAAGCTTTGGCATTAAAATCATCTAAATCTATGTATTTGCCTTTTGGTATAACTAAAGCATGAATTTTTTTTTGAGGGTTAATATCGTAAAATGATAATACATGATCATCTTCATAAATTTTTTTACAAGATATTTCTTCTCTTAATATTTTTGCAAAAATATTATTATCATCATATTTCATTTAATAACCTCAATTTCTTTAATAATGCTAACAATTTTTTTATTTTTTACAACAGCGTCAACCTTTAAACATTTATAGATTGCACTTGAAGTCAACTCAGCTATATCTTTTTTTATTAAACAATCTTCGTTTGAGTACATTAATAAGTGTTCTTTCATCACTGGCGGGTCTCCTAAATACATCATTAAACCTATTACCGTAGTTTCCTTTTCAACATCTTCAATATCAAGTTTTTTACTTATTTTTTCTCCCACTAACAAGTTAGTATCCATAACTTTGCTAAAACCTATATATACCAAGCACATTAAAACTATAACTACAAAAAATTTTGCCATAAAAATTATCTATTTTTTTTTCTTTTGTTCAGCTCTTCAATTACATCTTCTATTTTAATTTCATTAGTCTCTAAATAAACTAACAAATGATATAATACATCTGCAGATTCATGAATTTTATTAGTATTTTTTTTAACAGCTTCAAATAACTCTTTGATTTCTTCTTTAACTTTTTCCTTACTTAAATTTTTATCATTTAGTAATTTATTTGTGTAAGATTTATCTGGTGAAGAGTTTTTTCTTTGACGAATAATTTTGACCAGTTCCTCTAAACCATTAAACATAATTAAATTCTAACAGGAATTCCTTTTAAGTCCAAATATTGCTTTGCTTCTTTAATTGAATATTTTCCATAGTGAAATATAGATGCAGCCAATACCGCATTTGCTTTACCTTGAATAATTCCTTCTACTAAATGATCTAAATTGCCAACTCCACCAGAGGCTATAACTGGTATATTTACCATTTCTGATATTTTTTTCATTAAATCTATATCATAACCTTTTTGAGTCCCATCTCTATCCATTGATGTTACCAGTAATTCTCCTGCACCATATTCTTCCATTTGCTTTGCAAATTTTATTGCATCAATATTTGTTTTATTTCTCCCTCCGTGAGTAAAAATTTCCCAACTATTTGCTTCTTTTTTTGCATCTATAGCAACTACAATACATTGTGATCCAAATTTTAATGAACTTTCCATAATAATTTTTGGATTTTTTACTGCCGCAGTATTTATAGACACTTTATCCGCTCCACAATTTAAGAGTTTATTTATATCTTCAATGTTTCTTACTCCGCCGCCAACTGTTAAAGGAACAAAACATTTTTTAGAAGTTTTTTTAATAACTTCATAAATAGTCGATCTGTTTTCGTTAGATGCAGTTATATCTAAAAAACAAATTTCATCTGCACCACCATCACTATAAATTTTAGCTTGTTCAACTGGGTCTCCAGCATCCTTAAGGTCAACAAAGTTTATACCTTTAACAACTCTTCCATTTTTAACATCAAGACAAGGAATTATTCTATTTTTAAGCATCTATTTCTTTTGCTAGTTCGTATAACTGTATGTCACCATCATAAATGGCTTTACCGACTATTATACCTTCAATATTTTTATTATTTAAATCTTTTGCTTTTTTAATATCTGTAATTGAAGAAACTCCTCCAGATATGATTACAGGGCAATTAGATATATCAGCTAGTTTTGCTGTCTCCTCAAAATTAGGGCTTGCCTTAGTGCCATCTCTATTAATATCAGTATAAATCAATCTACTTGCACCATAATCATTTACTTCTTTTAAAAAATCTAAAGTCAATTGATTTGAATTTTCTTTCCATCCAGATACAGACAAATATCCATCCTTAGCATCTAAGCCTAAAGCAATTTTATTTTGAAACTTAGAACAAGCTTCTTTTAAAAAATTTTTATCTTTTATAGCAGCACTACCTAAAATTACTTTTTCAGCACCCACATCAGTGTATTTTTTAATACTTTCAAAGTTTCGAACTCCACCACCAATTTCAATTTTAAGATCAAATTTGCTAATTATTTCTTGAATAATATCCAAGTTAACAGTCTCTCCAGTTAAAGCTCCATCTAAATCAACAATGTGTAAATTTTTAAACCCATGATCTTTATATTTACTTGCTTGATCAATAGGAGACATTCCATATTCAGTCTTATTATCAAAGTTTCCTTTAATTAATCTTACACATTTTTTATCTTTAATATCTATAGCTGGAAATATTTTCATAATTTAATTATAAATTTATAAAATTATCAATAATTTTTAACCCAATTTTATCACTCTTTTCAGGGTGAAATTGTGTTCCAAACAAATTTTCCTTTTCTGCAGAACAAACAATATTTGTTGAATAATCAATTGTTGCAGAAATTACATTTTTATCATTTGGTATAAATTCATAACTATGTACGAAATACATGTGAGAATTATTTTCTATATTTTTAAAAATTTTACTTTCTTTAACAATATTTATTTGGTTCCAACCAATGTGAGGAAGTTTATATTTACCATTTTGATTATCAATTTTAGAAACCTTGCCAGAAACCCAACCTAATCCTTTTGTTTCTGTTTCTTCATAACCAATATCTGCAAACATTTGTAAACCAACGCAAATTCCTAACAGAGGTTTTTTGTTGTTTATTGCAAACTCGTTTAATGTGTCTACTAAACCATTGATATTGTTTAAAGCATCTACGCAGCTCTTAAATGAACCCTGTCCTGGTAAAACGAGCTTATCACTTGATTTAATTTTGTTTAAATCAGCTGTGACTTCAATATTTACTTTGTTTTGTGCAACTTCTTTAAAAGAATTTATTACAGAGCTAATATTGCCTGAGTTGTAGTCAACAATTGTGACATTCATCAAATTTATAAAGAACCTTTTGTTGAAGGAATTGTATTTTTATTCCTAGGATCCATTTCTAAAGCAGCTCTTAATGATCTTGCCAAACCTTTAAAGCAAGACTCTATGATATGGTGACTATTATCACCATAAATATTTTCAACGTGTAAAGTAATACCTGCAGCTTGAGAAAAAGCTTGAAACCACTCTTTAAAAAGTTCTGTATCCATTTCGCCAAGTTTTTCCACTTTAAGCTTAACTTTCCAAATTAAATAAGGTCTATTAGAAACATCAATTGCAACTCTAGTTAATGTTTCATCCATTGGTATTAATGCATGAGCATATCTTTTAATACCAACAAATTTCTTAGATGCTTTTTTAAGACACTCACCTATTGCTATACCGGTGTCTTCTGTAGTGTGATGTAAATCAATGTTCGTGTCTCCTTTTGCTTTTATATTTAAATCCATTGATGAGTGTTTGGATAATTGTTCAAGCATGTGATTTAAAAATCCTATACCTGTATCAATTTTGTACTTTCCTTTACCATCAATGTTTAAATCAACGCTAATATTGGTTTCTTTAGTTTTTCTGCTTATTTTTGCTTTACGCTTCATAATTTAAAAAAGGTATATATCTATTATGCAATTATGGCAATAATACTAGACTTGGTCTTGAACTATTCAATTTAATATCCACTTATAAGCTATGACAACAATAGTATTAGTAAGAAAAAACAATGAAGTAATAGTTGCCAGTGATGGTCAAGTAAGTATGGGTAATACTATAATTAAAAGTACGGCTAACAAAGTAAGAAAAATTGAAAAGAGAAATGTAATTGCAGGATTTGCTGGATCAACGGCAGATGCTTTAACTTTATTTGAAAGACTTGAAGCAAAATTAGAAAAACATGCTGGTAATTTAACTAGGGCAGCGGTCGAATTAGCAAAAGATTGGAGAACAGATAAATATTTGAGAAGATTAGAAGCATTAATGGCAATTGGTGATAAAGAAAAAAGTTTTATAATTTCTGGAACTGGCGATGTATTGGAACCAGAAGGAGATGTGATTGGTATAGGGTCAGGCGGTAATTACGCTTTAGCCGCTGCAAAAGTTTTAATAGATACCGAACTATCAGCAGAAGAAGTTGCAAAAAAAGCAATCAAAGTTGCATCAGATATATGTGTGTTTACCAATAATAATATTCAAATTGAAAAAATTTAATGGAAAATTCAAACGTCACGCCACTAGTAAAAAAAGAAAAACATATAAAAGAAAATAATCAATATATTAGTTCTTTGTCTCCTAGAGAAATAGTTTCAGAATTAGATCGATATGTAGTTGGGCAGAATAAAGCAAAAAGAGCAGTAGCAATAGCCTTAAGAAATAGATGGAGAAGACAAGCTTTAAAAGGTGAAATGAAAGATGAAGTTTTGCCAAAAAATATTTTGATGATTGGACCAACAGGAGTTGGAAAAACAGAAATCTCAAGAAGACTATCTAGACTTGCTGAAGCACCTTTTGTAAAAGTTGAAGCAACAAGATTTACAGAAGTTGGTTATGTTGGAAGAGATGTAGAACAAATTGTTAGAGATTTACTAGAAATAGCAATAGCAATGGAAAAAGTAAAAAAGAGAAAGGAAGTTTACGCACAAGCACAGCAGCAAGCTGAAGAAAAAGTTTTAGATGCATTAGTTGGAAACAAAGCAAGTGTTGCAACAAGAGAGAGTTTTAGAAAAAGACTTAGAAATGGTGATTTAGATAATAATGAAATTGAAATTTCAGTAAATGAAACCAATGCAATGCCATCTTTTGAAATACCAGGAATGCCAGGAGCAAATGTTGGCATGATTAACATAGGTGAAATGCTTGGAAAATCAATGGGCAATAAAGCAAAAAAGAAAAAGATGACCGTAAAAGAATCTCATGAAATTTTAATAAATGAAGAATCAGATAAATTAATTGAACAAGATAAAATTATAAAATCAGCAAAAAATTCAACTGAAAATAACGGAATTGTTTTTTTAGATGAAATAGACAAAATTTCTGCACGAACAGATCGTGTCGGTGGTGATGTTTCAAGAGAAGGAGTCCAAAGAGATTTATTACCTTTAATTGAAGGAACAACAGTCAGCACTAAGTATGGCCCAATTAAAACCGATCATATTTTATTTATTGCTTCTGGTGCTTTTCAACTTGCAAAACCTTCCGACTTATTGCCAGAATTACAAGGAAGACTCCCAATAAGAGTAGAGCTTGACGCTTTAACAAGTGATGATTTTAAAAGAATTCTTAAAGAACCTGATAACAGTTTAATCAAACAGTATAAGGCTCTTTTAAAAACTGAAAATGTAGATTTGGAATTTACTGAAGATGGAATTGATACAATTGCTAACCTTGCTACAGAAGTAAACTCTAGTGTAGAAAATATAGGAGCTAGAAGACTTCATACTATTATCGAAAGAGTTTTAGATGAGATTAGTTTTTCGGCTACAGACAAATCAGGTGAAAAAATTATAATTAATTCAGAATATGTTAAAAAGAATCTTGGAGAATTAGTTAAAGATACAGACTTATCTAAATTTATTCTTTAAACTTTTTAAGAAATATATTAAAAGCACCACTTCCCCCATCCTCTACTTCTGCTTCTTTAATATTTTTAATTTTTTTCATTAAATCAGGATTAGATTTTATAAATTCTGGAACTGAATTTTTTAAAATACTTAAATCTTTAGAAACATAAGGATTATTAATATTATTTGATCTTAATCCTTTACCTGTAATTACGGTTATTTTACTAACATTAGTTTTAAAACATCTATTTATAAATTCATCAATAGCTCTATTGGCATTTTCCAAAGAAAAACCATGTAAATCAATAGTTTTTACTAGATCATTGTCTGTTTTTATTCGCGATAGGGATAAATCTTTATTATAAACTTTTTCTTCACTTGATGTAAAATTTTGCCAATCTTTTTTATCTTTATCTGAAAGTTTATTATTCAATTAAGACTGTGTTTCTACCAAATACCAATTTGGATTATTACTCCACATATTTTTTGAAAATTTCCACACATCATTAACTGTTTTAATTCTATCTGGATTTCCTTCTATAACTTTATTATTTTTATCTTTTTTACAAGTAATAATTTCACTAACAAAGTCCACCGTAAAAGTATAAATATTATCTTTTTTTTCAAAATTTTTTATCTTCGCAGATTTAATACTAACAAATGTCAGTTCAGATTTAACTTTTTCTTTTTCTCTATGATCTATTTCGTTAGAAAAATTTTGGAATATTTCTTTGTGTAGTAGAGGTTTTAAAGCATTTTTATCACCTTTAGCAAAGGAAGTAACAATCATTTCATAAGCTGTTTTTGCACCGTTTAAAAACTCTAGCTTTGCTGAATCATCAAAGGTTTGATTTTCAAGATTTTCATTGGTTGCTTTTTTTTGAATTTCTTGCTTAAAGCCAGTTGACAATTTTCCTTCAAAGCCAGTTCTTTTTCCCAATATACCTCTTAATCTTAAAAAAATAAAACCAGCTATCATTGCCAAAAGTATTATATCAATATATTCAAAACTATAATTCATAAGTAAATAATATTTAGTATGTTGCTTAATTTCAACAAGCAATTTACATTAAATTTAAATGAACATATTATTATTATTAATAATTTCAATTCCATTGATTGAAATTTATTTATTTATAAAAATTGGATCTCAAATAGGAGCTTTTAACACTGTATCCCTTATTTTAATAACTGCATTTATTGGTGTAATTTATGCAAGATATGAAGGTTTTAATACACTTAAATCAGGAATGTCACAAATAATCAAAAATGAAATTCCTATTTATGAAATAATTTCAGGTGCTGCATTAGCTTTTGCGGCTTTCTTGTTAATACTACCTGGCTTTGCAACAGATATTTTAGGATTTTTAATTATTTTTCCTCCTACAAGGAAATTACTTCTTAAAAAAGTATCAACAAAATATTCAAAAGATAGTAAAAAAAAACAAGATTTCATTAATGGTGAATTTGAAGATATAGATGAAGATGATGACAGAAAATTTTAAAATATTAACTGAATTTGTTAAAGATATGTCATGTGAAACACCCGATGTACAAACTTATCTATTTGTTAAAGATAATATATCAAAATATCATTTAAACATTGAAATAACTTCAAAACCACTAAAAAACAAACTTATTGAAGTGAATACAACTTTAAAATTTGAAGACAAAGAGCCTAATGAAAAAAAATCTCAATTCGAAATGACATATACATCAATTGTTAAGGTTGATGAAAAAATTAAAAATAAAAAAGAATTGGAAAAAATTTTATTATGCGATGTTCAAAATAAAATTTCTTCTAATATAAAAAAGATATTTATAAACATACTACATAATTCAGGTTATACAGAAGTTCAATTTGATAAAAAAATTGATTTTAATAAACTATATAATGAAAAATTTAATTAAAAAAATTTTTTTTTAAATTTATTTTTAAATAGTTTTTATGTAACTGAACTTCCTCTGAAGTTGGTTTAATTACTTTTTTACAATATAAATTATCTTTAATTAAATTAATATCTAAATTATCATTTTCCTGATTTTGAAAATCTAATGTTGGTTCTTTCTGATCAATTAAATTAATATAAACTTTGTATAACAATTCACAATCAATAAGGGCTGTATGTTGAATTCTTTTAGAATTATCTATTCTATATCTTTTACAAAGAGCATCTAGACTAGTAGATGATCCAGGAAATTTATCTCTAGCTAATTCAAGAGTGTCAACAACATTTTTTTTATCTATTTTATTTTTTCCTAATAAAAAAAGTTCATTATTTAAATGTGACAAATCAAACTCCGCATTATGTATAATTAATCTTTTATTATTTATAAAATTTAAAAAATCATCTACTATTTCTTTAAATTTTTTTTTTGTTAATAAAAATTTGTCAGTGTATCCATGAACTTTAAGAGCTTGTTCTGAAACTTTCCTTTCTGGATTTAAATAACAATGAAATTTCTTTGAAGTTGGAATTAAATTTTCGAGTTCTATACATCCTATTTCAACCACTCTATGCCCTTCTTTAACTGATAAACCAGTTGTTTCTGTATCTAAAACTACTTCTTTCATTTTTCTAATATTTTACTTTTTAACACTTTAATATTTTTTCTAATATAAGAACTTTTAAAATTATTTTTAATTAAAAAATTACATTTTTTTTTTTTAATTTCTAAAGGAAGTTGAAATTTTTTTAACTTATTTAATATCTTTGCATTATAGTTTGGTCTTTTTTTTAATCTTCTTTTAATTTCTTTTGTTTTTGCATCAACAAAAACCAAAATATAATTCTTTTTATTAATCTTATTTTCTAAAAGTAATGGAATATCTAATACAATCATTTTTTTATTTTTATTTTTTTTAAAAAATTTATTCATATTAGTTCGCACAATCGGGTGAACTATTTTTATAATTTTTTTTAAATTCTTTTGATTGTCTATAATTGCTTTTCCAAGTTCTTTTTTTTTAACTGGAAAAGAAGAAACATATCTAGGAAGTTTATTTTTCAATCTATTAAAACAAATTTTATTTTTTTTATATATTTTGTTAACTTCAGCATCCGCATCAAAAACTGGAAAACCAAATTGTTTTGCAACATAACTTTTACCAGAACCGATATCCCCAAGAATTCCAATTTTGATCATAAATCTAACAATTTAATAGTTTCATCATCTATTTCTGGCATAATTTTATGCCAAATAGTAAATGCTTGATGTGCTTGATATATAAACATCATTTTTCCATTTTCAGTTTGATTTCCAAACATTTTAGCTCTTTTTAAAAAAATCGTTTGTTTGGGATTATAGATAACATCATAAAAAAATTTGTTAGTTCCTATATCTGAATAATTTAATTTTATTTCATCATTCTTCTTTAATCCAAGACTTGTAGCATTAATAATCATCTGAAACTCCGGAGTTTTACCCCAATCTATTATTTCTAAGTATGAAAAAACTTTTTTTAAATCTTCTGCTTTTTTTTTAGTTCTATTACTTAAAATAATTTGAGATGCTTCCATTTTTTTTAAAGCCAAAATTATAGAAGAAACAACTCCTCCAGCACCTAATATAAATATTTTTTTATTTTTTACATTATAATTGGCATACTTTAATCCAAGTTCAAATCCTACCATATCTGTATTATGACCAATTACCTTGTCACCTTCTTTATAAATGGTATTTACAGACTGGGATTTGTTAGCTTCAAAAGTTAATTCATCAACAAAAGGAATAACTTTTTGTTTGAATGGAACTGTTATATTTATTCCATTAATATTTCCATTTTTAACTTGAGAAATTATATCTTCTATATCACCTTCATTAATTAATTTTTTATCATAAACTGCATCTATATTATTTTTTTTAATCCAATAATTATGTAATTTAGGTGATAAGGAATGTTCAATAGGATTTCCTATAACTAAATATTTTTTCATTTAATTGTTTCCATAGAAAATAATTAAAAACACTATACTAAATAAATCTAATTTATTGGTAATCATAAATTATTTAAATATTCTTTTATTTGTTTTATAGGTAAACCCATAATCGTATTTTCATTTCCTTCTATTTTTGAAAATAAAGACCTTCCCTCTCCTTCAATTTGATAGACATTATAAGAATATAATTCTTTATCTTTTATCTTGGCTAAATATGATTTTAACTCTTCATCACTCATTTGTTTCATTGTTAAAATAGCTATATCTGTATAATTCCATATCATAGAGCCATTTTTTGATATGCAAACAGAGCTTATTAATTGGTGTTTTTGTCCATTTAATTTTTGAAGAATGGCTAAAGCCTCATCTCTATTTGATGGTTTTGAAATAACTTCTTCATTTAAATTAATAATACTATCTGCTCCCAAAACCAAATCTGCATTTTTTTTTTGACTAATTTTGTTGGCTTTTAATTCTGCTAAATTTTTTGAAATTAATTTAGGTGTTGCCTTTTCTTTTAATAAACTTTCTTTAATCAAATCTTCATCTATATTAGATGGTTCAATAATACATTTAATTCCATTTTCTTCTAAAATTTTTTTTCTAACTAAACTTTTTGATGCAAGAACAATTTTTTCAATCATTTTCTTTTGAAATTTCATAAATTTTAATAACTGACGCAGCAGTTTCTTCCACAGATTTTCTCGTCACATCTATTACGGGCCATTTATATTTTTTAAATGTTTTTTTTGCATCCTCTACTTCTTGTGAAATTTTTTCAAAATTTATATAATTTATGTTTTCGGTCTCTTGTAATATATTCATTCTATTTTTTCGTATATCTACTAACCTTTCTGCTTCACTTGTTAAACCAACAACACATGTTATTTTTGGGTTTTTTTTTAATAGTTCGGGCAATGAATTTTCATCAACTAATGGAATATTTGAAGTTTTTAAACCTCTATTTGCTAAATAAATAGATGTTGGTGTTTTACTTGTTCTACTAACTCCTAATAAAATTATATCAGATTTTTCTATGTCGTTTATTAAATTTCCGTCATCATGATTCATTGTAAACTGTATGGCTTCAATTCTATTATAGTATTCTTCGTTTAAAACATGTTGACCGCTTGGTATATGTGAAGCCTTTTGATTAAGTAATTTTGAAAAACTGAGAATTAAATCTCCTAACACTCCAAAGCATGGGATTTTAATTTTATTGCTTTCTTGAGTTAGAAATTTAGCTAAATTATTATCAACAATTGTATATAAAATTATTGAATTTTTATTTTTTTTACAAATATCTAATATTTTTAAAATTTGATTTTTTGTTCTGGTAAAAGAACATTGATGAATTTTATAATTAAAATTTTTAAATTGAGCTTTGAGAGCTAAAAAAATTCTGTCTAAAGTTTCTCCGGTAGAATCAGAAATTAGATATATTTGATATGTATTATTCATAAATAAAATGTTTATATCTTTGTATTATTAAGCTTATTTTTTATAATTAAAATTATTTTGTTTTAATGAAGAAAAAACCCTTATTTTATGAACATAAATAAACATGTTAATTAAGTAATATACATTTATTTTATAAATCTAAAATACGCTTCAAATTACCTAATATACAAGTGTTTTTAATAAGTATTTACTGTGAGTAATAACTGAATAAATTGTTTATAAAAAATAATTCTCTTTATTCACATGACATATAACAAATACTATACTTATATATTTACTTATTATTATGACTCCTATTTATGAAACAATAATAAACAAAAAAACAACAAATAAACCTGTTTGGTTAATGAGACAAGCTGGAAGGTATTTACCGGAATTTAGGGAAATCAGAAAAGAAAATCCTAATTTTATTAATTTATGTTTAAATGAAAATTTATCATCTAAAATTACTTTACAACCTCTTAAAAGATTTAAATTAGATGCTGCTATAATTTTTTCTGATATTTTAATGGTTCCTTATGGTTTAAATCAAAAAATTGAATTTAAAAAAAATTTTGGCCCAGAATTAGGTTCTGTCAATTTAGAAAAAATATCTAATATTAATGAAGAGGATTTTTTAAATAAGTTACATCCTATTTATAAATCAATAAAAAAAGTTAAAGAAAATGTATTAACTAAAAATAAAGATGTAATAGGATTTGTTGGGGCTCCATGGACCTTATTAGTTTACATGATTAACAAACATTCACCCAAAAAAGAATTAATAAGAGATTTTTTTAAAGATAAATTTTTAATTAATAAAATATTAATAATTTTAGAAAAATTTCTTAAAATCCATATTGAACAACAAATTAAAAATGGAGCCACAATTATACAGATATTTGATAGTTGGGCAGGATTGATAGCTGAAAAAGATTTACCTAATTATGTTTATACACCAACATTAAATTTAGTTAACCATGTTAAATCTTTAAATGTACCTGTAATTTGTTTTCCCAGAGGAATTAAAAATTATAAAAAATTTTGTGAAATTGTTAAGCCAGATGTAATTAGTATTGATTATGAGATAGATCCAATTTTTATATCTAAAGAAATACAGATACCAGTACAGGGTGGTCTTAATCCAAAAACATTATTAGCAGACAAAGTAAATTTAAAAAAAGAAGTTTTAAAATATTTAGATATTTTCAAAGATCATCCATACATATTTAATTTAGGACATGGTGTTGTGCCCGAAACCAACCCAATACAAGTTGATTATTTAGTCAAACTTGTAAAAGATTATTAGATGAAAAAAGCTGTAATATTATTTAATTTAGGAGGACCAGATAAATTAGAAAATGTAAAACCTTTTTTATTTAATTTATTTAATGATCCTGCAATTTTAAATTTACCTACATTTTTAAGATATCCATTGGCTAAATTAATTGCAAATAGAAGGACTCCTATTGCAAAAAAAATATATGAAGAATTAGGCGGATCATCACCAATTTTAAAACTAACAGAAGATCAATCAAAAGCCCTGGAAAAAAAGCTTAACCAGAATGAAAAAAGTGGGGAGTATAAATGTTTTGTAGTTATGAGATGTTGGCACCCTAGAGCTGAAGAAATAATTAAAAATGTTAAATTGTATAATCCAGATGAAATAATATTAATGCCCCTTTATCCACAATATTCTGCAGCGACTTCTGGATCTTCAATTAAAGAGTGGAATGATGTTTGTAAAAAAAATAATTATAAAATAAAAACAAGCATTATTTGCTGTTATCCAACAGATAAAAATTTTATTAATGCTCACACAAAAGAAATAAATAAAAAAATAAAAGATTTAAAAAACTTTAAATTAATTTTTTCTGCACATGGATTGCCAGAAAAAAATATTAAAAAAGGTGATCCATACCAATGGCAGGTGGAACAATCAGTAAATAAAATAATTGAAAATTTAAATCATCATAATTTAGACTGGATTTTAAGTTATCAAAGTAGAGTTGGTCCATTAAAATGGATTGGACCTTCGACTGATGACACAATTATAGAGAATGCAAAAAATGGAAAACATATTGTTTTGGTTCCTATAGCTTTTGTATCTGAGCATTCAGAAACTCTAGTTGAGCTTGATATAGAGTATAAAAAACTAGCAATGGATAATGGATGTAAACAATATATAAGAATACCAGCATTAGGTACAAATGAAGACTTTATAATGTCCATGTCAGAATTAATAATTAAAAAAGATGAATATAAATTTAACGATTATCTTTGTCCTCCAGAAATAAAATGTCCATCTCACTTAAAAAAATGCCCCTGTTTAAACTATGAATAGTTATTTATTATTTAAAAGTTTACATTTAATAGCGGTTATTTCTTGGATGGCTGGTTTATTATATCTACCAAGGATTTTTGTTTATCATGTTGAAAATATAAATGATCAAAACTCCACAAATATTTTTAAAACTATGGAGAAAAAATTGTATTTCTACATCATGATGCCTGCAATGATTTTCTCTTGGATATTTGGTTTATTACTAATACATAACTTGGGTTTTTTTGTTTTTAGTGATTTATGGATGCAAATTAAGATTATTTCAGTTATTTTTTTGACGTCTTATCATTTCTATTTGGGCAGGTGTTTAATTGATTTTAAAAATGATAAAAATACTAAAACATCAAAATTTTATAGAATTATCAATGAAGTACCCACTATATTGCTTATTTTGATTGTTTTTATTGTTGTTTTTAAGCCAATCTAAGTATTGAAATTTTTTAAACAGTATATATATTTAACCCATCTTCTAACAACCATCCCAAATTATGAATATTCAAGAATTAAAAACAAAAAGTTCTGAACAGTTAATTACTCAAGCTGAAGAATTAGGCATAGAAAATGCTAGCACTTTAAGAAAACAAGAAATCTTATTTGCAATTTTAAAAAAACTTGCAGAAAAAGAAGAAATTACTGGACAAGGAGTTTTACAATTACTTCAAGATGGTTTTGGATTTTTAAGGGCAATAGAATCAAATTATTTGCCTGGACCAGATGATATTTATATTAGTCCAAGCCAAATAAGAAAATTTGGCTTAAGGACTGGAGATACAGTAGAGGGACCAGTAAGAGCGCCAAAAGATGGAGAAAGATATTTTGCATTACTTCAGGTTAGTAAAATTAATTTTGAGGATCCTGAAAAAGCGCGTCATAAAATTGCATTTGATAACTTAACTCCATTATATCCAAACAATCAATTAGTAATGGAAGTTGAAAAAAATAAGGTTGAAAAAAAACCTGATTTAACACCTAGATTAATTGATTTGGTAAGTCCAATTGGCAAAGGACAAAGATCTTTAATTATTTCTCCCCCAAAAGCTGGAAAAACTATGATTTTACAAAGTATTGCAAATTCAATTTCAGCCAATCATCCAGAGTGTTATTTAATGGTACTATTGATTGATGA
Source organism: uncultured Pelagibacteraceae bacterium (assembly GCA_902592985.1). Taxonomy (GTDB): domain Bacteria; phylum Pseudomonadota; class Alphaproteobacteria; order Pelagibacterales; family Pelagibacteraceae; genus Pelagibacter. The sequence continues at coordinate 179,430 of CACJGR010000001.1, read as the reverse complement.
AAGACCAGAAGAAGTAACAGACATGCAACGAACAGTTAAAGGTGAAGTAATTAGTTCAACTTTTGATGAACCAGCACAAAGACATGTTGCTGTAGCAGAAATGGTTATAGAGAAAGCAAAAAGATTAACTGAACATAAAAAAGATGTAGTAATTTTACTCGACTCAATAACTAGATTAGGAAGAGCCTATAATGCTGTTGTACCAAGCTCTGGTAAAGTTTTAACAGGGGGTGTTGATGCCAATGCATTACAAAGACCAAAAAGATTTTTTGGTGCCGCAAGAAATATAGAAGAGGGTGGATCTTTAACAATTATTTCTACAGCTTTAATAGACACAGGAAGCAGAATGGATGAAGTAATTTTTGAAGAATTTAAAGGAACTGGTAATAGTGAAACTATATTAGATAGAAAAATTTCAGATAAAAGAATCTTTCCGGCGATTGATATAACGAAATCTGGCACAAGAAGAGAAGAATTAATTTTTGATAAAAATGATCTTCAAAAAATGAATGTTTTAAGAAGAATTATAGCTCCTATGGGAACTATGGATGCAATTGAGTTTATTAATTCTAAGTTAAAAAATACAAAGTCAAATGCAGATTTTTTTAACTCTATGAATAAGCCTTCTTAGAATTATAAATAATTTAATTCTTTCATTTCTTTTTTAAATTCTTTTTCTAAGCGATATTTAATTTTTTCATTAAGAAGCTTATTAAAATCATTTTTTTTTCCCAATTTAAAGAAAGTTTTTTTTTTATTATTATCAACAACAATTTGTTCATCAAAAAGACCTTTTTTCTCCATATCTTGAAAATTAGAAAAATTTGATGTTTTAATGCAATTATTTATTCTATCCTCAGAAAAATTAATTTTTATATTAAATTTGGTCAAATAATCCAAGATTTTGTATATTTCTTTTCTTAAATCATTCATCATATCTTCATATTTTATCAATAACACATTTTTGTTATTTTTTGTCCAGGAAAAATAATGTAGTCCCCATGAGCTTAACATAGTTTTTATTCCGTTTGTTAAACTCCAGTTTTTATCTAGCATCATATTTAATGCTTCCTCATCTGTGAATGAAAAATGGTTTTTAACTGAGGTGAAAACATTTCTCGGATCTCTAACGACATAAATGGTTCCTAAAGTATTTTTTGGATTTGTAAAATTAAAATTTTTCCACGCACATAGTAAATGATGTGTCTTTAAAAAGTTGACATTATTGTTAAGATTTAACTTTTCTTGTGAAGCGATCCAATATTTAGACATTTCGTCATAGCTATGAAGATCTTTTGTAAATTCTTCTAAATGTTCAGGGTTTGGATATTTAGGAAAAGCATTAAGGTGTTTAAAGTCTATACTCCCATCTTTTGAAAAAAATAGTGATGTTAGAATTGATCTAACCCAAGTATTTCCACTTTTTGGATATGATGCTAGCCAAATTATCATAGTATATTTTATTGATATTTATTAATTCAATACAATATATAATAATTTTATGACAATTTATGCTTTATCTACAGGCCCAGGAATTTCTGGTATTGCTATTATTAGGGTTTCTGGAAAAGAAACGGAATCTGTCATCAAGAAAATGACTGGAAAAGATTTACCAGCACCAAGAAAAGCTACACTTAGAAAAATAAACAATATCAATACTTCTGAGCTAATTGATGAAGGGATAATATTATGGTTTCCTGGTCCAGAGAGCTACACTGGAGAGAATATGGCTGAATTTCATGTTCATGGTAGTAGAGCAGTTATACAAGAAGTTCAAAATTCAATTTCTCAAATAGAAAATTGCAGATTAGCCGAACCTGGCGAATTTACAAAAATAGCTTTTCAGAATAATAAAATAAATTTACTTAAAGCAGAAAGTATAGCTGATTTAATATCATCAGAAACCGAAATTCAAAGGCGACAAGCTATTAAAATAATGTCAGGAGCTAATTCTAAAAAATTTAACTCTTGGAGAGAAAGTTTGATAAAAATTTTATCTAATGTAGAAGCTAAAATTGATTTTCCAGAGGATGACTTACCTGATGATATTTTGAAAGAAATAAAAGAAAAATCTGAGAAAATTAAATCAGAAATCAAAAAGACTTTAAATGATCAAAAAGTAGGTGAAAGAATTAGAGAAGGCTTTAAAATAGCAATTGTTGGACCTACAAATGCGGGAAAATCTAGTTTATTGAATTATCTTTCACGTAGAGAAGTTGCTATAGTTTCAGAAATTGCTGGAACCACTAGAGATGTTATTGAAACGCATCTTAATATAGACGGTCTACCTGTAGTAGTTTCTGATACAGCGGGAATAAGAGAATCAAAAGATGAAATAGAAAAAAAAGGAATTAGACTAGCACTTAAAAGATCAGAAGATGCAGATTTAAATATAGTAGTAATAGAGCCAAAAAGTGGCAATTTTACAGGTTTTTTAAAGGATTTAATGTCTGATAAATCTATACTTGTCATTAACAAATCAGATTTGGGTGTTGATAGTATGGTTAACGAATTTAAAAAATATAATCCAATATTCATTTCTTTAAAAAATGAAAAAAATCTGGATCAACTAATATTCTTAATTAAAGAAAAATTAAAAAAACAATTTATAAACTCTGAGGACATTTTGATTACTAGAGAAAGACATAGACAACATTTAGAACAATGTATTGTGCACCTTGAAGATTTTAAAAATAAAAATGAATCAGATGATTTTGACAAAGCTGCAGAAGACCTTAGATTAGCTACTAGACACTTAGGAATTATCGTTGGAAAAGTTGATGTAGAAGAGATATTGGGGTCAATTTTTAATGATTTTTGTATAGGCAAATAAACCTTAATTTTACTAGTTATTTCTAGAATTTTAACTGATTTCTTGTAAAAAAAAATATCAATTATAAATTAATATTATGAAAAATGATTTGTCATTTGATGTAGTTGTAATAGGTGGGGGGCATGCCGGATGTGAAGCAGCTACTGCATCTGCACGTTTGGGAATTAACACTGCATTATTCACTCACAAAATAGAAACAATCGGAGAGATGTCTTGTAATCCTGCTATAGGAGGACTTGGGAAAGGACACCTGGTGAGGGAGATAGATGCATTAGATGGTGTTATGGGAGAGATAGCGGATAAATCTGGAATACAGTTTAGACTACTAAACAGAAGCAGAGGACCTGCAGTTAGAGGACCACGAACCCAATCTGATAGATCACTATATCGTAAATTTATGCAAGAAAAACTTGTAAACTACTGTAATTTAAGTATTTTTTCTGATCCAGTAATTAAGTTTATTTTTAACAAAAACGTAATAAAGGGGTTTTTGTCTCAATCTGGGAAAAAAGTTGCATGTAACAAGTTAATACTAACTACAGGCACGTTTTTAAATGGTATGATACACATAGGTGACGAAAAGACTGCAGCGGGAAGATATGATGAGACACCCTCTACTGGTTTAAGTGAACAGTTAGAAAAATATAATTTCAAAATTGGAAGATTAAAAACTGGAACACCACCAAGATTAGATGCACGAACAATAAATTTTCAAAGTTTAGAAGAACAGTTTGCAGATGATGATCCTTACTTTTTTTCGTTCCTAACTAAAAAAATTTTAAACAAACAGGTGTCATGTCGTATGACTTACACAAATGAAAAAGTACATAAAATTATTTCAAAAAATTTAAATAAGAGTGCAATGTATTCTGGCAACATAAAAGGTGTAGGACCAAGATATTGTCCCTCAATAGAAGATAAGATCGTAAAATTTTCTGAAAAGCACCGTCATCAAATTTTTTTGGAGCCAGAAGGGTTGAATGACAATACAGTTTATCCAAATGGTATATCAACTTCACTACCAGAAGTTGTACAGCAAGAAATAGTTAATAATATCAATGGTTTAGAGAATACATCTATATTAAGACCGGGATACGCTATAGAATACGATTATATAGATCCTAGGGAACTTTTTTTAACACTTGAAACAAAAAAAATTCATAACCTTTATCTTGCTGGACAGATTAATGGAACTACTGGGTATGAAGAAGCAGCAGCACAGGGGTTAATAGCAGGTATTAATGCTGCCTTATCTTTAAAAGATACTGAACCTTTTATTCTGGATCGTTCTGAAGCTTATATTGGCGTTATGATAGATGATCTAGTTACTAAAGGAGTGTCTGAACCCTATAGAATGTTTACATCAAGAGCAGAGTACAGATTAAGTCTAAGAGCAGATAATGCAGATAAAAGATTAACTGGAAGAGGGATAAAAATAGGGCTTATTAGCAATAAAAGAAGAAAACTCTATAAGGAAAAATCGAATAAAATTTTTCTAATATCTAGCAAAATGTCAAAGTTAAGTATATCCCCCTCAAAAGTTATGCAATTTGGTATTAAGATAGCAAAAGATGGTGTTTTAAGATCATCTAATGAGGTCTTGTCTCAAAAAGGAGTTAATATGTCTAAAATTAGAGAAATTTGGCCTACTCTTCCCTTTTTTGGTAATGATGTTGATGATCAAATAGAAATTAATGCCCATTATCGAGGTTATTTAAAAAAGCAGAAAGCTGATATATTGGCTTTTAAAAGAGATGAAAATTTAATTATTCCTAATAAAGTAAATTATGATGATTTAGCGGGATTATCAAACGAGGTAAAGGCTAAATTCAAACAAATACAGCCAAAAACAATGGGACAGGCTTTAAGAATTGATGGAATTACTCCTGCTGCTGTTTATATTCTGTTGTCACATGTTAAAAGAAAGTCTATTAAGCATATAGCTTAATGGATGAAAATTTAGCAAAATATTCAAAATTAGATAAATTTAATGTTTCACGTGAAACATGTATAGAATTTGAACGGTTTATTTCACTAATACTAGAAAAAAACAAAAAAATTAACTTAATAAGCAAAAAAACCGAGCCAATTCCCATAATTACAGAGAGACATATAATAGATTCAGCACAAGCCATTGATTTTATTAATATAAATGATACTATATGTAGTGATTTGGGTTCTGGAGGTGGACTACCAGGAGTAGTTCTTGCAATTATGATGAAAAATTTAAATCAGACCATGAAATTTAAACTGTATGAAAAAAGTTATCACAAAAGCGTCTTTTTAAAAAAAGTTTCAAAAAAACTAAATTTAAACATTGAAGTTATTGAGGGAGATATTTTTAAAAAGAGCGATTTAAAGTCAGATACTGTTATTGGCCGTGCATTTAAACCATTGCCCATTGTTTTAGAATTAATGAGCAAAAATTTTAGTAAATATAAAAATTTAATTTTATTTATGGGGAAAAATGGAAAACAATCTTTGAACGATGCTTTTAAGGTATGGAATTTTGAGTATAAGGAAAAGATGAGTTTAACAAGTGATGATTCTTTTTTAGTAAGTATAAAAAATATAAAAAAAAAATTTTGAATAAAACGCAAATCATATCTGTAATAAATCAAAAGGGCGGAGTTGGAAAGACAACAACAGTAATAAATCTTGCAGCAGGTTTAGCACAGCAAAATAAAAAGATTTTGGTTGTAGATTTAGACCCTCAAGGAAATGGAACAACCGGATTAGGTTTATCAAATTTAAATGATTCTAGTAAAACAATCTATGGAGTATTGAATGGAACAAAATCTATTTCTCAAGTTATAAAAAAAACTGAATTTGAAAATTTAGAATTAATTTCTTCAAATGTTGACCTTTCTGGGTTAGAGGTAGAAACAGCCGGAGATAGCAAAAGAGCTTTTCTTTTAAAAGATCAATTAATGGCATATTTAAATGATTTTGGAGCAGAATATGACTATATATTGATAGATTGCCCCCCATCTTTAAGTCTTCTAACTGTAATGGCTTTAGTTTCATCTCATTCATTAGTAGTACCTTTGCAGACTGAATTTTTTGCTCTTGAAGGGCTAACACAGTTAATGAAAACAATTGATAGAGTAAAAGTAAATCTAAATCCAAATTTAAAAATTAGAGGTATTCTTTTAACAATGTACGACAAGAGAAATAAACTTTCCTCTCAAGTTGAAAAGGAAGCAAGAGATTATTTTACTAATCAAGTTTATACAACTGTAATACCAAGAAATGTAAGATTGTCAGAAGCCCCTTCTCATGGAGTGCCAGTTTTAATTTATGATAAAACTTGTCCTGGTAGTAAATCTTATTTTAGCTTTACAGATGAATTTATTAACCAAGAAAAACAGTTTGAAACGGCTGCATAATGGATGCATTAAAAATTAAAAAAGGATTAGGTAGAGGGTTATCATCTTTAATTGGCGATACAAAGGTAGATACAAATATAAATAAATTATCTATTAGTACTTTAGTCAGAAATAAATATCAGCCTAGAAAAAGCTTTAACCAAGAGAATTTAGACGAACTAACAAATTCGATTAAAGAACGTGGAATTATACAACCAATCATAGTTAGAAAGTCCACAGATCAAAAATTTAAATATGAAATAATTGCAGGTGAGAGAAGGTGGCTAGCTGCTCAAAACGCTGGACTTCATGAAGTGCCAGTTGTTATAACAGAAGCTGATGATCTTAAATCTCTTGAATTTGCTATTGTGGAAAATGTTCAAAGAATAGATCTTAATGTAATTGAAGAAGCTCAAGGTTATCAACGATTAATTGATGATTTTTCTTATGATCAAAACAAGGTAGCACAATTTATTGGCAAAAGTAGGAGCCATGTTTCAAATTGTTTAAGACTGCTAAATTTACCGACTGAAGTGGTAGATTTAATTAAAAATAATAAATTATCTCAAGGACATGCAAAAATATTAGTTGGTTTAGAAAATGCCTTTTTTTTAGCCAAAAAAATAATTGAAAAACAACTGTCAGTTAGACAAACTGAAAATTTAGTTAAAATTTTTAAAACAAAAGGAATTTCAAAATTTAAGGCAAAAGATCCAAATTTAAAACATCTTGAATTAAATCTTGCTGAAAAAATTGGTTTAAATGTTTTAATTAAAAATAATAAAAATAATACTGGGTCTATAACCCTTGAATATAAAAATATTGAACAATTAAATAAACTAATTGAAGTTATTAAATTTAATTATTAGTTTTGCTAGATTGCGTAATAATAAAATCAAATAAAATATTAATTGAGTTTGTAGAATTTTTTTTAATTAATAACTCAATTTCATTAATTTTATAGATTAAATTTTCAATTTTATTTAAAGACCAGTTTTTAATTTGTTCTTTGACTATCTCTTTATCCTTCCAAAAAATAGGAGGTTTAAATGAGGTTATTACTTGATCTATATTTTTGTTGTTTTTTGTTTGGTTTTGTAATTTGTTTAATCTTTTTGCTTTTAGTAAAAAGGTTTTAATAATTAAAATGCAGTCTTCTGTACTGTAATTATTTTCATTTAAAATATTTATAGTTTTTGTTGAATTTTTTGAAAGACAACTATCCACTAACTCAGTTACACTGTAATTTTCTGCAAGGTTAGTTAATTTTATAATATCACTAATATCTATCCTTTTTTTATTTTTAGTAAAATTTTCAATTTTAGTAATTTCATTATTTAAATTTAATCTGTCACCTCTGGATCTAGCAACTAGAAGATTAATTATTTCTTGAGAGATTGGTATTTTTTTTTCTTTAAAATAAGAATTAGCAATACTACTTAATGTTTGATTGTTATCTGCATAAAATGGAATACAAATAGTATTTTTATTTTTTTCAAATAATAACCTTAATTTTGATTTTTTTTCTAAAATACCAGCAAATAAAATTATTTTTGTATCTTCTGTAATTTTTTCGATAATTTCTTCAATAATACTTACAATTTTATCACTACTTCTTAAAATTATAATAAATTTTTTTGTTTCAAAAAATGATTTTGATAAAATGCTATTAAAAAAATTTTCTTTATTATCTAAAATTTCTTTTTCATCATATTTATAAGTATTTTTTAAAAATTCTTTAAAAACATCGTTAATAACTTTATTTTTAAGCCCTTCATTTTCACCGTATAAAAGGTAAATATTATTTTTTTTTAAATTTATTTTGTTCAATTCATATGATTTTATTATCATTTTATAGCTCCGATAAATATATTACGGATTTTTCTACAACTTTATTTACTAGAATATTTTCAATTTCTTTTTCATATTGTTTTAATGTAAATTTGTTCGAATTATTATTGTAATCAAAACTTGATACAAAAATTTTTGTTTTATTTATTTCATTTTCATTTTTACTAAGAGTATTAACATTTAATGAAATTGTCATTTTAAACCTTGTAGGATCACCCTTGTCATCTTTTTGTATAATATCAATTTTTTTATTTGAGCTAATTTCTAGTTGAATTATATTTTTACTATTTTGGTTAGAAAATATTTTTAGATTATTTACAATTTTTGAGTTTAATTTGCTTATATTTTTTTGTGATATTTCTTTTATATAAAAATTATTTTCTTTTGAAGAGTATATCGGTGTGTATCCACAATTGTTAAGAATAAATAGTGCAATAAGAAAAATAATTAATTTTTTCATTTTATAATTAAATTTATTAATTTATTTTTTATATGTATGATCCTGCTAATATTTTTGTCTTTAAAAAATTTATTGGTTTTAGAATTATTTTTAATTTCATTTATTAACGTTTCTTCATCCATATTTAAACTAGTATTAATTACATTTCTTTTTTTTCCGTTAATTTGTACTACAATTTTATAGTTTTCTACTGTTAGAACATTTTTATCTGTTACAGGCCAATCAAATTTATTATCACATTTCAATTCTTCTAAGCATTCTGATGCAAAATGAGGCAAAACTGGAGACATTAATTTAAGAATTTTTGTATAGTTTTTGGTTAAGTTTTTTTTATTTATTGGTTTTTCTATTTCTTTAATCAAAAAATTATATGTTTCGTAAAAGCTTGCCACAATTACATTGTTATGAAACTTTTCTAGGTTAATATTTATTTTATTAATTAGTTGGTTAGTAAATTTTGAAATTTCATCAGAGTTTTCTTGTGATTTTTCAATTTTATTTAATTTATCCTTAATTTTTTCATGTAAAGTCCATAATTTTTGAATAAATTTATAACAAGCAGCTATTCCTTGTTCAGTCCATTGAACATCTTTTTCTGGTGGACTATCTGATAGCATAAATAATCTTACAGCATCTGCACCGTAATTTTCAATAATTTCTTCAGGATCTATGGTATTTTTTTTGGATTTTGACATAGATTCGGAGGGACCTACAATTACTTTCTTTGTTGGATTTTTTTTAAGAAAATAATTTTTGCCATCTTTAGTTTCAACTTCATCAATACTTAACCATTTATTATTTTCATCCTTATAAGTTTCATGACAAACCATACCTTGTGTAAATAATCCTTCAAATGGTTCTTTTAAATTTAATTTTTCATTTTTATAATCTAGCGCTCTGGTGAAAAATCTTGAATAAAGTAAATGTAATATTGCATGTTCTACACCACCAATATATTGGTCAACAGGCATCCAATATTTTACTTCATCGTAATCAAAACCATATTTTTTATTATTGGCAGAACAAAATCTTATAAAGTACCATGAAGAATCAACAAAAGTATCCAAAGTATCTGTTTCTCTAGTGAGTTCTTTTCCATCTATTTTTATTTTCTTCCATTCTTTAGCACTATCTAGTGGATTACCTTTACAATTAAGATTGATATTTTCTGGTAATTTTACTGGTAGATTTTTTTTTGGTATAGGAAAAGCTTTCCCATCTTTGTCATATGCCATTGGTATTGGACAACCCCAATATCTTTGTCTTGATACACCCCAATCTTTTAATCTAAAGTTAATTTTTTTTTCTCCCAACTTTCTTTTTTCAAGTATTTTTATAGTTTTAACAATTGACTCTTCTGGAACCTTAAAACCATTTAAAAAATTAGAATTAATAACAACTCCCGGTCCTGTATAAGCTTCCTTCTGAACTTTAAAGTTATCATCTTCATTTAAGGGCTTCACTACAGTTTTGACTTTTAGATTATATTTGTTTGCAAAATCCAAATCTCTTTGATCATGTGCTGGACATCCAAAAACTGCTCCAAAACCATAATCCATTAAAACAAAATTTGCAAAATATACAGGAACTTTTTGTTTTTCATCTAATGGGTTAACAGCAAATAAATTAGTTTTGAATCCAATTTTTTCACCAAGAGCAATAGATTCTTCAGTCGTACCAGTTTTTGAACATTCCTCTCTAAATTTAATAAACTCTGTATCCTTCAGAAAATATTTTGAAATAGGATGATCAACGGAAACAGCTAGAAAAGAAAATCCAAACAAAGTATCTGGTCGTGTTGTAAAACATTTAATTGTATTGATGGGTAAATTACCCTCTATTTTAAAGTCAATTTCACAGCCAAAAGATTTACCAATCCAATTTTTTTGCATTATTTTTACTTTGTTTGGCCAATTTTTTAATTCGTCAAGTCCTTTAAGAAGTTCTTCAGAAAATTTTGAAATATTAAAAAACCATTGATTTAATTTTTTTCTTTCAACAGGTATTCCAGATCTCCAACCCCTACCATCAATTACTTGTTCATTTGCTAAAACTGTTTGTTCAGCAGGATCCCAATTTACATAATTTTCTTTTCTATAGACTAGACCTTTGTCGTATAATTCTAAAAAAAAAAGCTGTTGGTGCTTGTAATATTCAGGTGAACAAGTTGAGATTTCTCTTTTCCAGTCAATTGATAAACCTATTTTTTTTAATTGTTTTTTCATCACCGAAATGTTGGACTCTGTCCAAGTTTTTGGATCTAAATTATTTTCTCTAGCAGCATTTTCAGCAGGCAAACCAAAAGAATCCCACCCCATTGGATGTAATACGTTATATCCCTTCATTATTTTAAATCTTGCTAATACATCACCTATTGTATAATTCCTGACATGACCCATATGAATTTTACCAGAGGGATAAGGAAACATTTCTAGACAATAAAATTTTTTTTTATCTTTTTTAATAATACTTTCAAAAGAGTTATTTTTTTCCCAAAAATCTTGCCACTTTTTTTCAATTGTTTTAAAATTATACCTGCTCACAAAAAGAATCTTTTTATAAAATACTTATTGATTCAAACTTCTATTACCCTGTGGTTTTTTCTTACGATACTCTTCCGCAGTTTTTTTGCCTTTATTTTTTTGAAGTAATGCTGCTTTTTTTAAAATTGCTAACTTTATTTCATTTTCAAGGTTAGAACTTATTTTTTTCAGACTACAATCATTTACTGTATCAAGCTTACATATTTTTTCATGTATGTTAATATTTAAAGCATCTGCTCTGATTTCATTAGTTAAAAATCGCACAGTAATTTTTAACATTCTTTTTTCATTTTCAACTTTAGAGGGGCCTGAGAACCAATCCGTAATGATAATTCCTCCAGAGTAACTTGCATTAGTAAAAGGAACAAAATCAAGAATTTCTATTGAGGCTCTCCAAAGTTCATTAGAGGATGCAAAGTCAAAAGTACCTGATTGACCTCCAGTTCCAAATCGAATACCTCTACCTTCTTCAATATTTTTCTGAACTCTCTCATCAACATTAACTGGAACATCTTTCACAGGTGCTTTTTTGTAAATTCCACAATTGGTTAAAATAAATGCTGTAGTTATTAATAATAATGTCAATTTTTTCATGAAAAGGTCAATTTTATCCAAAAAACACTTGTTTTATATAATATCAACAAAAAAAATTAAATAATAGTGATAAAAATACAACATATCTATAAAAAAGTAACAATATATAGGTTTATGATATATTTGAAAAATCAGAATGATAATTTTTCGATATTCATATGAATAATTTAAACAAAGGAGATTTATGAATAATTTAAAAAAATTGGGTGTAACAGCATTAGCGGGTTCGCTAGCGGCTGTTAGTGCTCAAGCAGGTGAAATGTCTGTAAGTGGTTCAGCTAATTTCACTTACAAAACAAACAGTGCCTCAGAAGGTAAAGGTATTGGTACAGACAAAGGATTGACTGTTTCTGGTTCAGGTGAGTTAGATAATGGTTGGACTTTTTCAATGTATACATACTTAAGTGATACGATGACACTTTCATCTCACGCTACTTCACTGACTATGGGTTCATTAGGAACAATCACAGCTGGACAAGGCTGGGGTGGAAATAGTACAGGTTTTGATGAAGAAGTACCTCAAGCTTATGAACAAGTATCTGATTTATCAGCTGCGGGTTCATCTAACTCGGTTGGTACTTTCACAGATAACGGCGGACTAACTTGGGCTCTTCCATCTTTTGAATTAGGTGGTGCAAGTGCTTCTTTAGTACTTGGATGGTCGCCTAATGGTGACGACGCTGGTACTAACAATGGTAGTGTAGGTACAAGATCAGGTAACTGGGCAAATGCTCAGGATGCTGGTTTAACTATTAGTACTGACATGGGTTTAACACTTGGTGTTTATGGTGCTACTAGAGAAAACACTACTCCTATATCAGCTGGTCAAGATGCAGTTAATGATGAGTTTAACGGTGTTTGGTATGCTACATATGCAATGGGTAACGTATCTGTTGGTATATCTCAATCTTACCTTGATTATGGTGCTGGTACTGCTGCGAATGAATCTACGACTACTGCTAAGGCAATTAGAACAGCAGGTGGTATTTATGAAGAGAGACAAATGTCAATTGCGTTTAACGTAAATGATAATTTATCAATTTCATATACAGATGCTTCAGATACTTATGACTCACAAGATCATAACTCATCTGGTACTGCTACTGCTGACGTTGACCAAGATAGTGAAGCAATTCAAGTTGCTTACTCTATGGGTGGTATGTCAATTAAAGCTTACCAAATGGAACGTGATAATCCAGGAAATGATTCAGATGCTAAGAAACATTCAGCAACTGAGATATCTATCGGATTAGCATTCTAAGTTATTGAATATTTAAACAATTTAAAAACGGCCTAAGTTTTCTTAGGCCGTTTTTTTTTATCCAGCTTATTCCTGCAAAACCATAACAATTCAAAAGATTAATTTTTTTAATATTTGAATTATTAATTCCACCTAAAGCTATAAAACTAATTTTTTTATTAGTAGATAATTGATTAAATTTGTTAATACCAAGAAAATGTTTTTTTTTATTTACTTTAAATATAGGAGCCAAAAAAATTAATTTGCACCCTTGTTTTTGTTTAATGTTGATTTCTTGAATATTGTGCGCTGATCCCAAAATTAAAAAATTTTTTCTTTTAGGAAAAATATTAAATACAATTTGATTGTTAAATGACGGCAAATAAACTCCATCTAAATTTAAATTTAGAGCCATTTTATAATTATTGGCTAGGTAAAATTTAATTTTTTTTTTTTTACAGTAATTTCTAATTTTTGTAATTAGTAGTTTAGAGGGTTTTTTTTCATAGTTTCTATAGATCAAAGCGATATTTTTAGGTAAATATTTAATATCCTTTTCTTTAAAATCATCAATAAAATGATAAATTTTTAAAAAACTATGTTTCATAAAACTATTAATAACTTAGATCTAATAAATAAAGAAATTCAATCAAAAATTTCAAAATTAAATTATTTGAACTATAACCCTAAAATTATTGCAATATGTAAAACTTTTCCTATTTCTGATGTTCTGCCATTAATTAATCATGGCCATGTTCATTTTGGAGAAAATAAAGTTCAAGAATCAATAGCAAAATGGACAGATATTAAAAACGATTTTAAAAATATTAAATTGCATATGGTTGGAAAGTTACAAAGCAATAAAGTAAAACACGTTTTATCACTTTTTGATTATATCCATTCGTTAGATAATATTAAATTGGCTGAAAAAATATCCAATGAACAGCAAAAAGTTGGAAAAAAAATTAAAATTTTTATACAAGTGAATATTGGTAATGAGACACAAAAAAGTGGAATTTTAGAAGAAAATTTATTTAGTTTTTACGAAAAATGTATAAATGATTTTAACTTACAAATTGAAGGTTTAATGTGCATTCCTCCAAATGATAATAAATCTGAAATTTATTTTTCTAAAATGAGAAAATTATCTGATCAAATTAATTTACCTGAATTGAGCATGGGCATGTCTGGTGATTATTTAAAAGCTTGTGAATATAAAACTACTTTTTTTAGAATTGGATCTAAAATTTTTGGAGAAAGAAATTAGTAAATTTTAATTGTTGATTTTTTATTAATTAATTTTGCCATAATTAAAAAATCTTTTCTCAATAATGCTATACATCCCACTGTTGGTTTGAAATTTTTTGTTAAGTGAATAAAAATTGCACTACCTTTATTTGGTTTTGTTTTTTTTGTATTATATTCAATTACTAATAAATAGTCGTATTTATAATCTTTTCTGAACAATTTTTCATGCTTGATGTTTTTATTGATCTTTATTTCTTTGTTGTAAAGTTTATTTTTTGCGTCGTTACACCATCCCATGTTTTTTTTTATATTTTTTAACTTTAAGCTCGTTAAGGGTTTTTTTACTCTATCTTTTCTGTAATAAAGCTTACCCAATTTAAATGTTCCTTTGGGAGTACATTTATCACCCTCAATTTTATTTTTTTTTAATCCGTTCTTTCCAATGCAACATTTAAATTTAAAATCATCAATTTTTAAAGTATATTTATTTTTTAAAGTTATTTTCATAATTTTATTTTAAATGGCCAAACAAACAATTCACATTATTGATTTTAAAATATTATATAATATTTTGGATGAAATTAAGGATTATTTAAAATTTAAAATTTTACACTATAAAAATGAAGAAAATTTTTTAAATTCTAATAATTTGAATCTCAATGATTCTTTAATTTTGGTAAAATCTGATAAACAAGTTTTTTTAAATAATGGAAAAATCAGTAGAAAAAAAATTTTTTCTATTACAGAATATCCAATAAAAATAGATAAATTAGTGGAAATATTAAATGTTAACTTAATTAAACAAAAATATAATTATCAATCTAATATTTATATTAAAGATTATATATTAGATTTAAATTCAAGAAAAATTACAAAAAATAATCAAAATTTAAAACTTACACAAAAAGAAATTGATATTATTCTTTTTCTTAATGATCATGAAAAACCTCAAAAAGTTAACATTCTTCAAAATAAAGTTTGGGGCTATTCTTTAGAACTTGAAACACATACAGTTGAAACACATATTTATAGATTAAGAAAAAAAATCAATGATAAATTTAAAGATAATAATTTTATTTTAAGTAATGATGATGGATATTTTATCAAATGAAAAAAAAAAATTTAATTGCAAAGAATTTAAGATCTCCTAAGTACCGATCTAGAATAGTTAAACCAAAAAAAGGAAAAGGAAGTTTTAAAAGGAAAAAAAGTTAATTTAATCTTGCTCCAATTTTTTGAATGATTTTAGATGACATCTCAGTGCTTTTTTCAAGGCTTTCCTTCAAAGATAAATTGTTAACATGACCATGCAAAAAACCTGCTGCAAAAAGGTCGCCAGCTCCTGTTAAATCAATAATTTTTAAATTTTTTTTGCTAGCACATTCAACTACTTCATTTTTTTGAATTGCTATACTTCCTTTTTCTCCACGAGTAATAACAATTAGTTTTCCGAGCTGTTTGCCAAATGAAATTACTTCATCAAAATTTTTTGAGTCAATTAAAGATAGAGCTTCTTGTTCATTGGCAAAAATAATATCTAATTTATTTTTAACCAGATCTAAAAAATGAAGTTTATGTCTTTCTACACAAAATAAATCTGATAATGACATTGCCGCTTTATTTGAGTTTTGAATTGCTTTATTAAAAGCTTTTTTAGGATCACCCTCATCCCACAAATATCCTTCTAAAAATGTAATTTCACTATTTTTAACAGCATTAACATCAACATCATTTTCATTTATTTTTCCTGCTATACCAAGAAATGTACACATAGTTCTTTCAGAGTCTGGAGTAATTAATATTAAACAAGTTCCGGTTGGCAATTCTTCTTTTTTTTTCGAATAAAAATATTCTACATTTTCTTTTTTTAATCCATCTTCATATTTACCACCAAGATCATCTTCATTTACTTTGCCAATAAATCCTACTTTATTACCTAGTTGAGATAGTCCTACGATAGAATTTGCAACAGATCCACCAGATACCGTTTCTTCAATTTTTAAGCTGGATAATAATTTTTTAAATTCAGCTTCATCCACAAGTTTCATTGTGCTTTTAGTTAAACCATTATCAGTTATAAAGTTGTTTTCTACTTTACAAATTACATCTACTATTGCGTTTCCAATTCCTAATATTTTCATCTAAGTTCCTTGCTGTTGTATTTACAATATTTGATTATTACACATGTCTTACATGAAGGTGCCCTTGCTTTGCAAGTGTATCTTCCATGAAGCAATATAGTATGACCAGCTTTTTTTAAGTATTTTTTAGGAACTACTTCATACAATTTTTTTTGAACTTCATCAGGATTTTTTCCGTAGGCTAAACCTGTTCTATTGCTAACTCTAAACACATGTGTATCCACTGCAATTGTAGGCAATCCAAAACCTTCATTTAATACAACACTTGCAGTTTTTCTTCCAACTCCTGGTAAAGCATATAAATCTTCAAAATTATTTGGAACTTTTCCATCATGTTTTTCGATTAATTGCTTTGATAATAAATAAACACTTTTAGCTTTGTTTCTAAAAAGACCAATACTTTTGATTAATTTTTCAATTTTTTTCCGTCCCAATTTAATAAAATGTTCAGGCTTATTGTATTTTGGATAAATACTTTTAGTGACATTATTAACGTTAACATCAGTGCACTGAGCTGAAAGAACAACTGATACTAAAAGGGTAAATTTATTTTTGTATTTAAGATCACTTTTAGGATTCTTTATAGCTTTGCTTAAATTCTTAAATAGAGAATTTATTTCTCCAGATTTCATTTCAGCACAACAAACATACAATCAAAATTCCTAAAATTTTTTTTAACTTATTGTTTTAATGTAGAATTAAAAAATTCAATTACAAGTTTTTTGGCTTCATCTGATGATTTTTTATTGTATGCCAATGTATTTAATTTACTTATACAACTTCTGTCATGCCATATTTGTGGAATTCTCCATCCAATTTTGTGACGCATTTTAAGTCTTTTAAAAACCTTTTTTTTATCTTTTTTTGTTGCGCTGACATACCATTCGCTAAAACCAATTTGGGATATTATAGCAACGTCATCTGCAGCCATTTCTGCAACGGGCAGCGAAGTATTTTCTTCATAATAACATCTTCCGTCATTATGACCTTGAATTTTAATAGTTTGTTTACCACCAATTTTTTTTTCAAAACTATGATGAGTCCCTGGATAAACTTTAATATTTACATCTTTTCCTTTTGCTTTAAGGCGTTCAACATAATTTATGCATGATTCTACTGGAAAATATGTATCCTTCTCACCTACATGAATACGAATTGCCGTATTTGTTATTTCATCATCTTCTTTGAAAATAACATTGCATGGTGGATACATTGGAACACTTGCCGTAAATTCTATACCAGGCGTTCCCCACATTTTTTGAAATCGTTTAACATTTAAATACAGACATCCTCTAGCTCCAAGTGAAATTCCTAAACAACCAATACGTTTTGGATTTATACGAGGATGTTTTGATAAAAGTGCTAGTGCACCATAACCATCTATAATTCTATTCATTCCACGATTTATAGCATTACAAAAAGGAACAGCTTTTTTAAAACCATTATCTTTTTTACATTTTTTGCGCGCTGAATTACTATCCACCATAAAAGTTGCAAGACCCATAGTATTAAATACATTAATCCAATGTTCTTCAATTTCAGTAATTCCACCACCACCATGTAGTATAACTACTACTGGAACATTTTTGTTAGATGCATTATCTGGAAAATTTAATGTTCCCCAAATTGTTATTTCTCTATTGGGCTTATTCCCTTCTAAAAAGTCTCTTATAGTGATTGTAGGCATTGAAGAAAACTCAATTCTTTCTCCTTTGCCTTTCCATTCTTTAGCAAAAATTGTTGTACTAAAATTAATAGATAATAAAAATGTGAATAATAGTATTTTTTTCATACTATTAGCTTATTTAAAATTTATTTGAAATTCAAAACGTTTCTCATCGAATAAAGACCAGGTTTTCTGTTCATTAACCATCTGGCTGCAGTAAATGCACCTTCAGAGTAAAGAGCTCTATCAAATGCTTCATGATCTAAAGTAATAGTTTCTTTTCCACTTGAAAAATGAACTTTATGATTTCCTATGATTTCACCTTTTCTAATTGAATTAAAATTAATTTTTTTGCTGTAAGGAAAATTTTTTTTATTTAAATATTTTTTTCCTAGTAATTTATAAAAATCTTTATTTTTTCCAACCGCAATACCTTTTCCAAGCATTAAGGCTGTGCCTGATGGGTAATCTTTTTTATGTCTATGATGTACTTCAAAAACTTTACCTAAAAAATTATTTCCAAGTGATTTTGAAGCAATTTCAGTTAAATACATCAACAAGTTTATTCCTAGACTCATATTACCAGCTTTAAGAATAGGTATTTTTCTAGAATATTTTTTTATTAAATTTTCTTCTTTTTTAGAAAAACCCGTTGTGCCAATAACCACTCTTTTTTTTAGTCTAGATGCAATTTTAAGCACTTCTAAGGTACATTTTGGAATAGTAAAATCTATTATTATATTAGCTTTTTTAAATGCATTTTCAGTATTTAAATCAGGTCTAATTCCACTAATTTTTTTATTAATTATTCTATTTTCTGTAAGAGCAATTAATCTAAAGTTTTTATCAGATTTAGAAGATTTAATGAGTTGTTGACCCATTCTTCCCATACATCCGGTAATAGCTAAATTAATTTTTTTCATTTAAATGATGAAATATAAAACTATCATAACAACTAAAACAATTATAGCCCAAATAGATAAATTAATTAAAAACTGCTTTAATTTTGAATTAGTTCTCAAGAAAGTGGGGAGCACCGATACTAGAACAGCAATCAAAAATATTGCTGGAACGATTTGTTCTAATTCCATTAATTACCATTATATTAATTTTGTTTAGTTTTTCCAGAAACTCTTTGCTTTTTGAAAGAATTTTTTAATACTTGGATTTGATTTTTCGTTTTCAATTTTTCTAAATTTTTCAAGCAATTCTTTTTGTTCTTTATTAAGTGATACAGGAACTTCTGTATTTATTTGAACATAAAGATCACCATTTCCACTACCTCTCATGTATGGCATACCTTTACCTTTCAGCCTAAATTGTTTTCCACTTTGTGTTCCAGCAGGTATTTTAATTTTAGCCTTTGCACCATCTATTGTAGGTATTTCTAAAGAGGTTCCTAAAGCAGCGTCTGCAATAGATACAGGGTACTCAAAAAATAAATTTTCATCTGATCTTTTAAATAAATCGTGTGAATAAACATTTATAAACAAATATAAATCTCCGCTACCTGCACCTCTAGAACCTGCTTCACCTTTGCCAGCCAATCTTATTCTCGTTCCATCATCCACACCTTTGGGAATAGTTACTGACAATCTTTTCGAAGCTTGTTTTTTACCTTGTCCACCACAACTATTGCATGGATTAGTAATTTCTTCTCCAGTTCCAGAACATTGAGGGCATGTTTGTTGAACTGTGAAGAAACCTTGATTAGATCTTATTTGTCCATGGCCTGCACACATTGAGCACGAACCTGCATCATGCCCTGGTTTAGAACCACTTCCACTACAGGTATTGCATTTTTCCGATGTAGAAAATTTTATGTCTTGTTTTTTTCCATTATAAGCTTCTTCCAATGTAATTGATAAATCATATCTAAGATCTGATCCTCTAAAATTTGATTTTCTACTTCTTCTTCCTCTGCCAGTGCCACCAAAATCACCAAAGAAATCTTCAAAAATATCTGAAAAATGACTTGAAAAATCAAAATTTCCAAAACCACCTCTACCACCAGCTCCATTTTCAAATGCAGCATGGCCAAAATTATCATAATTCTGCTTTCTCTCTTTATCAGAAAGAACGTGATATGCTTCGCTGGCTTCTTTAAACTTTTCTTCTGAAGATTTGTCTCCTGGGTTTTTATCAGGATGATGCTTTACAGCTAATTTTCTATATGCTGCTTTTATTTGTTCTGGAGATGAATTTTTTTGAACACCCAAGACATCATAGTAATCTCTTTTTGACATAACTAGTCAAAGACAAACAAGTTGTTAGTCTTAAGCGCTTTTTTCTTTATTTTCGTCTTTTACTTCTTCAAAGTCTGCATCAACAACATTATCGTCTTTTTTTCCTTTATCTTTTTTAGCATCACCTTTAGAAGCATCAGGTTTTGCATCTTTTTGTTGAGATTTGTAGACTGCTTCGCCTAATTTCATAGAAGATTGTACTAAATCTTGAGTTTTCTTTTTAATTTCTTCTAAATCAGTTCCTTTAAGAGCATTTCTTAAATTTGCAGCTGATGTTTCTATGGTTTTTTTATCAGCTTCAGAAACTTTACCACCATGTTCTTTTAGATTTTTTTCAGTAGAATGTAATAGAGTATCAGCTTGATTTCTTGCATCAACTGACTCTCTTTTTTTCTTATCAGTTTCTTTATTTGCCTCAGCATCTTTAACCATTTTGTTAATTTCTTCTTCACTTAAACCACCAGAGGCTTGAATTTGAATTTTTTGTTCTTTTCCGGTTCCTTTATCTTTGGCTGAAACATTAACTATTCCATTTGCATCAATGTCAAAGGTTACTTCAATTTGAGGAACTCCTCTTGGAGCCGGAGCAATTCCAACCAATTCAAAATTTCCAAGCAATTTATTATCAGATGCCATTTCTCTTTCTCCCTGTAAAACTCTTATTGATACAGCGGGTTGATTGTCTTCAGCTGTTGAGAAAACTTGACTTTTTTTAGTTGGTATTGTTGTATTTTTATCGATTAATCTTGTTGATACACCTCCTAAAGTTTCAATTCCAAGTGATAAAGGAGTAACATCAAGAAGAAGTACATCTTTAACATCACCTTGAAGAACCCCCGCCTGTATTGCAGCTCCCATAGCAACAACTTCATCAGGGTTAACACTCTTATTTGGATCTTTTCCAAAGAAATTTTTAACTTGCTCAATAACTTTTGGCATTCTAGTCATACCACCAACCATTATAACTTCATTAATTTCACCAGCAGCTAAACCTGCATCTTTTAATGCAGTTTTGCACGGAGGTATTGTTCTTGCAATTAAATCTTCCACCAAAGCTTCTAATTTCGCTCTAGTCATTTTTAAATTGATATGTTTAGGACCAGTTTTATCAGCCGTAATAAAAGGTAAATTAATTTCAGTTTGAGTAGCAGAAGATAATTCTATCTTAGCTTTTTCAGCAGCTTCTTTTAATCTTTGTAGAGCTAATTTGTCTGTTTTTAAATCTACACCATTATCTTTTTTAAATTCACTAACTAAGTAATCAACTATAGTATTGTCAAAATCTTCACCACCTAAAAAAGTATCTCCATTAGTTGATTTAACTTCAAATACTCCATCACCTAATTCAAGAATTGAAACATCAAATGTTCCTCCTCCTAAATCATATACAGCAATTTTTTTATTTGCCTTTTTATCTAGTCCATAAGCTAAAGAAGCGGCAGTTGGTTCATTTATAATTCTCAAAACTTCTAAACCGGCAATTTTACCTGCATCTTTTGTTGCTTGTCTTTGAGCGTCGTTAAAATATGCTGGAACGGTAATAACTGCTTTTGTAACTTCTTGACCTAAATACTTTTCTGCTGTTTCTTTCATCTTTTGAAGTATAAAAGCAGAAATTTGGGATGGTGAATATTTTTTTCCTTTTGTTTCAATCCAAGCATCACCTTTTTCTGAATTAATTATTTTAAAAGGGGCAGACTCAATATCTTTTTTTACTGTGGGATCTTCGAAATTTCTTCCAATTAATCTTTTAACGGCGAAAATTGTATTTTCAGGATTTGTTACAGCCTGTCTTTTAGCTGGTTGACCAATCAATTTTTCATCGGTATCAGTAAATGCTACAACAGAAGGAGTTGTTCTTGCTCCTTCAGCATTTTCTAAAACTTTTGCCTGTGTACCCTCCATTATAGATACACATGAATTTGTTGTTCCTAAATCAATTCCTATTACTTTGCTCATTTTAATTCCTCTTTTTCATATAAGTGTTAATTATTGATGTACAAGCACCTGTAAGTACTATTTCTTATTTTTTTCCTCACTTTTTTCGCCTTTTTTTTCAGTTTTTTTAGAAACAGCCACTAAAGAGGGACGCAACAACCTGTCTTTCATTTTGAAACCTTTTTGAATTTCTTGAACTATAGTTCCCGGCTCCTTATTATCATCTTCTATTTCCATCATCGCTTGATGTAAATTTGGATCAAGTTTTTTATCTACTGCTACTATTTCTTCAATGTTATTTTTTTTAAAAATAGAAATTAAATCTTTTTTAACTATATCAAGATGTTCTAATGTTTTTTTTAATGCGTCTGAACCTTTAATTTTTTCGTCGTTTTCTAAAGATTGTTTAGCTCGATCAAAGTTGTCGATTAAATTTAAAGATTCTCTTGCAAATGAAAATCCTCCATATTCAAAGGCATCATCTTTTTCTTTTTCAAACCTTCTTCTTTGATTTTCCATTTCTGCAAGTGTTCTAGCAAGTTTTTCTTCAAGTTCTTTGATTTGATCTTCAGGAGAAATTTTAACTTTTTCTACTTCTTTTGGTTTTTTATTATCTTCTGAGACCTTTGAAGGTTGTGTTTTTTTATTTGTATTTTCTTCAGTCTCTAAGTTTTGTTCTTTTTCCATGTAGTCTTATATGGTAAGAAATTTGATAATTGCTAGATGAAACGAAAAAAAAATATTAATTTAATTGTAGGTACAAATAATCCTGGAAAATTAAGAGAAATAAAGGAGTTGCTGCCTAAAAATTTAACAGTTTATTCACCTAAATACCTTAAACTTAGAAGCCCGAAAGAAAGTGGAAAATCATTTGAAGAGAATTCTTTGATTAAGGCTAAATTTTTTTCAAAAAAAACAAGAATGATTTGTTTAGCGGATGATTCGGGACTAGAGATTGATATTTTACATAAAAAACCAGGAATTTTTTCCTCTAGATGGGCAGGACCTAAGGGAAATTTTAATATTGCAATTAATAAAGTATTCAATGAATTGAATAAAAAGGATGTAAATTGGAAAAATAAAAAAATTTCAGCTCGATTTATTTGTGTTTTAACTATTTATTGGCCTGATGGTAAATTTGTAAATTCTATTGGAAAAGTAAAAGGTTATATTTTAAATAAGAAAAAAGGAAAAAATGGTTTTGGTTATGATCCAATCTTTAAGCCATTAAGTAAAAGACTTACTTTTGGTGAAATGAGACCTCAAGACAAATATAAAATAGATCATCGTTTTCAAGCTTTTAAGAAAATTAAAAAATTTTTTTAAAATTGCTATCTTCAGCTTTATAGAAATTAAGAGTATGATTAATTTTATTGTCTTTTACTTCAAATACGCCCATTTTTCCTTTAAACATATTTTTTTTCAGAAACATTTTTTTATTAATAATCAAATTATTTTGAAGAGCCAAATAATAGACTAATCCAACTAAATCATAACTTAAAAATGACAATTGATTAGGGTATTCGTTAAATGTTTTATAATAAGTATTTATAAATACATCATAGTTTTCTTTGTTAATTGATGGGAAGTATATTGGTTGCAAGTTTTTTTCTTTAAGCAATGATTCATCAAACCATTGATTTAAAGTTATAAAATAAATTTTTTTCGGAGAAATATCCGTGTACAAAAGCGATGTTGTGATGCTCTTTAAACTTTCATCAAAATCTGAAATTATGATAGAGTCAAAATCAACCTTTCCAAGTGTATCTCGTTTTTCGAGTGTTTTAATTTTTTTTTCTTTATTTACTTCATTAGAGTTTTCTAATCTTTTAATTTCGTCTTCTAGATTTTGTTTTCTTTGATAATATTTTGTTATTTTTTCAATTTGATTTGTAAGTTTAGTTGGATCAGAATCATAATAAAAAACTTCCTTAATTTTAATTTTGGATTGTTTAATAGCATTTTCAATTTCTTCTTTGTAATTTTCTTTAGGTATTAAAAAAATTGTCTTATTAATTTCATTTAATTTTTGAAATTTTATTATTGTTTTAAGCTGAGAGTCCGCATTGATTCCAGCACTGATAATATTTTTTGGATTATCAATAACTTTATTTGTTAATGAAAGGAAGGTAACATCTTGTAATTCATTTAAATAAATTAAATTTTTATTAAAAACAGGTCCTATAATTATTTGAACACCATTTTCATAAAGTTTTTTTGCATTTCTTAAAGTTATATCTGGATTTGAAGCTGTATCTTTAGGAAATATTTCTATAGATGAATTATCAATTTTATTGATAGCAAGTCGAACAGATTTAATAATTGATTTGCCAATATCACTATTTTTTCCAGTTATAGGAACTAAGAGACCAATTTTAATTTTTTCTTCTGCTGATATTTGCTGAATGTTTAAAACTGAAGTTATACAAAAGAAAATTATAATTTTAATAAATATTCTCATTTTAATGTTATTATTATAATGATTATATTTTAATGATTCCACAAAGAGACAAAAAAATTAATGAACTAAAATATGCTTTATACGTCGTATCCACTCCTATTGGCAATTTAAAAGATATAACTTTAAGAGCTATCAAAATTTTAAAACAATCAGAATACATCCTTTGTGAAGATACTAGAGTTTCAAAAAATTTATTAGAAAAATATAACATTAAATCTAAATTGATTTCTAATCATAAATTTAATGAAAAAAAAAATATAAATAAAATAATTGAAATTTTACAGTCTAAAAAGATTGTATCAATTATTTCTGATGCCGGAACTCCAGCCATTTCAGACCCAGGTAGAATTATAGTAAATGAATGTATTAAAAATAATATTAATGTTTATCCAGTGCCAGGGGCGTCGGCAGTAACAGCCGCAGTTTCAATTAGCGGTTTTTCTGAAAAGTATTATTTTTATGGTTTTTTTCCTCAAAAAAATAAAAATTTAAAAGAGGATTTTAAAATTTTATCAAATTTAAACTGTTCAATTGTATTTTTTATTTCGCCACAAAAGTTTAATAAAGCCATTGGGGTTATTAAAAATTTTTTTTCAGGCAGAAAAATATTAATTTGTAGAGAGATTTCCAAGTTTTATGAGGAACACATAAGAACAAATGTTACCGAACTTAAATTATTTGATAAATTGCCCAAAGGTGAGCTGACTGTTGTTTTATCTGAGAAAGATATTAAAAAAAATGTTTACAAAAATCTTAACGAATCAGATAAAAAAAATATTAAAAAAATGATTAAAACTTTAAGTATAAAAGATATTACAGATTTACTTAGTCAAAATAAAAATATTTCTAAAAAAGAAATATACAATTATTGTTTAAAACTCAAAAATGAAAAATAAATTTGTATTAATTTTTTTGACTTTATTAGTTCTTACTGGTTGTGTTGGAACAGGTTCTAAAGGGGTTTTTGGTACTGGAGTAAGTATTGCATTAGATCCACGATCACTAGGCACTCAAATTGATGACTCTATAATGCAAAAAAATTTAGTAACAAGATTAACATTACTAAATAAAAATTATTTTTTATCAATTAATGCCAAAGTTTTAGATGGACGAATATTTTTGACAGGTAAAGTTGATAATCCAGAAGAAAAACTACAAATTACAAAATCAGCTTGGGAAACAGCCGGAGTTAGATCTGTTAAAAATGATATTAAGATTAAAGAGGAATTTAATTTTAAACGTTCAGCAAAAGATTTATTAATAACCTCACAGTTAAGAACTGCATTAGTGTTAAACAAAAAAATAAAATCAGCAAATTACAATATTGATACTTATAAAAAAAAAGTTTTTATTTATGGTATTGCAATTATTTCTGATGAAAGAAAAGAAGTGATTAATGAAGCAAAACAAATACTTGATGTTGAAGAGGTGGTTGCTAGTATTTTGCTAGTGGAAGATTTAAGAATTCAGAAAGATTAATTTTTTTTACCATAATTAATTACACCTGCAGAATAAGCAGCAACAGAAGCTAAATTAAGAATATCTGATGTTGAAGATCTTAAAGGCGCAATTTCAACTGGTTGACCTAATCCAATTAATAATGGCCCTATAACTTTTGCTCCACCTAATGATTTCATCATCTTATATGAAATGGCAGCACTATGTTGACCAGGCATAATTAATATATTTGCATTTCCTACAATTCCAGAAAAAGAATATAGTTCTTTGTATTCTTCGTTTAAGGCTACATCAGGTTGCATATCACCATCAAATTGAAAATCGACTTTTTTATCCTGTAATATTTCTACAGCATCTCTTATATGCTTTGTACTACTTGTTGCTGGCTGTCCAAAGGTGGAATGAGATACAAACGCAACTTTTGGATCAAAACCAAACAGTCTTACTACCCTGGCAGATGAAATTGCTATTTCAGAAAGTTGTTCTGCGGTTGGATTTTCATGTACACTGGTATCTCCTATAAATACAGTTTTACCTTTATTAACAACCATATTTAAACCAAACATTATTTCTCCAGGTCTTGCGTCTATTACTTTATTTATTTTTTCTAATGAAGTTGCATATTTTCTAGTATTTCCAGTAACCGCACCATCGGCATCACCACATGAAACCATGCAAGATGACCAGATTACTCTGTCATTCCTTACTAATCGGTCACAATCCCGTTCTAATAAACCTTCTTTTCTTTGTAATTTTTTGAACAAATAATTTACATATTTCTCTCTCTTTTTTTTGTCATTTGAATTAACTATTTCAATATTAAAGTTTTCACTGTATCCAATATTTTTGAGTTGTTCTTTTATTTTATCCTTTTTACCTACTAATATTGGAATACCTAATTTGCCATTTTTAAATGCGATTGCAGCCTTTAAAGTATTTTCATCTTCGCCATCTGCAAAAACAATTCTTTTTTGTGTTTTTTTTATTTGAGAATTAATTCCTTGCATAATAGTCACAGAAGGATCAAGTCTTTGTTTAAGCTGATCTTTATAAATTTCAAAATTTTTTATTTCCTTTCTTGCAACACCACTTTTAATAGCAGCTTTTGCTACAGCTACTGGTATTTCACTTATTAATCTTGGATCAAAAGTTGAAGGAATAATATATTCTTTTCCATATTTTGGTCTTTCGCCACCCATTGCAGCTACCACTTCATCAGGAACATCTTCTCGTGCAAGGGCCGCAATTGCATGAGCAGCAGCAACTTTCATTTCTTCATTTATTGTTTTTGCCCTAACATCTAGAGCTCCTCTAAAAATATATGGAAAACCAATTAAATTATTTACTTGATTGGGGTAGTCAGATCTTCCAGTTGCAACAATTGCATCTTTACGAACTTCTTGGACTTCTTCTGGAGTAATTTCTGGATCAGGATTTGCACATGCAAAAATAATTGGATTTTTTGCCATTTTTTTTACCATGTTTTTTGATAAAATACTTTTAGAAGATAATCCTAAAAAAACATCTGCACCAACGATAGCTTCGTCTAGAGTTCTTTTTTTTGTTTCAATTGCATGTGCAGATTTCCATTGATTTAGATTATCCCTACCTCGATATAAAACACCTCTACTATCAAGCATAATTATATTTTTTTGAGGAACACCAGTATTTTTTAGTAAATTAGTACAAGCCACAGCTGAGGCTCCAGCTCCATTTACAACTACTTTAATTTTTTTTATTGATTTTTTTGATATATCAAGTGCATTAATTAATGCTGCATTAGTTATTATTGCTGTACCATGTTGATCATCGTGAAATACCGGAATATCTAATATTTCTTTTAGTTTTTCTTCAATAACAAAACAATCAGGTGCAGCTATATCTTCTAAATTTATTCCACCAAAACTACCAGCAATATTTTTAATACTTTTAATAATTTCATTTGGATCTGATGAGTCAATTTCTATATCAATAGAATTGATATCGGCAAATCTTTTAAATAATACTGCTTTTCCTTCCATTACTGGTTTTGATGCTAAAGCTCCCAAATTACCCATTCCTAAAACTGCAGAGCCATTGCTTATTACGGCCACCAAATTTCCTTTACTTGTATAATCGTAAGCGGCGTCAGGGTTTTCTGATATTGCTCTTACAGGCGCTGCAACACCAGGAGAATAAGCTAAAGCCAAATCTCTTTTTGTTGTCATAGGCTTTGATGAAATGATCTCAATCTTGCCAGATTTATTACTATTATGAAAATCTAAAGCTTCTTTATCTGTGTAATGATCAATTTTTGTTTTCTTCATTTAAGGTAATTAGCTATACAATTGGAGCAATTTTAAGACTAATATGATTTATGAACCTTATTAAGTCAACAGGCACATTTAGTTTTTTTACGACAATCAGCAGAATATTAGGTTATCTAAGAGACATTTTAATTGCTATATTTCTTGGATCTGGACCACTTGCGGATGTTTTTTTCGTAGCATTTAGAATTCCAAACACATTTAGAAGGTTATTTTCTGAAGGAACTTTTAATGCAGCCTTTGTTCCGAGCTATGCTTCAGAGATAGCAAATGGAAAAGAACAATCAGAAAAATTTGCGACAAGTGTTTTTAGTTTATTAATTTTAAGTTTACTTTTTTTAGTTTTAATTATTGAACTATTTATGCCTTTATTTGTATTTCTTATTGCTCCTGGATTTAGTGGAAGTGAAGACAAAATGAATTTAGCAATTAATTTAACACGAATAACTTTCCCTTTTTTGTTATTTGTTAGTTTATCATCTTTTTTTTCAGCCATATTAAATTCACATAATCGATTTGCAATTGCTTCAGCGGCTCCAATAATTTTAAATATTTTTTTAATATCAGTTTTACTATATGGAAATATTTTAGGAGATAAGCTTGTCTATTATTTGTCTTACGCTGTTACTATTGCAGGATTAATTCAATTTTTGTTTTTATATAAATATGTAAAAAAATTTTATTTACCAAAGTTTTCATTTAAAATTTCTATTGATGAAAAAGTAAATAAATTTTTTAAAAAATTACTACCTAGTATTTTTTCATCAGGTGTAACTCAAATCAATATTTTAATTGGAACTATTATTGCATCATTTCAAGCAGGCGCAGTTTCTTATCTTTATTATGCAGATAGAATTTATCAAATAAATTTAGCAATAGCCGGAATTGCAATTGGAACAGTAATTTTACCACAACTTTCAAAATATATTCAAAATGATGAAAATGAGAAAATAATTATAATACAAAACAAAGCATTGGAGCTAAGTTTATTTTTAAGTATTCCTGCTACGGTAGCTTTATTAATAGCTTCAGAGCAAATTATATCAGCTTTATTTGGTTATGGTTCTTTTGATGAACAGGGAGTTAAAAATTCTGCAAAAGCTTTATTTTATTTTGCATTAGGTTTGCCAGCATTTTCACTAATAAAGGTATTTTCAAGTTTTTTCTTTGCACGACACAATACTAAAATACCATTTTATATTTCATTAATATCGGTTCTATTAAATGTTATTATTAGTGTCATTTTTTTTCAAAAAATTGGATTTATAATTATTCCTATTGCTACTTCAATATCATCT
Source organism: uncultured Pelagibacteraceae bacterium (assembly GCA_902592985.1). Classification (GTDB taxonomy): domain Bacteria; phylum Pseudomonadota; class Alphaproteobacteria; order Pelagibacterales; family Pelagibacteraceae; genus Pelagibacter. The sequence goes on along the minus strand of CACJGR010000001.1, from coordinate 149,779 downwards.
TGGTTTAATTCTATTTTACTATTTCTTTTTTTAAAGAAAGAAAATTTATTTAAATTTAATTTAATTTTTTTTTCTAGATTTATAAGAATAATTTTTTCTGTAATTATTATGGGTTTTTTATTTAATTATTTGACTATTTATTTTTCGACGAATCTGGCCTATGAACAAAGTTATAAATCAGCATATTTAGTTGGATTGGTATTAATTGGATTAATTTTTTATTTGTTAATTGCAGTTTTGATCAAGGCTTTTAAAATCAGTGATATTAATCTAAAGTATTAACTTTATGAGTAAAAAAATTTTTTCAGGAGTCCAACCTTCAGGCAATCTACATTTAGGCAATTATTTGGGAGCAATAAAGAATTTTGTTGATCTTCAAAATCAAAAAGAAACTAAGTGTATTTATTGTATAGTGGACCTTCATGCAATTACAGTAATACAAGAGCCAAAAGAATTAAAAAAAAATATTAGAGAAACTTTGGCAACTTTTATTGCTAGCGGCATAGATCATAAAAAAAGTATAATTTTTAATCAATCATCAGTTTCTGCTCATGCCGAAGGAGCCTGGATACTAAGTTGTGTTGCAAGAATGGGTTGGATGAATAGGATGACACAATTCAAAGAAAAAGCTGGGAAAGATAAAGAAAAAGCTAGCGTTGGGCTCTATGCTTATCCGGTGCTAATGGCGGCTGACATATTACTTTATGATGCAACGCATGTACCTGTTGGTCATGATCAAAAACAACATCTTGAACTATGTCGAGATATTGCTCAGAGATTTAATAGTGACTTTAAAGCCCCAGATTTTTTAAAAACTCCAGAGCCCTTAATCCAAAAAAATTTTTCAAGGATTATGAGTCTTAAAGATGGTATGAAAAAAATGAGCAAATCTGATCCATCAGATTTGAGTAGAATTAATCTTACAGATGAAAAAGATTTAATAGTTAATAAAATAAAAAAGGCGAAAACAGATTCTATGCCTATGCCGACTAATGATGAAAATTTAGTGCAAAGGCCAGAAGCTGAAAATTTATTGGGAATTTATTCAAGTTTATCAAATCAAACCTTAGAACAATCAAAAAAAGAATTTAATGGAAAAAATTTTTCAGACTTTAAAAAAAAGCTTTCTGATCTATTAGTTGAAAAAATTGATCCAATTTCAAAAGAAATAAAAAAATTATTAAATGATGAGAAACATTTGGACAAAATTTTATTTGATGGATCACAAAAAGCTGATAAAATTGCATCTAAAAAAATTAAAGAAATTAAGCAATTAATAGGTTTTTAAACAATTTTTGATACTAAGTTTTAATTGATAAATTAATTATTATATACACATTATATGTTTGTTCAAACTCAGAAAACACCAAATCCAAATTCACTCAAATTTATTCCTGGTAAAATAGTTTCTAATAGTGGATCATTTGAAATTAACAACAAAGATGAAGTTAATAATGATTTAGTAAGAAATATACTTTCAATTAATGGTGTGACGGGAATTTTTTTAGGTGAAGATTTTTTATCTGTAAATAAAAAAGAAAATACAAAATGGGAAGATGTAAAACATATTATAATTTCATTGATTAATGAATTTTATTCTGATGGAAAAGAATTTGTTATAGATAAGAAATTAGATAATGAAAAAAAAGGTTTTGATGAAGTAGAAAAAAAAATAATAAAAATTTTAGATACAAAAATAAAGCCTGCAGTTGCAAGAGATGGTGGAGATATAAAATTTAAAGAATTTAAGGATGGTGTAGTTACAGTACAACTTCAAGGTAGTTGTTCAGGGTGCCCAAGCTCAACTATGACTTTAAAACAAGGTGTCCAAAATCTTTTATGCCACTATATACCAGAAGTAAAAGAGGTTATCGCAGTTTAAAATAATAACAATTTACTATATATAGATAAGTTAATGAGTAGAAAAAAGATATTAAAACTGAATCAAGCTAAAGATTTTTTATTTAAAAAATTCTTTCCTGTAAGGAAAAAAAAAAAAATAAATTTTCCAAATAGCAATCCAACAAGAAGTTTATATTTAACTTTTTTAAGCAGCTTAGGTATTGTTGTGTTTTCTTTTGCACTTCCTACTATTATCGAATTTAAAAATAATGTAATTCTTACTTCAATAGAAATTGAAAATACTTCTAAAAGTAATTTTAAAAAAATTTTAGATGGAGAAGTTTTAAAAAAAGATTCTGAGACAGATAAAGGCCTTAATTTAAAAAATTTATTTGATGATGTATTTAAATTTGATGATTTACCAAGTGATACAGTGAGATTAAATGCCTCAACAATTGAGCAATTATTTAAAGAAACTAACTATAATTTAAAAGATGTAAGAAAAACAAAACTTGTAAAACCAGTTCAACTTTCACTTCTTCCAAATGAGATGAAAATGATTGAAAGTACTGAAAAGAGAAAAAATTTATTTATACAAATTATTTTGCCTTTAATTGTTGAAGAAAATAATAGAATTAAATTAAATCGTAAAAAATTATTTAACATTTTAAATAAAAATAATAATTCCAAGGCTGAAAAGAAATGGTTAAATGGAAAGTTCAAACAATATGGAGTCCTTAATAAAGATTTATCTACTTTAAAAGTAAGAATGGATACGATTCCTGTTTCTTTAGCTATAGCTCAAGCAGCAAAAGAAACAGGATGGGGAACATCAAGATTTGCTTTAGAAGGCAATGCTCTATTTGGTCAATGGACTTGGTCTGGCGAAGGTATAAAACCAGCTGATGTTGATAATAATGCTACTCATAAAATTATGAAATTTAAAATTTTAAAATCATCAGTAAGAGCATATCAAAGAAATTTAAATACTCATTCTGGTTATAAAGAATTTAGAATGGCAAGAGCTGAGTTAAGAGATAATGGAAGAAATTTAGATGGTTTAATTCTTGCAACTTATTTAGACAAATATGCAGCGACTGGAACAGAATATGTAAAAATTATAAAGCAAATAATTAAACAAAATAATTTAACAGATTTTGATGATGTTAAATTACTTCCCTCTAGTATTCAATTAAAGAGCCTCATCTAATCAGTCTTTACAGAAAATTGAACGCCAAACCACCGCCAAATACCATTATCATTTAATGAACAATTTATTCTTCCTCTGCGAAATAAGAATTTATCTCTAAATTTAATTTTTAAAATATTATTATTAATAGATGTGTAGGATTTTTCCCATTTATTACCTTCATCAGAAAAACAATTAATATTTTTAAGATTTTTTTGATTATTAAAAAATTCAACAGAAAAATTTGGAGGATTATTTTTAATATTTATATATTTTTCATTTGGAATTATTTTTTTAAATTGCAAAGGTTGCAAATTAATTAAAAATTTAAATCTTTCAAGATCACCATATTTTTCATTGATTGGAAAACGAGGTAATTCATAAATATCTTTATTTACGTCTATTACTCCTGAATGTTGGCCAAAAGAATATTTAAAATTTTGTGTTATGTAATTTTTAATAAAATTACTATATTCACCAAATGGATAAGAAAAAAATATAGGGTTATATCCAAGTTTTTCTTTAAAAATTTTTATTGATTTATCTATGTCTTTTAAAAATTCTTGTTCATTTAAATCAACCAAGTAATCATGTGAATGAGAATGATTGCCAATATATGCAAATTTTTCTTTTTCAATTTCTTTTATTTCATCCCAAGTCATATAACCAAAATTTCCAACAGCTTTTGTCGATATAAATAAAATAAAAGGTATTTGGTTTTCTTTTAAAAAAGGCCATGCATTTTTATAAAATGAGGTAAATCCATCGTCAACGGTGATTAAAATTTTTTTTTCTTTTTTAGGTATTTTAAAATTTAAACTGAATTCTTTGGGATTATAAAAATTATATTTATTATCTTTTATAATTTTGATTTGTTGTTTAAAGACATCCATCTCAATATTAGTAGAAGGATATTTATTTTCATTAAATCTATGGTACATTAATGCAAGTGTTCCCATATCATTAGAATAGTATTTGATATTATTTTCTTCTGCCTTAGAATTAGAAATAAACAATATTAATATTATGAATAATCTAATTATAGATGCTGCTACAGAAAAAATCTTTTTATCACTCATTATTGATAAAAATATTTATACCTGTAGTCATGAGAATAGCAAAAGTAATTTTGAAAAACTTATTATTTTAATCACTAATTTTTTAAATCAAAATAAAACTTCTATTAATAAAATAGACAGAATTTATGTAAATAGAGGCCCGGGGAGCTTTGCTGGCATTAGAAATTCTCTTTCTATTGTTAAGGGTTTATTTTTAACACAAAAAATAGATTATTATTGTTTTAGTTTTCTTGATTTTAATAAATCTACTAATATTAAATATGAAGATGTCCCTGTTTTATGTGATAAATTTAAAATTAAAAAAAATTTGATTAAACCTCTTTATTTAAGTTAAAATAAATTATGTCAGAAACTATTGAACAAAAATGTATAGCAAAAGGAGTTAAGCTTACAGATCAAAGAAAAATTATTGCAAAAGTAATGTCAGAGTCAAATGATCACCCTGATGTTGATGAGCTTTATAATAGAGTGTCAAAAATTGATTCCAAAATTAGTATTGCAACAGTTTATAGAACTGTAAAATTATTTGAAGAATATGGGATACTCACTAAGCATGAATTTAAAGGTGGCAAAGCACGTTATGAAGAATTAAGTGAAAGTCATCATGATCATTTAATAGATATAAAATCAGGAGAAATTATTGAATTTGTTGATCAAGAAATAGAAAAACTTCAAAAAAAAGTAGCTGAAAAATATGGATATGATTTAGTAGATCATAAACTTGAACTATATGGAGTTAAGAAAAAATCTTAATTAATGGCAAAAAAAATTTTTATTAAGACATTTGGCTGTCAAATGAATGAGTATGATTCTAATCGTATTTATGACTCAGTAAAAAAAATAGGTTTTCAAAAAACTGATGATTATAAAAATGCAGATTGTTTTGTTTTAAACACTTGCCATATAAGAGATAAGGCAAAAGAAAAGGTTTATCATGAAATTGGTAGAGTGAAAAAAATATATAAACAAAAAAATAAACCGATTATGGTTATTGCAGGCTGTGTAGCACAAGCAGAAAATCAGGAAATGTTAAAAAGAGAATCTTATATTGATATTGTAATTGGCCCTCAATCTTATCACAAAATTAATGAAGTGTTAAAAAAATTTGTACCAGATACACAAAAAGAAGAGACCGAATTTGATACAATTTCTAAATTTGAATATTTTGATAAAATAGAAAATAAAAGTAATAAAGTTTCTACTTTTTTAACAATTCAAGAAGGATGTGATAAGTTTTGTCATTTTTGTGTAGTGCCTTTTACTAGAGGACCAGAATATTCTAGACCATTAAAAAAAATATTACATGAGGCAGAGACTTTAATTAAAAATGGTGCCAAGGAAATTACCTTACTAGGTCAAAATGTTAATGCTTATTCATATATTGAAAATTCAAAAAAATATAGAATTTCTAATTTAATTAATGAACTTGAAAAATTTTCAGAGCTAAAAAGAATAAGATATACTACGTCACATCCAAGAGATATGACAGATGATTTAATTGATTGTTATGCAAATAATAAAAAATTAATGCCTTTTGTTCACTTACCTATCCAAAGTGGTTCAAATAAAATATTAAAACTGATGAATAGGAAACATACAGTAGAAGAATATATAAATATTTATGAAAGGCTTAAAAAAATAAATTCCAAAATTGAATTTTCAAGTGATTTTATTATTTCTTATCCAGGTGAAACAAATAATGATTTTGATGATACATTAAACTTAGTCAAAAAAATTAAATTTATAAACTCTTATTCATTTATATTTAGTCCTCGCCCGGGAACTAAAGCAGCAACATTAAAATTAATAGATAATAAAACATCTAAAGAAAGATTAAATGAAATTCAAAAATATTTATTTAGTCATCAAATAAATAAAAATAGATCTTTTCAAGGAAAATCAGTAGAGGTTTTAGTGGAAAATAGAATTGAAGATCAGTTAAAATTGTTTGGCAGAAATAAATTTAACAATTCTGTAATATTTGTAGGAGATGAAAATAATATTGGAAAAACTGTTAAAGTTAAAATAGAAAGTACAAATCAAAACAGTTTGTTTGGAAAAATTGAAAACAGTAAAGATATGAAAGCTGCATAATTTGAGTAAAATTCCTCAAAAAAAAATAGTTTCTAATTTAAAATTTGTTTACTCAGGCAATGGCACTTTGAGTGTTATTTTTCAAAATAATGATCTTTTATTAGGTGTTGTTGGTGAATTTAATGACAATTTAAGAGAACTTGAAAAAATTACTAAAACAAGCATATCTTCAAGAGGAAATTCAATTTTAATAAAAAGCAATCCAAAAAAAAATGAATTGGTTAAAAATGCAATAAAATTTTTAGCAGAACAATTTATTATTAATGGAACAATTGAAAAAAAAGATATAATTTCATCAGTAAACAAGTTTATGATTGATGAAAAAATAAATAATTTTGGAAAAAATATTGAGTATATTATTAAGACCCCAAAAAAATCTGTAATTCCAAGATCAGAGAAACAGAAAAAATATGTAAGAGCACTTAAAGAAAGTGAAATAATAATATCCACGGGCCCAGCTGGTACTGGAAAAACGTTTTTAGCTGTTGCTGTTGCTTTAACCATGTTGCTTGATAAAAAAATTGAAAGAATAATCTTATCAAGACCGGCTGTTGAAGCAGGAGAGAGATTAGGGTTTTTACCCGGTGATATGCGTGAGAAAGTTGATCCATATCTTAGACCATTATACGATTCTCTTTATGACCTTTTAGATTTTGAAAAAATACAAAAAAGAATTGAAATAGGAGATATTGAAATAGCACCTCTTGCTTTTATGAGAGGAAGAACATTAAAAAATTCTTTTGCTATTTTAGATGAAGCTCAAAATGCAACAGATACTCAAATAAAAATGTTTTTAACTAGAATTGGAGAAAATTCAAAAATTGTTGTTAATGGAGATCCATCACAAATTGATTTACCAAATAAATCTTTATCAGGACTTAATCGATCGAAAGGATTATTAGGTCATATGAAAGAAATTTCAGTTGTTGATTTTGATCATACCGATGTAGTCAGACATCCTTTAGTATCGAAGATAGTTAAGGCTTATTCAGATCAAAGTAATGATTAAAGCCAATGTAGTTTTAGATAATCCTATCTGGAAAACAAAAATAAAAAGTCCGAATATTTATATTAAAAAAAGACTGAATTTACTTTCTAAATTAAATCCTTTTAAAAATAAGATACACGAATTTACTCTTCTTCTTACGAATAATAAAAAAATGAAAAGTTTAAATAATCAATTTAGAAAAAAAAATAAAACAACAGACGTTCTTTCATTTCCATTTAATTATAAATTTACAAAAAATCCATATTTGGGTGATATAGCTATAAGCTATGAAATTGTTAATAAGAGATCAATCAAATCAAATTTTTTTATAGAATTTGATAAAATGTGGATACACGGATATTTGCATATACTCGGATATGATCATAAAAGATTAAAAAATTTCAAAAAAATGAATAAAAAAGAAAATTTAATATTAAACTATTTTTACAAAAAAAATTGAAATCAATATTAGCTCATAAACTTTTTATATATATAATACCTTTTTTTTTTAGGTTTATTTACATCATTTAGTTTGCCGCCTTATAATTTTTTAATAATAAATTTTATTACATTTCCATTTTTATTATTTTTTCTTATTTATAATTTTAAGAAATCAAAATGGATTTTGTTTAAAATAGGTTGGCTATTTGGTTTTGGTTATTTTGTTTCAAATCTTTATTGGATAACCAACGCTCTTACGTTTGAGGAAATTTTTAAACCCTTGATTCCTTTTGCATTAATTCTTATTCCTTTATTTTTAGGAATTTTTTATGGTTTTGGTACTTTAATTTGTTCACTTTTCAATTTAGAAAAAAATTTTTCAACAGTTTTAATCTTTGCAACCATTTTTTCTGTAATTGAGTTTATTAGAGGTTTTATTTTGGGAGGTTTTCCTTGGAATATAATTGTTTATAGCTGGACGAATTATTTAAATTATATACAAATACTTTCAATAATTGGAACTTATTCTTTAAATTTAATATCTATAACCATTTTTTTATTACCTTTTTTAATTTTTTTTAAAAAAGAAATAAAATTCAAAGTATTTGTAGTTTTACTTTTACTATTTATATTAATTTGTAATAGTTTTTATGGCTATACAAAAATTAAAAACGATGAAAAATTATATACAGAACTTAAAGATTTTAAAATAAAGATAATCTCTCCAAAAATATCTATTAATAGATTTTTTCAACCTAATAATGAAGCTATTATAATTGAAGAATTAATTGAATTAAGCAATCCTAACATTTTGCATAATACTATATTTGTTTTTCCTGAAGGGGCATTAGCAGGTGTTAATCTTAATAAATTAAAAACTTTTAAAGAAATATTTTTAAAAGAATTTTCAGAAAAACATAAAATTATAATGGGAATAAATACTGAAAAAAGAACAGAAAATTCTTCTAAAATATATAATTCGATGGTTGTTTTAGACAATAAACTAAATTTAATAAGTGAGTATAATAAAATTAAGCTAGTTCCCTTTGGTGAATTTTTACCTTTTGAAAATTTTTTTAAAAAATTTGGATTAAAAAAAATTGGTTATGGCTATCAGTCATTTAGTGTTGGAGAAGAAAGAAAATCTATATCTTTTGGTTTTAATAATCTGAGCTTTATACCCTTGATTTGTTATGAAATAATTTATTCTGGTAACATTAGTTTATTGCCAGATGAAACCAATTTTATTATTAATATTTCTGAGGATGGTTGGTTTGGAGAATCTATAGGTCCACATCAACATTTTTCACACACTATTTTTAGAGCCATAGAAGAAGGTAAAAATATAATTAGATCAACAAATAATGGTATTTCGGCATATATTGACAGTAATGGAATTATAATTTCTAAGCTAGAGTCAACCAAAAAGGGAGTAATTGAAATAAATAATTATAAAAAATTTAATGAGACTCTTTTTTCAAAATTTGGTAACAAGATATTTTTTTATATAATATTATTTTATGTTTTTACAATTTTTTTAATTAAAAGATGGGAGAATAAATGAAGAAAGATTATTTTTTTACAAGTGAATCAGTTTCAGAAGGACATCCAGATAAAGTTTGTGATAGAATTTCAGATATGGTTGTTGATACTTATTTAAGTTCAGAACCACAATCAAGAGTAGCATGTGAAACATTAACAACTACAAACAAAGTTGTATTGGCAGGTGAGACACGAGGTCCAAATATTCATAAAGATGATTTAATTTCAAGAGTTAGAGAATGCATTAAAGATATTGGTTATGATCAAGAAGGTTTTACTTGGAAAGAAGCAACTAAAATAGAAAGCCATCTTCATTCGCAATCCTCAGATATTGCTATGGGAGTAGATTCATCTGGAAATAAAGATGAAGGAGCAGGAGATCAAGGTATAATGTTTGGTTATGCTTGCAATGAAACGAATGTTTTAATGCCAGCACCAATTCATTATTCACATAAAATTTTAAGACTTATGGCAGAAGATAGAAAGTCAGGAAAATTAAAAAATATTGAACCAGATTCTAAAAGTCAAATTACGATTGAATATAAAGATGGAAAACCGTCATCAGTTAAATCAATTGTTATTTCAACACAACATTCAGCTGATATAAATCAATCACAAGTAAGAGAATTAGTGAAACCATATATTGAAAAATCAATTCCAAAAAATTTAATAAATGGATTAGATGATACAGAGATTTATGTTAATCCAACTGGTAATTTTGTAATAGGAGGCCCTGACGGTGATAGCGGGTTAACAGGAAGAAAAATTATTGTTGATACTTATGGAGGTGCCGCACCTCACGGCGGTGGAGCTTTTTCTGGAAAGGATCCAACAAAAGTAGACAGATCGGCAGCTTATGCTGCAAGATATCTTGCTAAAAATGTTGTGGCTTCTAAGATTGCAGATAAATGCTTAATCCAGTTAGCCTATGCGATAGGTGTGTCCAAACCTCTTTCTATTTATGTTGATCTTTTTGATAATGATGAAGAGAAAAATAAATATGTGGAAAAATTAATTAATGAGAATTTTGATTTAAGCCCAAGAGGCATAAGAGAAATGCTTGGTTTAAATAAGCCAATATATCAAAAAACATCAGCCTACGGGCATTTTGGAAGAGATTCTGAATCAGATGGATCTTTTTCTTGGGAAAATACTGACAAAAAAGGTATTTTTATCAAGTAATAAGTTGAAAATTAAAAAAAAATAAATATATTCACCGTACATTGTTGAAATTTCAAAATGGGCCTCGGCCCATTTTTTTTTGGAAGCAACGAAATTATGTTAAATAAAAGAGCAGATAAATTAGAACTATTAAGAATAGCCGAAGCTGTAGCTTTAGAAAAATCTATAGATAAAGAATTAATTATAGGTTCTATGGAAACAGGTATCGCAAAAGCTGCAAAATCAAAATTTGGTCAAGACAATGAAATTAAAGTTTTAATTGATAGAGATAACGGAGATATTGGAGTTTATAGAAAACTAATTATTGTTGAAAAAACAGAAAATATTAATACAGAAATAACTCTTAAAAATGCAATTATTTTGGATGCTGAAAATAAAACTAAAAAAATTGGGGATGAAATTTTACAATCATTACCCTCTTTTGATTTTGGAAGAATTGCTGCACAGACAGCAAAACAAGTAATTAGTTATAATGTTAGAGAAGCTGAGAGAGAAAGACAATATAATGACTTTATAGATAAAAAAGACTCAATTCTAAGCGGCATTGTAAAACGTTTAGAATTCGGAAATGTGATCGTTGATCTTGGAAAGGCAGAAGCTATAATTCAAAAAAATGAAATGATTCCAAGAGAAAATATAAAAGCTGGGGATCGTATAAAAGCTTATTGTTATGATGTTCGGAGAGAAACTAGAGGTCAACAAATATTTTTATCTAGAGCTCATAGTAAATTTATGGAAAAATTATTTATTCAAGAAGTTCCTGAAATTTATGATGGACTAATTGAAATTAAATCGTCAGCAAGAGATCCTGGAAGTAGAGCAAAAATTTGTGTTAAAGCAATAGATACATCTTTAGATCCTGTTGGTGCATGCGTAGGTATGCGAGGATCAAGAGTTCAAGCGGTGGTCAATGAATTACAAGGAGAAAAAATTGATATTGTTAATTGGTCAGAAGACCCTGCTATTATAGTTTCAAATGCATTATCTCCTGCAGAAGTACAAAGAGTGAATGTTGATACTATTTCAAAAAAATTGGATGTAATTTTAACTGAAGAAAATTTAAGTAAGGCAATCGGCAGAAGAGGCCAAAATGTTAGGCTAGCAACTAAATTAATGAATTATGAAATTAATATAATGACTGACCAAGAAGACTCCGAAAGAAGACAGGTAGAATTTAAAGAAAAAACTGAGAATTTTGTAAAAAATTTAGAATTAGATGAAACATTAGGCCAGTTGCTTGTTGCTGAAGGTTTTTCATCAATAGATGATATTAAAGATAGCTTACCGGAAGCCTTAACAAAAATTGAAGGAATTGAAGAAGAAACTGCTAAAGCATTAATTGAAAGAGCAAAAGAATTTCATCAAAAAGATCAGGAAGAAATTTCAAACAGGATTAAAGATTTAGGGTTAGAAAATACACTAATAAATCATGAAGGATTAACGCCAGGCATGTTAGTTACACTAGGTGAACAAAAAATTTTAAAATTATCAGACTTTGCAGATCTTGCATCTGATGAATTAACTGGAGGTTATGATATAGTTAAGGGTGAGAGAATTAAAATTAAAGGATATTTAGAGGAATTTGCTTTATCAAAAAATGAAGCAGATGAATTAATTATGTCAGCAAGAAATAAAATTTATAAAGATTGAGTGATGCAATATGGCAAACAAAAAAACAAAATTAACACTTACTGGAATTGCCAAAAAATCTATACAAAATATTGAGTTAGCCAAAACTCAAAGTAAAAACACAGTAGTTATTGAAAAAAAAACAAGTAGATTTACAGGTAAAAGTTCATTTAATAGATCTAATGATCAAAGTAATAAACCGCACAAAAAATCTTTTTCAGCACCTAGAACAACGGGATTATCTAAACATTCAGTTCCAATTACTAATAATTTTGAAAAACGTAAACTTGCTGAGCAGAGAGCCACTAGAAGAGTTAAAGGTGAATTATTATCTAAAGATCTAAAACCAAGAACAGGATCGAAAAAAAGAGAGCTAAAACTTACAGTTTCTAGGGCTTTAAGTGATGAAATTGAAATAAGATCAAGAAGTTTAGCTTCCCTAAAGAGAGCAAAACAAAAAGAAAATAGAGACCTTAAAAAAGAAGAAAATCAAGAAAATTTTAAACCAGTAAAAAGAGATGTAAATATTCCTGAGTCAATAACTGTTAGAGACTTAGCAAATAGAATGGCAGAACAATCTAGTAGTTTGATTAAACATTTGCTTGGTATGGGTGTTACGGTAACAATTAACCAGAGCCTTGCATCAGATACAGCTGAATATTTAGTTAAAGAGTTTGGACACAATCCAATAAAAGAAACTAAAGCAGAAGAAATTATACAAAAAATTAAAGATTCCAGATCTGAAAATTTAAAAAATAGACCTCCAATTGTTACAGTTATGGGGCATGTAGATCATGGCAAAACATCAGTATTAGATGTTTTAAGAAGTGCAAATGTTGTTTCAGGTGAATTTGGTGGAATTACTCAACACATAGGAGCTTATCAGATTGAACATAAATCAAATAAATTAACATTTATAGATACTCCCGGCCATGCTGCGTTTACAGAAATGAGAGCGAGAGGATCAAAATTAACTGACGTAGTCGTATTGGTAGTTGCAGCAGATGATGGTGTGAAACCACAAACAATCGAGTCTATAAAACATGCTAAAGCAGCAAAGGTACCAATAGTTGTGGCCATCAATAAATGTGATTTACCAGAAGCAGATCCACAAAAAATTAAAAATCAACTATTAGAACATGAACTAATTGCTGAAGAACTATCTGGTGATACTTTAATGGTTGAGATATCTACTAAAACAAAACAAAATTTAGATAAACTTGTTGAATCTATAGTTTTGCAAGCTGAAATTTTAGATTTAAAAACTAATTTTGAGTCAAAAGCAACGGGTGTAGTTTTAGAATCAAAGATAGATGCAGGAAGAGGTCCGGTTGCAACAGTTATTATTACCTCAGGAACATTAAAAAAAGGTGATTATTTTGTGAGTGGTTTAAAGTGGGGAAAAGCTAGAGCATTGATAAATGATTTGGGAAAAAATGTTAATGAGGCTTTACCAGCTGCACCAGTTGAAATACTTGGAATTAATGGAGCAGCTAAAGCTGGAGATGATTTTTTAGTTTTAGATAGTGAAAAAGAAGCTAAATCTTTAGCCGAGGCAAGAGTCCAAGAAACCCAAGATGGAAAAAATCCTTTAACATTTGCTACTCAGGAATCAGCTTTTAAAGATAAAATTTCAGAGGAACTTAATATAATTATAAAATCTGATGTTCATGGATCATCAGAAGCTATAAAAGGAGCAATTTCTCAAATAAAACATGAGGAAGTTAAGCCTAATATTATATTGTCTGATATTGGCATGGTAACCGAAACGGATGTTACTTTAGCCAAAGCATCTAATGCTGTTTTAGTTGCGTTTAACGTTAAACCAACAAAAGAAGCAAAACAATTAGCTGAAAAAAACAAGATTACAATTTCTTCATATAATATAATTTACGAAGTTTTGGACTTTATCAAAAAAAGAATGTCTGGATTGTTATCGCCAGATATAAGTGAGCAAGTATTAGGATCAGCAGAAATACTAGAGATATTCAAAGTTTCTAAAGCTGGAAAAGTTGCTGGATCTAAAGTCACTGATGGTGAGGTTTTAAGCACATCTAATGCAAGACTAATAAGAGATGGTAACATTATTTATACAGGAAAAATAGCTAGTATCTACAGGGAAAAAAACCAAGTTAAGCAAGTAGCTGCAGGACAGGAGTGCGGAATAACACTAAAAGACTTTAGCGATTATCAAAAAAAAGACATAATAGAAGCATTTAACTCCACTGTAACTGAAAGAACAATATAATGGGAAATAAGCTAGGAAAGCCCGTATCTCAAAGACAACTTCGTGTTGGCGAGATGATAAAACAATCATTAGGAATGATTTTTGTTAGAAATGAAGCTAAGGTGCCTAATTTAGAAACAAATAGTATTACAGTAACTGAAGTAAAAATGAGTCAGGATCTTAAAATTGCAAAAGCATATGTACTCCCTTTAGGAGGTGAAGATGCTGATGAAAAAATTGAAAAATTGAAAGAATATTCATTTTTAGTTAGAAAAACGTTGTCTAAGAAAATTTTTATGAAATTTTTACCAAAATTAATTTTTACTAAAGATGATTCATTTGAATATGCAGAAAAAATAGAAAATTTAATAAAACAAACAAATAAATAGGAAAAAATATAGTATGACAAAAAAAGCAAAAGAATTAGCACTACATGAAAAAGATACAGGATCTTCCGAGATTCAAGTAGCATTGCTAACAGAAAAAATTGAAAATCTTTCAAAACACATTAAGCAATTTCAAAAAGATAAACATTCTTCAGTTGGATTGTTAAAAGCAGTAAATAAAAGAAAAAAATTGTTGGATTATTTGAAAAGAAACAGAATAGATTCATACAAAAATGTATTAACCAAACTAAATTTAAGGAAATAAATGTTTAAAGTATCAAGACAAGAAGTAGAAGTTGATGGAAAAAAAATAATTTTAGAAACAGGAAAAATAGCAAGACAAGCAGATGGAGCAATTATTGCAACTTGTGGTGAAACAGTAGTAATCGCAACTGTAGTTGGAGCAAAAAAAGTTAATCCTGATGTAGATTATTTTCCACTACAAGTAAGTTATCAAGAAAAATATTATGCTGCAGGAAAAATTCCTGGAGGTTATTTTAAAAGAGAAGCAAGACCAACAGAGGCTGAAACATTGATTTCAAGATTAATAGATAGACCTATCAGGCCATTGTTTCCAGAAGAATTTAGAAATGAGGTTCAAGTTTTACCAACAGTACTTTCTTACGATGGAGTAAATGAACCAGATGTATTATCAATAATTGCATCTTCTGCAGCTCTAGCAATATCAGGAATGCCTTTTCAAGGACCAGTTGGAGCATCAAGAGTTGGGTACATAGATGATAAATTTCTTTTAAATCCAACAAAAGAAGAAATAGAAAATTCAAAATTAGATTTAGTAGTTGCTGGGACTAAAGAAGCAGTACTTATGGTGGAATCTGAAGCCTCAGGTTTATCAGAGCAAGTTATGTTAGATGCTGTTAAATTTGGTCATGAAAAATTTGTTCCAGTAATTGAAGCAATTGAAAAATTAGTAAGAGACTGTGGAAAAGAAAAATGGGTTATTGAAAAAAAAGACTTATCTGGACTAGAAAAGAAAATTTCGGAAGAATTCACTAAAGGTCTAAAAGAAGCATTTGCCATTAGAGATAAACAAAAAAGATCTAATCTAATTGAAGAAACTACAACAAAATGTAAAGAAATGTTTGAAGATGATGAAGATTATGCAGATTTAGATGTTTTAATGGTTCTAAAAAAACTAGAAAAGAAAATTGTTAGAACTGATATTTTAAAAAATAAATCTAGAATTGATGGTCGTTCTTTAACAGACGTAAGGCAAATTAGCTGTGAAGTTGGTGTTCTTCCAAGAACACATGGTTCTGCTTTATTTACTAGAGGCGAAACACAAGCTTTAGTTACTTTAACACTGGGTACTTCAGAAGATGAACAGAGAGTAGAAAGTCTTGATGGATTAAAGCGTAATAGATTTATGCTTCATTATAACTTTCCACCTTTTTCAGTCGGAGAAGTTGGAAGAATTGGCACTGGAAGAAGAGAGATTGGTCATGGAAAATTGGCATGGAGAGCACTTAAGTCATCTTTGCCAAAACAGGAAAAATTTCCTTATACTTTTAGAATTGTTTCTGAAATTACTGAGTCAAATGGTTCATCCTCAATGGCGACAGTTTGTGGATCTTCTTTAGCACTAATGGATGCAGGAGTGCCAATGAATGAATCTGTGGCAGGAATTGCTATGGGATTAATTAAAGAAGGAAATGAATTTTCAGTACTTACAGATATATTAGGTGACGAAGATCATTTGGGAGATATGGATTTTAAAGTTGCTGGAACTAAAGATGGAATAACTTCATTACAAATGGATATTAAAATAACTGGAATAACTTTTGAAATTATGGATCAAGCATTATCTCAAGCTAAAGAAGGAAGAATTCATATCTTAGATGAAATGGCAAAAGCTTTAACTGGTTCAAGGAAAGCAGTTTCTAAGTATACTCCAAAAATTGAAACCGTCATGGTTGATAAAAAAGATATTGCCGCTGTAATTGGAAAAGGTGGTGCAACAATTAGAGAGATTGTAGAATTATCAGGAGCTAAAGTAGATGTAAAAGATACAGGAGAAGTAACCGTAGCAGCACCAGATGAGGAATCGAGACTTAAAGCAATGAATATGATTAAAGATATTATTGCTAAGCCTGAAATAAATAAAATTTACAAAGGCAAAGTAATTAAAATAATGGACTTTGGAGCTTTTGTTAATTTTTTAGGAAAACAAGATGGTCTAGTTCATATATCAGAACTTGCCGCAAAAAGAGTAGCAAAAGTTACTGATGTTGTTAAAGAAGGTGATGAAGTTTCGGTCAAAGTAATTGGGTTTGATAGAGGTAAAGTTAAGCTATCTATAAAACAAGCTGTCGCTTAATTTAGCCAAGCCTTACAATTATCCTATTTTTTTTTAATAGTTTAATTATAACGACTGTTTAAACTTTACTTGTTAAAGATTTATTACAGAGATAAAAAATGAATATTAAACTATATTTTTTGGATTAGGCATTCCAACTTTATTATAACCAGCATCTACATAGTGAATTTCACCTGTAACTCCACCTGCAAGATCGCTTAATAAATATAAAGCTGAATTTCCAACGTCATGAATATCAACGTTTCTTTTTAGTAATGAATGATCTTCATTCCATTTATAAAGAAATTTTGCATCACCAATTGCTGAAGCCGCTAGAGTTTTAATTGGACCAGCACTTATTGCATTAACTCTAATTCCTTTTTCTCCTAAATCTCTTGCCAAGTACTTAACACTTGCTTCAAGCGCTGATTTACATACTCCCATTACATTATAGTTTGGAATAGTTTTGGTAGACTCGTATGTTAAGGTTAGCATACTGCCACCTTTTTTCATGATTTTGGAAGCTTCTTTAGCAACTTCTGTAAATGAAAAACATGAAATTAGCATGCTTTTTAAAAAATTTTCTCTAGTAGTGTTTAAATATTCACCAGATAATTCTGATTTATCTGAAAAAGCAACCGCATGAACAACAAAATCAATTTGATCCCACTTAGTTTTAATATCTTCAAATAATTTTATCACCTCTTCTTTATTTTCAACATCACAGCTAAATGTGGCATTTGAATTTAATTTCTCTGCTAAGGGAACTACTCTTTTTTTTAATGCATCACCTAGATACGTAAAAGCTAATTCTGCCCCAGCCTCTGCTAACTTTTGAGATATACCCCAGGCAATAGATCTTTCATTAGCAACTCCCATTATTAATCCTTTTTTACTTTTCATTAAGCTCATATATTAAACTTTCTCAAAGACTAAAGTTGCATTCGTTCCACCAAAACCAAAACTATTAGACATTATTGAATTTAAAGTAACATCTTTTTCAACCTTTGTTACTATTGGATATTTTTTTGCTTCTTCATCCATTTCGTTTATATTAATAGAAGCAGAGATAAAATTATTTTTCATCATAATCAAACTGTAAACTGCTTCATGTACCGATGTTGCTCCTAACGAATGACCAGAAAGAGATTTTGTAGAACTTATTTTAGGGACTGAATCTTTAAACACTTCTCTTACCGCTTTTAGCTCAGTTATATCACCCACTGGTGTTGAGGTCCCATGTGTATTTATGTAATCAATTTTATTTTTGCTTGTACTTAAAGCCATTTTCATACATCTAACAGCTCCTTCTCCTGAGGGTGCAACCATATCATATCCATCAGAAGTAGCACCATACCCAGTTAATTCTGCATACATTTTTGCACCTCTTGCT
Organism: uncultured Pelagibacteraceae bacterium; assembly: GCA_902592985.1. Lineage (GTDB taxonomy): Bacteria > Pseudomonadota > Alphaproteobacteria > Pelagibacterales > Pelagibacteraceae > Pelagibacter. Next base: position 131,470 of record CACJGR010000001.1, on the reverse strand, counting down.
TTTGCATGTTCATACTCCTCTAGAACTAAAACACCTCCTCCGCCAGATATTACAAATCCATCTCTAGTTTTATCATATGGTCTTGAAGCTTTTTCAGGAGTATCATTATACTTTGATGATAATGCAGTCATTGCATCAAACATTGCAGTCATTGCGAAATGTACTTCGTCGCTACCACCGGCAAAAATAATTTTTTGTTTTCCTAGTTGTATTAATTCCATTGCATTTCCAATGCAATGCCCGCTTGTGGCACATGCAGAGCTAATTGTATAGTTCACACCTTTAATTTTAAATGGTACAGCTAATGTAGCAGACGCAGTGCTTGACATGGTTCTTGGAACAACAAATGGTCCCATTTTTTTTGGATTTTTTTCACGAGTTTTATCAGCTGCTAAAATAACATTTTGAATTGATGGTCCACCAGATCCCATAATCATGCCAGTTAAAATATTACTTACATTTTTTTCTTCTAATCCTGAATCTTTAACAGCTTCAGCCATAGAAATATAATTATATGCTGAGCCTGGACCCATAAATCTCATAAATTTTCTATCAACATATTCCTCAATTTTAATATTTGGTTTACCGTGAACATTGCTTTTTAAATTGTATTCTTTGTATTCTTCAGAAAATGTAATTCCAGATTTTGAATTAAGTAAAGATTGATAAACTTCTTCTTGATTATTGCCTAAGCAAGAAACGATACCAATGCCTGTTACAACAACTCTTTTCATTATTTAAATAATCCTACTTTTAAATTTTCGGCAGAATATATTTTTTTTCCATCAGCTTTAAGAACACCATTTGCTAGTCCTACAGTAGTGCCTTCTTTTATAAGGATTCTTTTCATATCTATTTCATAAGTAGCCATTTTAATATTTTTTAATACTTCTCCAGTAAATTTTACAGTATTAACTCCTAGAGCTCTTCCTTTACCTGGTTTTCCAAGCCAACCTAAATAGAAACCAACTAATTGCCACATTGCATCTAATCCTAAACAGCCTGGCATTACCGCATCGTCTTTAAAATGACACTTAAAAAACCAAAGGTCTTCTTTTATATTCAGCTCTGCTTTAATAGAGCCTTTTTTAAAATTTCCCATATTTTCGCTAATTTCTGTTATTCTGTCAAACATCAACATTGGTGGAAGAGGTAATCTTGCGTTACCTGGACCAAAAAGTTTACCATTCCCACAGCTAATAAGCTCTTCGTAGTTATAGGATGATTTTTTTTTCATAAACTAGATCTTTAATACTTTATTTAGGACAATTTTATAATATACAAATTGTATAGAATAGTTATAAATTAGGCGAAAAAATGAATAATAAAGACATATTTGCTGAAAAATTAAGATCTTCAGGTTTAAGGCCAACTAAACAGAGAATTAAAATTTGTAAGTTGTTATTTGATAGAAAAGATACTTTTCATTTTACTATTAATGATTTGAACAATTCTATAAAAAGTATAACTACAGAACAAATTTCGTTAGCTACAATTTATAATACAATTCATGCTTTTAAAAATAAAGGTTATTTAAAAGAAATTTCAATTAACAGTGATAAAACTTATTTTGATACAAATGTTTCAAATCATCACCATTTTTTTGATGAAAATAAAAGACAGCTTATAGATTTAGATGACAAACATGTAGGAAAAATAAAAATAAAAAAAACTTTGCCTGGAAAAAAAATTAAGTCAATAGAAGTATTAGTTAAAGTTGTAAATAATAGCTAAGCTCAGATATTATAAAATAATTAAATTAAATTAAAATAAAATTGGGTGAGACAACTCTGCCATATTGACTCTACTTTAGAATCGTTATAAATTTATGATTATGAGTAGTGAACTAGTTAAAGAACAATCAAAATGTCCATTTACAGGTGTTGGAACACCATCAAAACATCCAACTGGCAGAGGCACATCAAATAGAGATTGGTGGCCAAATAGTTTAAATCTTAAAATTTTAAGTCAGCATTCTTCCTTAGTCGATCCTATGGATAAAAAATTTAGTTATGCAAAAGAATTCAAAAAACTTAACTTTAAAGCTTTAAAAAAAGATTTACATAAATTAATGACTGATTCACAAGATTGGTGGCCCGCAGACTATGGTCATTATGGAGGACTTTTTATTCGACTTTCTTGGCATGCTGCTGGAACATATAGAACTGGTGACGGTCGTGGCGGTGCTGGTACTGGCAATCAAAGATTCGCTCCACTTAATAGTTGGCCGGACAATGTTAATCTAGACAAAGCAAGACTATTAATGTGGCCTATTAAAAAAAAATATGGCAAAAAAATCTCGTGGGCTGATCTCTTTATTCTAGTTGGAAACGTAGCTTTAGAATCAATGGGTTTTAAAACTTTTGGTTTTGGTGGAGGTAGAGAAGATATTTGGGAGCCCGAAGAAGACATTTACTGGGGATCAGAAAAAGAATGGCTTGGAGTTAACCGTTACAGTGGCAAGCGAGATCTAGAAAACCCTTTAGGTGCATCTCACATGGGTTTAATTTATGTAAATCCACAAGGACCTAATGCTAATCCAGATCCTATTTTAGCTGCTCACGATATTCGTGAAACATTTGGACGTATGGCAATGAATGACTACGAAACAGTTGCACTTATAGCTGGAGGACATACTTTTGGAAAATCTCATGGTGCTGCCCCTGAATCACACAAAGGTCTTGAACCAGAAGGCTCAAAAATTCAAGAACAAGCAACAGGTTGGAATAGCAATTACAAAAGTGGTAAGGGAGTTGATACTATCAGTAGTGGACTAGAAGGAGCTTGGACGCAAAATCCTAAAAAGTGGGATATGGGTTATTTTGATAATTTGTTTGAATATGATTGGGAATTAACAAAAAGTCCGGCAGGTGCACATCAATGGAAACCAAAACAAAATGGCCATGCTATAAAAATGGTTCCTGATGCACATGACAAATCTAAAAAACATCAACCAATGATGTTAACTACAGATCTTTCTTTAAAAATGGATCCTAAATATGGACCAATTTCTAAGCATTTTCATAAAAATCCAGAAAAGTTTGCAGATGCTTTTGCAAGAGCTTGGTTTAAGCTTACTCATCGTGATATGGGACCTCGTGCATGTTATTTGGGTCCAGAAGTTCCAAAAGAACAATTAATTTGGCAAGATCCTATTCCAAAAACTAGATACAAATTTAAGAAAAAAGATATTAAAGATCTTAAAACAAAAATATTAAAATCTGGACTATCCATTTCACAGTTGGTATCTACAGCTTGGGCATCAGCTTCTACATTTCGTGGTTCAGATAAAAGAGGTGGAGCTAATGGTGCAAGAATAAGATTAGAACCACAAAAAAATTGGGAGGTTAATAATCCATCTCAACTATCTCACGTTATTAAAATTTTGGAAAAAATTAAAAAAGGCTTTAATAATAAAAAGAAAAATGTTTCATTAGCTGACTTAATAGTTTTAGGTGGATGTGCAGCAATTGAAAAAGCAGCCAAAAAAGCTGGTCATAATGTAAATGTTCCATTTACACCAGGAAGAGGAGATGCATCTCAAGATCAGACAGATACATATTCTTTTGGATTACTTGAACCGAAAGCAGATGGATTTAGAAACTACATTGTAAACAAACCTAATGGATCTTCAAAAAAACCAACTGTAACAGCAGAAGAAATGTTAGTTGATCGAGCGCAGTTAATGAAACTTACTGCGTCTGAAATGGTAGTGTTATTAGGTGGTATGCGAGTACTAAATACAAACTTCGACAAATCAACTCATGGAGTTTTTACAAAAAAAACAGAAGCACTTACAAATGATTTTTTTGTTAATTTGCTTGATATGAACACAACATGGAAAGAAGTTGACAAAAACGAAGAATTATTTAAAGGGAGAGATCGCAAAACAAATAAAGTTAAGTGGACTGGAACCAGAGTTGATCTAATTTTTGGTTCAAATTCACAGTTAAGAGCATTAGCAGAAGTTTATGCATGTGAAGACTCTAAACCTAAATTTGTTGCTGATTTTGTGTCCGCATGGGCAAAAGTAATGAATTTAGATCGTTTTGATTTAAAGTAAAATTTTATTTAATATTACCCCATAAATTATCATTAGTTATCCATCCTTCATACTCCTCAGTTTTAACTTCACACCATTTTTTTTTGCATCTTTTTGCAAATAAAAGTCTTCCTTTTGAAATTTTTAATATTGGTTTTGAATATTTTGTTGGTTTTGAAAATAACAATTGATCTTCTAGTAAAATAAAAGATTTATTTTTTCTTAATTGAGTTCTATGAATCCAACCACTATTATTTTTTATATCAATTATCTTTCTAAATTCATCTTTTTTATCAATTACTTTAATTGGTAAATATTTTTTTTTATAAATAAATTTAATTGGATAATCAAAACCTGGTCCATATCTTAAATTAGCCTCTTTATATTTTAACATCAAAAAATATTCATTTTCGTTCGCAATTGTATTTAAAGAAAATATAATAATAAGTGTGGATAAAATTATTAATTTTTGCATACACAATTTTTCTTTTTTTTAAAAGACACTTTTCTAAAATCGAGTGTAAGTAAATTTATAATTAAAATATGTTTGTTAAGATCTTTTCCAATGTTTAAAATTTTTTTAAGAACTTCGTTTGCTTGAATACTACCTATTATTCCTGCAATAGGTCCAACAATACCTTCTACTTCACAATTTAATATTTCGTCTGAAGGCTCAGACTGGTAAAAACATTTTAAACAAGGTGTTTTTTTATTTTTAAAATCAAATGTAAAAATATGGCCATCAAATTTACTTATAGCTCCAACAATTAAAATTTTTTTATATTTAATTGAATATTTATTAAGTAGAAATTTTGTTTCAAAGTTATCTGATCCATCAATTATAATATCAAAGTTTTTAATTATGTTGTTCAAGTTTTTATTAGAAATTTTTTTTTTATAAATTTTTATTTTTGTAAAAGGATTTATTAATTTAATTTTTGCTTTTACGATATCAACTTTGTATTGACCTATATCTTTTGAATCGTATAAATTTTGTCTGTGAATATTTGATAAATTAATTTTATCAAAATCAGCAATACCGATACTACCTACCCCTGCTCTACTTAAATAATCTGCTATTGGACAACCTAATCCACCAGCACCAACTATTAATACTTTTGAATTGCGTATTTTTTTTTGACCGATAACTCCAACATTTTTAAGAACAATTTGTCGTGAATATCTTTCAATGAGATTTTTATTTAAGTTATTATTCATTTCCCGGTAGAACCAAAACCACCTGATCCTCTTATTGTTTTTGGTAGATTATCTACTTCTTCAAAATCTATTTTTAAAACAGGCATTAAAATCATTTGGGCTATTCTGTCTTGGTTATTTACAATAAATTCTTTTGAACCATGATTAAATAATATTACTTTTATTTCTCCTCTGTAGTCACTGTCAATTGTGCCAGGTGTATTTAAAACACTAATATTTGATTTTGCAGCAAGTCCTGATCGAGGTCTAATCTGTATTTCAACATCATTTGGAATAGCCACTGATATTCCAGTTGAAACTAAAGCAGAACTATTTGGAAAAATTTTTATGGAGTTTTCTATAAAAGCCATTAGATCCATACCAGAAGAGCCTTCTGTTTTATATGATGGCAACTGAACTTTTGGATGAAGCTTTTTAACTAAAACTTTTACCATTGAGTTAGTTTAAGTGAGAAATAATTTTTTTTACTATATTATCTGCTAAAAGAGATTTTTTCATTTTTGGAAGTTTTTCGTATTTTGCATTTTTATAAAAAATTGAAACTTTGTTATAGTTGGATTCAAACCCAATACTAGGATTAGATATATCATTAGCAATTATCCAGTCACAATTTTTTTCAGATAGTTTTTTTTTAGCATATTCATTCAAATTATTTGTTTCCGCAGCAAACCCAATTACCATTTTAGGTCTAAGTGAATTATGTTTGGATATATGACCTAAAATATCTATATTTTTTTCTAAATTTAAATTCAAAATTTCTTTCTTTTTTATTTTGTGTTTTTGTTTATTTTTTATTTTAAAGTCACCAACTGCAGCAGAGAAAATAGCCACATCTGTAGGAAGACAATCTAAAACAGCATTAAACATTTCTCGTGCAGAATTGACATTAACTTGATTTATTCCAGAAATTGGCTCTAAACTCGTAGGGCCAGAAATTAAAGTAGTTTCAAATCCATTCTTTTTTAGTGATTTTGCAATTTCATAACCTTGTTTTCCACTTGATTTATTTGAGATATATCTTACGGGGTCAATATATTCATGAGTTGGACCTGCGGTAACCAAAGCTTTAAATTTTTTATTTTTTTCTAAGTTAAAAAAATACTGCTCTATATTGCTAACTATTTCTTTTGGTTCGGTCATTTTTCCTTGGCCGTATTCACCACAAGCCATATCACCAATCTCTGGTCCAATAATTTGATATCCAAAATTCTTTAACTTTTGGAGATTTTCCTTAGTTGAAGCATGACTCCACATTCTAACATTCATCGCAGGTACCAAAAAAACTTCCTTATTAGAAGCTAATATTACTGTCGATGCTAAATCATCAGAGGATCCAACACTTAATTTAGAAATTGTATTTGCAGTAGCAGGCGCAACTAATATTAAATCTGACCATCTTGAAAGTGATATATGATCCATTTCTGCTTCATTTTCAGCATTAAATAAATCATCATAAACTTTTTCTTGTGAAAGTGATGCAATTGATAAAGGAGTAACAAATTCTTTAGCACTTTTTGTTAGAATAGTTTTTACAGTAGCTCCACTTTTTTTTAACAATCTTATAACTTCAAGGCTTTTATATGCTGAAATTCCTCCACTAATTATTAGTAATATTTTTTTTGTATCAATATTATTCATAAAGGGAATTAAAATACTAATAGACCTAAAATTACAAGTAATAATAAACCAATTACTGTCTGATTTCTTATAGTTATCATTTCTGATTTTTTTTCGTTTAGGGCTAAATAAGAATTTGAATTTTGTGGTATTTGACCACTAGCAAAGTAAGTTAAAGCTTGGTTTGCTTTGTCCATAATTTCGGGCAATTCTGGTAGTCGTTTAATAACTTCAGAGGTATTTTCAATAGTTTCATTTAAATAATTTATGGGATCTTTAGCTTCTTTTAACCAATTTTCTAAAACTGGTTTTGAAGTTTTCCAAATATTAGTTTCAGGATTTAATTGTCTTGCTACACCTTCTACAACTACCATTGTTTTTTGAAGCAACAATAATTGAGGCTGTGTTTGCATATTAAATTTTTCTGTAATTTCAAAAAGTTGTTTAAGTAAGTTACCACCAGAAATGTCTTTAACAGATTGCCCAAAAATTGGTTCACCAATTGACCTTAGAGCTTGAGCAAACTCATCAATTGAAACATTTTTTGGAACTAAACCAGCTACTAGATGAACTTCAGCCACTTTTTTATAATCTCTGTTTACAAAACCAAATAAAATTTCTGCCAAGTATCTTTTGTTTAATTTATCTAATCTTCCCATTATTCCAAAATCGACTGGTATAATTTCTCCATTTTCATTCACAAATAAATTGCCCTGATGCATATCAGCATGAAAAAAACCATCTCTGATAGCATGTCTTAAAAAATGTTGAATTACATTTGATGCTAGCATTTTAGTATCAGTGTTTCTTTTTTCCAATTCTTCCTTTTCTCTAATAGAAATTCCATCAATCCATTCCAAAGTAAGGATATTTTCACTTGTAAAATTCCAAAAGATTTTTGGAACATTAAAACCAACATCATTTTTTGTATTTTCTAAAAATTCATTTGCTGCTGCAGCTTCAAACCTTAAATCTAGTTCAAGATTTGTAATTTCTTTTAAAAGAAATACAACTTCAACCAGTTTTAATCTTTTAGTTTTTTTTACTGTTCCTTCAATTATAAAAGCTAACAACATCAAAGCATCAATTTCTTCGTTAAAAATTTTTTTAATATTTGGTCTTAATATTTTAATAGCAATATCTTTTATTGTTCCACTATCGTTTAATTGAGCTTTATGGACTTGAGCTATTGATGCTGCAGCAACTGGTTCACTTATATTAATTAAAGAATTGTAATTACTTTCACCAAGCTCTTTTTTCATAATTTTTTTTGCTTCATCTGAAGAAAATGGAGGAAGTTTATCTTGAAGATTTTCTAATTTTTTTGCTATTTCACTACCAATAATATCTGGCCTTGTAGATAAAAATTGCCCAAGTTTAATAAAAGTTGTTCCCATTTCTTGAATGGAACTACATAATTTTTGTTCTTCATTTAAATTATTGTTTTCTTTTTTTGAACTAGAAAAAGAAAAAGACAATAAATAGAAAAAAAACTTAATTGTTTTTGGAGGTTCATGGAGTTTTGAAATTATTTTTATAGCATCTGATTGTGCTAGTTTCCTGGCTATTTTAAATAATGTTATAATTTTATTAATCATTAAATTTTCCAGCCTGAATGTATTGCAACAATACCACCACTTAAATTTCTGTATGAGCATTTAGCGAAATTATTTTTTAGCATTAATTTAATTAACTCATCTTGATTGATAAAATTTTCTATACTTTTAATTAAATATTCATAAGGCTCTTTTTCACCAACAATTATTTTTCCTAAATGTGGAATTATTTTGCTGTAATTTTTATAAAACATATTTAATTGAGAATTTTGAACCTTTGAAAATTCTAAACACAAGAATCTTCCACCTGGTTTTAAAACTCTATAAGCTTCTTTTAAAGATTTATTAATATTTTTGCTGTTTCTAAGACCAAAACTAATTGTATAGTAGTCAAAATAGTTGCTAGGGGCTGAAATTTTTTCAGCATATCCTTTTTTCCAAGTTAAGTTTTTCTGATTTTTCAATCTTTTTATTCCTTTTTTTAACATTTCAGAGTTGGGATCAACACATAATACTTTTCCTGTAAAGTTTGTATTTTCTAAAAAAAGTTTCCCTAAATCACCTGTTCCACATGCCACATCGATTAATTTTTTTTTGTCTGAAGGTGACATCCAATGTATGAGATTTTTTTTCCATAATCTGTGAATTCCTAAAGACATAAAATCATTCATTAAGTCATATTTGTCATATACTTTAGTAAAAACATTTTGAACTAATCCTTTTTTATTTTGAAGATATTGCTGCATATTAATTAAATTTTTTATATGTAATAATATAGTAGGAAATGCCAGAATTACCAGAAGTTGAAATTGTAAAACAATCATTAGATAAGAACATAAAATTTGAAAAAATTAAAAAGATAGTTGTAAGAAACAGAAGTTTAAGATTTAAAGTTCCTAAAAATTTTGAAATTATTTTAAAAAACAAAACAATTAATAAAATATCAAGAAAGTCAAAATACTTAATACTTCATTTAGAAGATATTTATTGTGTAATTCACTTAGGGATGTCAGGAACTATTCACTTAATAAATAGAAAAAACTTTAATAAAAATACTAATACAAGTTTTTATGGTTATTCTAGTTTACCACTAAAGCATAATCATATTGAGTTTTTTTTAAAAAAATATCGGTTAATTTATAATGATCCTAGAAGATTTGGTTTTTTTAAAATTTTTAAAAAAAAAAAATTATTAGATTTTTTTAATAACATTGGACCAGAACCCTTAAATAATAAATTTAATATAAATTATATATCAAATTATTTTATTAATAAAAAAAAGAATATAAAAAACTTTCTTTTAGATCAGAAATTTGTTTCTGGCATTGGCAATATTTATGCAAGTGAAATTCTTTTTTGCAGCAAAATTAATCCTTTGAAAAAAGCGAAAAGTCTTACAAAATCAGATATAAAAAATATTAAGTACTTTTCAAAATCAATATTAAATCAAGCAATAAAAAAAGGAGGTTCAAGTATTAGGAATTTTAAGAATGTACAAGGAGACAATGGAAGATATCAAAATGAGTTTAAAGTTTATCAAAGGGAAAATTTAAATTGTTTAAATAGAGATTGTTATGGAAAAGTTGAGAAAAAAGTTATTTCAAAAAGGTCAACTTTTTTTTGCAGTAGATGTCAAAAATAAATAATTATTTTATTGACCACTCTATATTCTCCAGTTATATAACGAGCCCTATGGCAAATACAAAATCAGCTATTAAAAGAATTAGAAGAATATCAAGACAAACAGTCGTTAATAAGACTAGAAAAAGTAAATTTAAGAATGTAATAAAAAAAATGAATTTATTATTGGTTTCAAAAAAAAAAAAAGAAGCTTTAGCTTTTTTACCGAAGTTAAATTCAGAATTAATGAAAGTTGCTAAGACAGGAATTATAAAAAAACAAAACGCGTCAAGAAATATTTCAAGAATTACAAGAAAAATTAACGCACTGTAGTATCTACTAAAAGTTGATTTAAAAAACTAACTACTCATGGTTGTTTATAAAATCTGATGTTTCAACTTAAGATATTTATACTAAATATAATTTTTTTTTTTATATCAACACAACATATAGAAAGTTTCTTTTAGAAAATTAATTTTTTTTAAATTAATTTACATTTAAGATTTAATTTTTTTAAAATTCAATTTTAAATATAATTGATTCACTCATAGATTTTATTTTTTTTTAAATTTTTAAAAATTTTTATTGCTTTAATTATATTATAGCCTTAACTGGAATTTCTTCACATCATGAACAATAAAAACATTTTAAATAAAAAAACTGAAAATCTTTCCTCAGATAAGTTAGATTGGAATATTATTCAAGCTGAAATGAAAAATAAATTCGGTACAGATATTTATGAAAGTTGGCTTCGAAAAATTCAATTTGTTGAAGAATTAAAAAATTACATATTATTATCAGTATCAACAAGGTTTATTAGAGACTGGGTTACATCAAGGTATTTAGACCAAATATTACAAATTATAAAAGTATATAAAAAAGATATTAATAGAATTGAATTAAGGATTAGCGAGAAAACGGAAAACGATATTGGTCAAATATCTCATTTAGACGCTAATTTATTAAATAAAAATGAAAATGTATCATTTATAAAAGATTCTTATTTAAAATATAATAGAATTGACCCGAATAAAAAATTTGAAAATTTTATAATTGGATCTAGCAATAAACTTGCATTTGAAGCATCAAAAAAAGTATCAGACAATATTTCTTATTATAATCCATTGTACATTTATGGTGGTGTTGGCATGGGTAAAACTCATTTGTTAAATGCTATTGGCTTAAGTTTAAAAGAAAAAAATAAAGTGATGTTTATTTCAGCGGAAAGATTTATGTATCAATTTGTTAAATCAATTAAATCAAATGATATGGTTAAATTTAAAGAATATTTTAGAAATACGGATATTCTACTGATTGATGATATTCAATTTATGAATGGAAAAGAAGCAATGCAAGAAGAGTTCTTTCATACTTTCAATGTTTTGTTAGATAAAGGCTCACAAGTAATTCTTTCAGCAGATAGACCACCAAACAAATTATCTAGAATTCAAGAGAGAATTAAATCCAGATTTGCAGGCGGTTTAGTAGTGGATATTCAAAAGCCTGATTATGACCTTAGACACAAAATAGTAAAAACTAAAATTGATGAATTAAACGTTTTTTATTCAAATCAAATAAATATTTCTAATGAAATACAAAAATTTATTAGTTCAGAAATTAAAACTAGCATAAGAGAATTAGTAGGAGCTATTAATAGAATTGTATCTTTTTCAAGAATTTATAATAAAATTCCAAATGTATCTGAGGCAAAAGTTATTTTAAAAGATTTACTCAATTTATCAGAAAACAAAGTTACAATTGATTTTATTCAGTCGATAGTATGTAAGTTTTTTAAAATAAGTAAAAATGAAATGTTATCATCACGAAGATCAAGATATTTAGTAAGACCAAGACAAACAGCTATTTATTTAACTAAAATTCTTACTTCAAAGTCATTGCCAGAAATAGGTCGAGAATTTTCAAATAGAGATCATACAACAATAATACATTCTGTTAAAACTATAGAAAAATTAAAAAAAGATAATACTGAATTAAGCACCAATATTGATAATTTAAAAAATCAAATTTTATACAATAAAGAAAATGAAATTTAACGTTAATCAACAAGATCTACAAAAATCATTAAATTATTGTCAAGGTGTAATAGAAAAAAGAAGCACTTTGCCAATTTTATCAAATGTACTTTTAGATGCCACTAACTCAAAACTTACTATTACCGCAACAGATCTTGATTTAATTTTTATTAATGAAATAGACAATGTTGAAATAATCGAAGAAGGCAAAATTACAGCAACGTCTTCAATAATGTACGATATAATAAGGAAATTTTCTTCTGGAAAAAAAATTAATTTATTATTAAGTGGTGAAAATAAATTACAACTTGAATCAGAAAAATCTATTTTTCATCTTAATTGTATAAATGCATCTGAATTTCCATTGACAGATGAAAATTTTAATAAAAATGAATTTTCAATAAAATCTAAACAATTGTTAAAATTACTTAATAAGTGTAAATTTTCTGTTTCAAATGATGAAACTAGACATTATTTAAGTGGAGTTTTTTTACACCAAACACAAATTGAAAATAAAATATTTTTAACTGCAGCTGCAACTGATAGTCATAGAATGTCTATTTCCAAGTTAAGATTGAATGAAAAAGTTGAATTTGAACCAGTAATTTTGCCTAAGAAAACAATATTTCAATTATGTTCACTTCTAGAAGACTACGAAGGAGATGTGAAGATTTCTAATTTAAAATCTAAGATTAAATTTGAATTAAATAATAGTATTTTAATTTCAAAATTAATAGATGGTAAATTTCCGAATTATGTTCAAGTGATACCAAAAAATAACCAAAAAAAACTAGAGACTGATTTAAAACTGTTTTTAGATTCTGTAGATAGAGTGGCTTCTGTTTCACTTGATAAAAAAGATGGTGTAAAATTTAACTTATCAAAAGATACATTAAATTTATCAGTTAATAATGCAAATAGCGGCGATGGCAATGAAAGTTTAAATGTTAAATTTGATTATGATTTGGAAATAAGTTTTAATTCGAAATATTTAATTGATGTAGCTTCTCAATTAGATGGAGATAAGATAGAGATATTTTTTAATGATATGGGTTCACCAGCATTAATTAAGGATCCTTCGGATTTTGATAGTATTTATGTAGTTATGCCAATGAAGGGTTAATTTAAACTATCCAATTCAAAGTAAATATTGTTTTGTAATTTTTGTAAAAAAATATCTTTATTTAATCCATTTTCTATAGGTTTTAAAATTGAAACTATCAGATTTTTATTTGATTTCAGTTTACCTTTTTTAGGCCAAACATTTCCAGAATTGATTGCAACAGGTTGACATTTAATTTTTAGCTCATCATAAATTCTACTCGCACCTTTTTTGAATGGAGTTCTATCCTCTGGTGTTAGTCTTGTACCCTGAGGAAAAATTATTAAAGGCCTATTTGATGATTTGATTAAATAAGAAATTTGATCAAAAAATCCAATATTTTCTTTAGTAACTTTATTTCGATCAATATATATTGAACCGATTTTTTTTAAATACCATCCAAATATTGGTATTTTTAATAATTCTTTTTTTAAAATAAATACTGGTGAATTAAATATAGTTTGTAAAAAGAATGTTTCGAACATTGATTGATGTGAAGAAGCAATAAAAAATTTTTCATTTTTAATTATGTTTTCTTTACCTTTAATAATTATTTTGGTTGATAAAAAAATTTTAAGACAAATTGCAGACCAATGACCCATAATTTTTCCACCAAATAAAACAATTTTTTTAGGAAGAAATAAAGATGGCAAAAAAATAATACTAATTAAAATAATTCCTGAGAAAAAAAAAATTGAAAATAAAAAATTTCTTATCATTTGAATCAAAAGCTAAATTAAATCAATTAGCTTTTGTCTTTTTTTAATAATATTAATTTTAGATCCTTTAACTAAAATTTCTATTGGGCTTGGTCTAACGTTATAATTTGAGCTTAAAGACATTCCATAAGCACCCACATCACAAATTATTATTAAATCTTTTTCTTTTAATTTTTGAAAGTTTTTTGAAGTTAAAAATTTATCAGTACTTTCACATATTGGTCCAACAAATTCATAAATCTTTTTTGAACTAACACCTTTTTTAATTACCGGTATTATTTTGTGATTTGAACCATAAAGTGCCGGTCTCATTAAATCATTCATTGCAGAGTCTAATATTATAAAATCTTTGCTTTTAGTTTTTTTAATATAAATTATTTTTGATATAAGCACACCGGTGTTACCAATAATAGATCTTCCAGGTTCAAAAATAATTTTAGAATTATGATTTTTCAAAAAGCTACTAATTGAAATACTATATTTTTTGAAATTTAATTTTTTGCTTTTATTATGGTAAGAAATTCCAAAGCCACCACCTAAATCAACAAATTCAAATTTATGATTTGATTTTTTTATAACTCTATCAATTACTTTTAACATTTTTTCATAAGGAAGATTATTAACTATTTGACTGCCTATATGAACACTAAGACATTTGAGATTAATATATTTAGAGTTTATTGTATATTTTGCTAACGCAATAAAAGATTTTTCTGTAAGACCAAATTTATCTTCTTTTTTTCCTGTAGAAATTTTGTTTATAGTTTTAGCATCCGTGTTTGGATTTAATCTAATTCCAATATTTACTATTTTTTTTTTAGATTTAGCTATCTTTTCAATTTCAACTACTTCACTTTTAGATTCTACATTTATTAATAATATATTTTTATTAATTGCATAACTTAATTCTTTAGTAGTTTTTCCAACTCCTGAAAAAACAATTTTTTTGGTATTTACTCCTGCTTTTAAAGCTTTCATTAATTCTCCAATTGAGACAATATCGGCTCCGCATCCCAATTTTTTTATTTCACGCAATAAATTTACATTCGTGTTTGATTTAACTGAAAAGCAAATTAATGGATTAAAAGATTTAAAGTTATTTTTAAAACTAATTATATTTGTTTTTAATTTTTCATATGAATAGCAATAAATAGGCGTGCCGAATTTTTTTGCTAAATATTTAGCTTTAACACGTTCTATTGAAAAACTTTTATTTAAATATTTCATTAAATTTTAGTAATAAAGATATTATTTTTTTTTGCTTTGTATTCAGGATCTCCTTTTTTTCCGCATGCAAATAAAAAAAATAAGCACAAAGCCATTAATATTGTTTTTTTTATCATTTTAAGTATTTTTATATTTAGTTATCATCTTTTTGATATTATCAAAAGATGTTCCACCGTAAGATTTTTTAGAGCTAACTGAGTATTTTAAGTCAAAAATCTTTAGTACATCTTTTGTCAGTTTTGGCTCTATTTTATTCAATTCATTAATATTTAATTCATGTAGTTTCTTTTTCTTTTTTTCAGCATAATTAACAATTAAAGCTGTCACTTGGTATGCTTTTCTAAAAGACATTTCATGATTTTTTACGAGGTAATCTGCTAAATCAGTTGCGGTGATATATCCAATATTGGCAAGTTCTAACATTTTTTTCTTATTAGGGCTAAAATTTTTTAAAACTTCATTAAGTATTTGAATGCAATTAATTAATGTTTCATTTGACTTAAAAACTATTTCTTTATCATCTTGAAGATCTTTAAAATAAGATAATGGCAAACCCTTTAATATTGTTAGCATTGAAAATAAATTTCCAAAGCTAGTACCCGATTTACCCCTTAAATATTCTAATGGATCAGGATTTTTTTTTTGAGGCATTATTGACGAACCAGTAACTACAGTGTCGGAAAGATTAATAAGGCCAAATGCATCTGAATTCCAAATTATGAATTCTTCTGCTATTCTTGAAATGTGTAAAGAGCATACTGAAACGCTGTATAAAAAATCTAAAACAAAATCTCTATCTGCAACTGTATCAATCGAATTACTTGTTGGTTTTTTAAAGCCTAATTTTTTTGTTGTGAAATTTCTATCTATGTTAAATGAAGTTCCAGTTAAAGCAGCTACACCAAGTGGATTTTCATATAAACTTTCTAAATTATTAATAAATCTTCTTTTGTCTCTTTTAAACATTTCTACATAAGCCAAAAGATAGTGTGAAAATGATACCGCTTGAGCATTTTTTAAATGGGTAAATCCAGGCATAACTGTTGTCACATTTTTTTCTGCAATTTTTAAAATTATCTTTATTGTGTTATCTAAACTTTTATTTATTTTAATAGTTGCTGACCTTAACCAAATTTTAAAATCTGTAATGACTTGATCATTTCTAGATCTTGCAGTGTGAATATATCCTGCTTCTTCGCCAATTAATTGAAATAATCTTTTTTCAATATTTATATGAATATCTTCATACTCTCTATTGTATTCAAATTTTTTTTTAATTATTTCTTTTTCAATTTTACTTAAACCGTAAACAATTTTATTTTTAATTTTAAATGATATTATTTTTTGTCTAAATAACATTTCAACATGAGCGATAGAGCCAGCAATGTCTTCTTTATAAAGTTTTTTGTCTATATCTATAGAACTAACGAATTTTTTAAATACTGTGGAAGCATTTTTTTTAATTCGTGTATTCCAGATTGTTTGGTTGTTTTTATTTTTGTTCATGATATTTAACTATACTCATTTGGCGTGAAATTTTTAGTATTAAATTCTTATGACATTCTGTCTTAAAACAATAATTATAAAACCTGAAAAAGATACTCCAATTAATAATGCAATAATATTGCTGCATGGATATGGTGGTGATGGAAAAGATATGAGTATGTTAACCTTAAATTGGAAAAGATTTTTGACTAACACTATTTTTCTATGTCCCGATGCCGATGAAAAATGTTCAGTAAATCCTAAGGGATTTCAATGGTTTGACTTAACTAAAGAGGATCCGCAATACATTATAGAACAATCAATAAAAGCCGAAAAAAAACTTCATCAATTTATTGGTGAAGTTAAAAAAGAATTTAAGTTAAAAAATTCTCAGATTTGTTTGTGCGGCTTTAGTCAGGGATGCATGATGTCTATCAATTTGGGTTTAACTAGTCATGAAAACTTTAATTGTATCGTTGGATTTTCTGGAAAAATTATAGATAAAGATAGTCTTTCTAAAAGAAAAATTTCTAACACTAAAATGTTATTATTACATGGAGATCTTGACGAAGTTGTTCCTTCTGTAAATTTATTAGAAGCTAAAGATTTTTTAATTAGAAATAATATAGAAGTAGAAACGAATATGTTAAAAAATTGTGGTCATTATATTCCTCTCGAAAGTTCAAGCTTAGCTTTAGAATATATAAAGAAAAACTTAAAAATTTAATAAAATTTTAATAAAGATTTAGTCCTATTGATTAATAAAATAATTTAAGCTAGTCTTAGTCTAAATATGACCTTTATTAATGAAAATATTTCATTAGAAAAATGCCCAGCATTAGTTTTAAATGCTGATTATAGACCTTTAAGTTACTATCCATTATCACTTTGGAGTTGGCAAGATTCTGTTAAATCAGTTTATCTAGATAGAGTGATAATTGTAAATAATTATGATCGTGTGATAAGTAGTCCTTCATTTTCTATGAAATTGCCAAGTGTAATTGCATTAAAAAGTTACATCAGACCACAATCAAACCCAAACTTTACTAGATTCAATGTTTTCTTAAGAGATAAGTTTACTTGTCAGTACTGCGGCAGTAAAAGTGAATTAACATTTGATCATTTGTTGCCTAGATCAAAAGGTGGAAAAACAGATTGGAATAATGTTGTAACAGCCTGTTCAAATTGTAATGTTAAAAAAGGTGGTCATCTTATTAATCATTCCGAGATGACTCTAAACCAAAAACCTTATCAGCCTTCAACAGAAGACTTGCATAGAAATGGAAAAAACTTTCCTCCAAACTTTCTTCATAAAAGTTGGATAGATTATTTGTATTGGGATGTAGAATTAGAGCCTTAATTAAATTTTTTCTGATATATTTATAGCTACTTTAGAGCCTGTTTTAATGATTTTATCTAAGATTTTGTACAAACCTTTTTTGGTTGCGCCTTTTTCATAAGCAATATCTTTATGATGCAATTCATCTAGTCTGAATTTTTTAATTTTTTCTTTTAATATTTTTTCATCAGATTTTAATTGATTTATTTGCTTTCTATAATGTTCATCAATAACTTCTTCAACAGATGCTGTACAAAGCATTGCTGCTTCCTTTCCAAGTAACGTTGAACCAAAACCAAGACCAACACTTAATAAATCCCATAAAGGCATTAGTTTTGTAGGCTTAATATTTCTTCTTTTGATTTCATTTTCAAAAAAATTACAATGTTCTTTCTCTTGAGTCTTCATTTCTTGGATTGTTTTTTTTAAATTGTCATCTTTTACTAAAGTATTTAATGCTAACAATTGTCCTTCATATATTTTGATAGCACCTCGTTCACCAGCATGATCAACTCTTATAAATTCTTCAACTTTAGTTTTATTTGTTTTTTCCATAATTTAAAAAAAGTTTAATAGTTATAACACTTAATATTAAAGATATAATGGTATTTATTGTAGCAAGTGATAAGCCAAAAATTCTAAAGGTAACATTTTTGCAGCTAACAGTTTGTTGTTGTAGTTCTTTTTTCAAATCCTCCTTGGATAAATTAATAGTATTATTATCTAAATTACACACTAAAGATTCTTTAAAAAAGCCTTGTTCAATTCCAAAATGGTAAAAAGATATAATAGTTGCAGTTACAAAAATTAAGATTAAAGAAATAATAATAGCTTTCTCAAATTTTTTTAAAATTATGCCTAAAAAAATGAATATTATTGCAAAAATATAAGGTAGTCTTTCAATTAAGCAAAGATTACAAGGTTTGTGACCTAAAATATATTGAATAAAATATGCTGCAGTTAAAGCAAAAATACTAAATATCAAAATTAAGTTAAGTGTAGTTCTATTTTTTATTTGAGACATTTTAATTAATAATAAAATATATAATCATAGCAATTACTACTAAAGCAACACCTATAATTGAAAACCACATAGCTCCATTTTTTTCTATAAAGGGACCAAAAGCTTTGCCAAATTTGGCCGAGAGAAAAGCCACAATAAAAAATCTTAAACCACGTGAAATCAGACAGATAAAAAAGAATATAATTATATTAAAACTTATTATTCCACTTGTTATTGTAAATACTTTAAAAGGCAATGGTGTAAAACCTGCAAGAAATAATGTTCCTAACCAAAATACAATGCCACTTTTGCTGGACATTTTATTTTGAAGATCTAGAACTTTTTCCTCATAACCATAAAATTCAATAAGAGTCATTGATAATTCTAAAAAAGTCGAACCAATCAAATAACCAAATAACCCTCCTAGAACAGAAAATATCGTAGCAATTAAAAATATTTTTAAATAATCATTTTTTTTTGCAATCACCATTGGAACAATCATAATATCTGGTGGGATTGGAAAAAAAGAACTTTCAACAAACGAAATAATAGCTAAAAAAAACTTTGAACTTTTATGTGCTGCTAATTTTAAAGATTTTTCATATAATTCTTTAAACATTTTTTGGTTTTAATATAATTTGAGTTCTTATACTATTTAATTATGAATTATATAAATGTGTTAAAAAATTTAATTATAAGCTTAATTTTATCACCAATCATTATATATGCAGTATTATTTATTGCTAAATTTAGTGGAGCAAAATACCAAATGTCTCATGGAGATACGTTTATAATATGGATTTTAATGGCAATTTTAATAAATAGTTGCCTAAATAAAAGTTAATATAAGGGCGAATGGCGGAACTGGTAGACGCGCACGACTCAAAATCGTGTTTTGCAAGAAGTGAGAGTTCGATTCTCTCTTCGCCCACCAAAATATGTTATGAATTTAGATAATTTTAACAGTTTAATTGAATTATTTTTTTATCAGTCTGAAAAACAAGACCCAAAAAGTGTTTTTTTACAATGGTTAAATCCAAGTAACAAAAAAACTTTTACCTGGGAGGAAACAAAAATAAATATATTTAAACTTTCAAAAACATTAAAAGAAAATGTTAAAGAAGGTGATAGATGTCTTTTAGTGTCAGAAAATAGACCTGAATGGTTTATTTCTGATTTAGCTATAATGTTATCGGGTGCAATTACGGTACCAGCATACATAACTTACACAGAAGAAGATTACAAATATTTAATTGAAGATTGTGAACCAACGATCGTAATCGTTTCAAACAACGATATGCTAAAAAAATTAAATTCAGTTATTAATAAAAAAAATTTTATAAAAAAAGTAATTATTTTTGATGAGGCAGAAAAAGCACAACATAATTTAAATATAGATGATAAAGAAAAATATTTAGATTTTAATTTTTTAATGAAAAATGATTTAGCTGAAAAAGATAAAATACAAAATTTAAATTTAAAAAGATCATCAGCAGCTTGTATAATTTATACTTCAGGAACAGGAGGCAATCCAAAAGGAGTAATTTTGAGTCACGGTGGTATTTTAAACAACCTTGTGGGAGCAAGTGAAATTATGAAACCATTAATCGATTCAAGACCAATTTTTTTAACATGGTTACCTCTTTCACATTCATATGAACACTGTGTACAATTTGTACAAATAGCGGTAGGAGCTAAAATATATTATGCAGAAAAAATTGAAAAGCTTTTAGATAATATATCTGAAGCAAAGCCGACTATTATGACAGCTGTTCCAAGATTCTATCAAAATCTCTACAACAAAATTAATATTAATATGAAAAAACAAACTGGTTTTAAAGCTAAGTTAATTAGCGAAACTATCCGATTGGGCAAAAAAAAATTGTTAAAGGAAAAAATGACTTTTCTTGAAAAATTACTAAATTCACTGATGGATCTATTAGTTAGAAAAAAAATAAAAAACCAATTTGGTGGAAATTTAAAAGCTTTTATTTCTGGGGGAGGAGCTTTGGATAAGGAAATAGGTGAATTTTTAAATGCTATTGGACTACCTACTCTTCAAGGATATGGCTTAACCGAAACCTCTCCTGTAGTGAGTTGTAATCCCATTCACAAAATAAAAGTTGAAACTGTGGGACCTCCTTTTAAAGGAAACAAAGTTAAAATTGCAGAAGATGGAGAAATATTGGTTAAGGGTGAAAATGTAATGCTGGGATATTGGAATAAAAAAGAAGAAACAGCAAAGGTCATTAGAGATGGATGGTTGTACACTGGAGATATAGGAGAAATAGATACTCAAGATGGTTATCTTAAAATCACTGATAGAAAAAAAGATATTATTGTTAGCGCTGGAGGAGATAATATTTCACCGGCAAAAATTGAAAACATGATCACTAGTGCAACAGAAATTGATCAATGCATGGTATATGGAGATAAAAAAAATTATTTAGTAGCACTAATAGTTCCAAATAAAGAATTTTTAAACGATAAAGACGTAATTAATAAAACAATTGAAACTATAAATAAAAAATTAACTTTAGTAGAAAAGATTAAAAAAATTCAATTAATAGATGAAAGTTTTTCCATAGAAAATGGTTTGTTAACACCAACAATGAAAGTAAAAAGAAAAAAAGTAACAGAAAAATTTAAAAAAGAGTTAGAAAATCTTTATTCATAACTAAATTAAATAAAAAGTTTTAATACTCAATTAAACAAGTAAAACAAAGCGTTTTTAACTAAAAATAATTTTTTTTAAAAAAAAAAAAAATAATATAAAAATACAAAAAATTAAATATTTGACATAACCAATTAAAAAAAATAAAAATTAGTTATTAACGAATCATTTTGATTCGAAACAAAAACAGGGAGCTAAAGATGGCTAAAAGAAGAAAAAAAGCTAAAAAAGGCAAAAAGAAAGCTAAAAAAAGAAGAAGAAGAAGATAAAAAAATATTCTTTTTTTAAAAAAAGAACGCTTCTTATAAAAATATTTATAGGGAGCGTTTTTTTTACTCTGACATTTCTATAGGTTCTTCTGGTTTTGGTTCTACTTTTGAAGTTTGAATTTCTAAGTTTCTTTTAAGAGCTTTATCTAATTTTTTTTTTGTGTCTTCAAACGATAATTCCATGACTACTTGAAATTCTGATAATATTCTTTCATATGCTTTTTCAAAAAGTTGTCTTTCGCTATATGATTGATCTACCATTAAATCATCACCTTTGTTTAGATCTCTAACAACTTCAGCTAAATCATAAATTTTACCAGAAGTTATTTTTTGTTCATATTCTTGAGCTCTTCTACTCCACATTGATCTTTTAATTTTTGGTTTGCTTTTTAGTATGGAAATAGATTTGTTTATTTGATTAATTGTAGCCAAAGGTCTTAAATGAGATTGTTTATTAATTGGCAGCAAACCTATTGCTTTATCTTTTTCAAATTTAATGTCGTAACATTGAACATCAATCCCACCTATAGTTTTTGAGCTAACTGACAAAATTTGTCCAACACCATGCTTTGGATATACTATATAATCTTTAGGTTTATATTCTTTTTTTTCAGTTTCTTGTTTTTTTATTTTTTTAATTTCTGGTTTTAGTTCGTTATTTTTGGGAATTCTTAAATTATTAATTTTATTTTCTTCTTTAGCAGCTTTTTCAGATTTAGGTGAAATTTTAATTTTTGATTTTATAGTTTTTTTTGTTTTTTTTGTTTTTTTTGAAACTTTGGTAACTTTAAATTTTTTAGGAGCTTTACTTTTTTTCTTATTTTTACTTAATGATTTTTTTTTATTTTTAAATGTTTTCTTTAAAATATTTTTCAAATTTATTTTCTTCATTTTCATGTTCTTTACTATCTTTTGGTGGATCTTTTTTTTTGATTATATTTGGCCAAATTTCTGAATATTTTGTGTTTAATTCTAACCATTTTCCATTATCATCTTCAGTGTCTGGAACTATAGCATCTATTGGACATTCTGGTTCGCAAACGCCACAATCTATACACTCATCAGGTTTAATTACAAGCATATTTTTTCCTTCATAAAAACAATCAACTGGGCACACTTCAACACAATCAGTCAATTTACATTTAATACATTTGTCGTTTACGATATAAGTCATTTATCAAATTTACTTTTTACTTTTTCTTTAATTTCGCTCGCTATTTTATTATCCAAGTACAACAGGGCTGACAATCTTCTCATTAAATTAGATTCGTACATATCTGCTTCTTTATTTGAATAAATAATGTTCCACAGAGTTTCAGTAATTTTAATTTTAAATTCGTTACTAGCACTTTTAATTTCTCTTGTAAAATCTAGTATTTGATTTGATTTTTCTTCATTTCTTTCGGCAGTTAACATAATTTTATCTACTTTAGATTCTTCTACACCTAGTTTAATTAAAGTTTTTTTAATAATTTCTTTTTCTTTATCAGTATAATTTTCATCAATTTTTGCCGCATGAATAAGTAATGATGCAGTTTTAGATAATAATTCATGATTACTCTCAGTTTTATCTTTAGAATCATTTTTTTTGAAAAAATTAAACATTATTTAAAATTAATATTTTTTAATACATTAAAAGGATTGTCGACTTCATGTTTTTTGTTAATAATTTTTTTAATTTTTTGTTTAGTTGGAGTGTATTTGAAATAAAATTCATTATCTTCTTCAAAGGTTTTATAGTTCATTTTTTGTATTAATTTTACAAAATTATTTTTACTGCAACCAAGTAAATTCAGCATTTCTGGGACTAATTTTATTTTTGATTTACCATCTGGGTTTGTGTTTATAATTTGTACAAATAATCTCTCTAAAATATCTATTCTAACAAAGTATTTATCAAAATTCTCAAATCCACACAAAAGCATAAAATTTTTATTTTGATAATCTTTATTTTCTAAAAAATTTAGACCAAAAGTTGGAGGTTTAAGATTAAAAGATTTTTGATGGTAATTTTTCCAAAGTAAAATTCTTAAGGAAACTGCCTCTGGTTTTAATAATTTAAAAAGAAATACATGATATCTACCAAATTTTACTCCTAGATTTCTTAAAACTTTTCTTTCATCTTGACCAAGTTTTTTTAAATATTCTGAAACTTTGTCTCTTTTTAAGACACCATTGTTTTCATATAATTGATAAGCTAAAGCTCTTATAGAAGAGTTACTTTCTTTTAAACTTTTTAGGTCAATTAAGCTTTTTAATATAAAGTTAATTTTTTCTTTGAGCCATTTTTCTAAGTATTCTTTAAGTTTTTTTTGTTCAGCAATTTCAATAATATCATCAATAATTAAAGATAGTTCTGGATCTAGGTAATCTTTGCCAGGTAATAATTTTGCGATTGGAAATTTTTTCCAGTAAATTTTGAAATCATCTTTTATTTCAAGTAAACTAGTGTCAATGATTTGTTTAATTCTTTTGTTTAACTCTGGGCCAATACTTTGTCGTGCAGCTTTTTTTAGTGATTTTATATCTGTGTCCAGTGTGTCAACTTTTAAATCTAGCTCTAATTTTAGTCCTTTTAATTTTCCAATAAATTGATTGTTTATTATAACTTTATCATCTTCAATGATTTCAGTATTAAATGTCATATCTTGTTTTAATCCTCTAGCCAAAATACTTGCTCTTTTATCAATAAAACTTTTAGTGAGTTCTTCATGCAATCTATCTGACAATTTATCTTCTAATAATTTTGTTCTTTCAACCCAATAATCCTGATTTTCAACCCAGTTAACTTTATTAGATACATAAGACCATGTTCTAACATTTGCAATTCTATTTGATAAAGAATCAACATTTCCTTCCAATTTATTTAAAACAGATAGTTGTTTTTTCATATAGCTATTAGTAATTTTCTTTTCTTTGCCATTAAGAAAGTCGAAAACTTTGCTTACAACTTCTAAATGATGACCATAATTTTTTTTGACAAAATCAGGAATTTGGCAACATTCCCAGAGCAAACTTAAGACTTGTTGGTTTTCAGATATTTTATGTGTACTTAAATTTTTTAAAAAATATTTTAAAACTTTTTCATCTTCACATTCGTTAACTCTTTTTAACCAACCTCTATTAGGCTTTTCATCAAGAGATTTAATCAAACTAGATGCATTATTAAAATTTAGATTAGAATTTCTCCAAATTAGAGTTTTTATCTCTTCAAATTTGTGACTTTCTAATAATTCTACTTCTTCAGCATTAATTTCCTTACAATCTCCTGTTATTCCAAAATTTCCATCATTTAAATATCTTCCAGCTCTTCCTGCTATTTGTCCAATTTCTGATAAATTTAATCTTCTTAGTTTTTTACCATCAAATTTTTTTAAATTTGAAAAATAAACATTTTCTAAATCCATATTTATTCCCATACCGATCGCATCTGTTGCCACTAAAAAATCAACATCCCCTGACTGATATAATTCAACTTGTGCATTTCTAGTTTTTGGACTTAGAGACCCCATAACAATTGCTGCACCACCTTTTTGTCTTCTTACTAGTTCAGCAATTGCATAAACTTCTTCCGAAGAAAAAGCTATAATTGCAGTTTTTCTGTCTATTCTAGAAATTTTTTTATGACCTTTATAAGAAAGTTTTGATAACCTTTCTTTATTAATAAACTCGGTATCTTCATTTAAGTTAATAATAATATTTTTTATTGTACTGGATCCCATTAACATTGTAAGTTTTTCACCTCGAAGATTTAATAATCGATCAGTAAAAATATGACCTCTTTCATGATCTGCACACATTTGAACTTCGTCTATAGCAACAAATTCTAAATTTTTATCGATTGGCATAGATTCTACAGTACAAAGATAATATTTAGCATTTACCGGTATAATTTTTTCTTCTCCAGTTATTAATGCAACCTTACTAGGATTTATTTTTTTAATAATTTTATCGTAGACTTCTCTTGCTAATAGTCTTAAAGGAAAACCAATCATTCCAGAATCAAAAGAAAGCATTGTTTCAATAGCCAGGTAAGTTTTTCCAGTATTAGTAGGTCCTAGAACAGCCGTAATTTTATTTTTTGCCATTTCAATCTTTGGTATGTTAAATTAATTTGCTACTACATATTGTTATCGTTGAAGAACAAAAATAGTCTAAAACATGACCGAATCATAAGAGTAAAAGTTCTCATTTAGTGTTTATATTTAATTTAGAGTAACATAAATCAAATTAATTCTACAATAATTATTTAGATTAAAATTATGGCCAAAAAATTATGGGAGGCTTCTAGAGAAAGAAAATTGAATTCCAATTTGTATGATTACAAAAAATTTATTTCAAAGAAATTTAATTTAAAATTTAATAATAATTATAAAGATATTTTAAATTGGAGTATTAAAAATCCTGGAAGTTTTTGGAGTTCTATTTGGGATTATTGTAAGGTTAAAGGATTTAAGAGTAACAAGAAATTAGAAATATCAAAAATCTTTTATAAAAGTATTTTTTTACCTAAATCTAAATTAAACTTTGCAGAAAATTTACTTATAAAAAATAATAAAAATAAAGCAGTAACATTTATTAGTGAAAATGGTTTTAGAGAAGAACGAACTTGGCTAGAATTAAATAATAATGTAAGTAAAATTATAAAATTTTTTAAAAAAATAAAATTAAAAAAGAATGATAGAATAGCTGCATATTTACCAAATTTTATTGAAACAGTAGAAGCATTTCTTGCTACTTCTTCTTTAGGAGCTATTTGGTCTTCATGTTCTCCAGATTTTGGTATTAATGGTGTAATAGAACGTTTTTCACAAATTAAGCCAAAAATTTTATTTATAGTTGATAAATATTTTTATAATGGAAAAGAAATTAATGTATTAGGAAGACTTCCTCAAATATTAGAAAAAATAAAATCGATTCAATATGTTGTCGTCATTAATTATCCAGGCAAAAAAAATATATTAAATAAATTAGAAATTCAAAAAGTTAAAATATATAATTGGAAAGAATTAAGTAAAATTAAACCTAAAAAAATAAAATTTTCAAAATTTGATTTTGAGCAACCATTAACAATAGTTTATTCCAGTGGAACTACTGGAAAACCTAAATGTATTTGTCATAGAAGCGGTGGTGTTTTGCTTCAACATAAAAAAGAACACCAATTACATTGTGATATTAAAGAAAATGACAATGTGTTTTATTTTACTACATGTGGATGGATGATGTGGAATTGGTTAGTTAGTGCTCTAGCTTCTAAAGCTTCGATTGTTTTATTTGATGGTTCACCAATGTTTAAAAAAAAAGATTTATTATTTAAAATTGCTGAAAAAGAAAAAATCACTCTTTTTGGTGTGAGTGCAAAATATATTGATGCTTTAAGAAAATCTAAAATTTCAATTAAAGATAAATATAAACTTAATAAATTGAAAACAATTTGTTCTACTGGATCTCCATTATCGAACGACGGATTTGAATATATTTATAAAGATGTAAAACAAGATATACATTTATCTTCAATATCAGGAGGCACTGATATTGTTTCCTGCTTTGTACTAGGGAATTTATTTGAACCAGTAATTTCAGGTGAAATTCAAAATAAAGGATTAGGTTTAGATGTTGATGTTTTTAATAAAAAAGGAAAATCCATAAGAAACCTTAAAGGTGAGCTTGTATGCAAAAGTCCTTTTCCAACCATGCCATTAAAATTTTGGAACGATAAGCATGATACTAAATTTAAAGATGCATATTTTAATAGATTTTCAAACATTTGGCACCATGGTGATTATGTTGAAATAAAAAAGTCAGGTGGATTTATTATTTATGGACGATCAGATACCACACTTAATCCAGGTGGAGTGAGACTAGGAACAGCAGAAATATACTCAGAGGTAGAAAAGTTTATAGAAATTAAAGAATCTATAGTTGTTGGACAAACTTGGGATAATGATATTAGAATAATTTTATTTATAGTGCTCAGCCCTAACTATGTGCTTAATAAAGAATTATTAAATAAGCTAAAAAAACAAATAAAAAAAAATGCTTCTCCAAGACATGTTCCAGACAAAGTTATTGCCGTAAATGATATTCCTAGAACTAAAAATGGAAAAATAGTTGAATTAGCAGTTAAAAGTATAATAGAAGGTAATGTAATTAAAAATAAAGAAGCACTAGCTAATCCAGAAGTTCTAGAACAATATAAAAATTTAAAAGAATTAAATTATTAAATGCTAAAAGACATAGTCAAAAAATTAGAACCCTCATCAACACTTAGAATAAATGAAATTTCAAATAAGCTGGAATCAGACGGTAAAAAAATTTACAAATTTGGTTTTGGACAGTCACCTTTTGAAGTTCCAGATGATGTTGTTGATGAGTTAAAAAATAATGCATATCAAAACAAATATTTGCCTATGCAAGGCTTAAGTGAATTAAGAACAGCTATTTCAAAATACTCAAACACTAAAAGTAGTCAAAATTATAAATCTGAAAATATAATTATAGGTCCTGGCACCAAAGAATTAATGTTTTTACTTCAGTTGCTTTTTGATGGAGATATATTACTTCCGACACCTAGTTGGGTATCTTATGCTCCACAAGCTTTATTAAGCAGAAATAAAACTCATTGGATTACAACAACAAGTGAAAATAATTGGTTTCCAACAGCAGAGGAAATAGAAAAAATTATTTTAAAAGATAAACAAAAAAATTATTTATTATTTTTAAATTCTCCAAATAATCCTTCGGGTCAAATCTGTGATAATTTAAAAGAAATAAGCAGTATTGCAAAAAAATATAATATTTTAATATTATCAGATGAAATTTATTCAGAGTTAAGCTTTAACGAAAATTTTAAATCTATTTCACAATTTTATCCTGAAAAAACTATTATTAGCACAGGTCTTAGCAAATGGTGTGGAGCAGGTGGGTGGAGGTTAGGATATTTTATAATTCCAGAAGCTTTAAAAGAACTAAGAAATTCTCTTAAAATTTTAGCAAGTGAAACTTTTTCATCGGTTAGTGCACCAATACAATATGCTGCTATAGCTGCTTATAGTAATAATCATAATGAGTATATTAGTAATTCTTGTTCTATTCTTAAGTCAGTTGGCGAATATGTTTATAAAAATTTAAAATCAAATAAAATAAATATTAATAAACCTCAAGGTGGCTTTTATCTCATGCCTGAATTTTCAATTAAAAAATTTTCTACAGCTGAAGAAATGTGTAACAATATTCTTGAAAAAACTGGTGTAGCTTTATTACCAGGGTCTGATTTTGGATTTTCTGAAGAACGAATGATAGTAAGATTAAGTTTTACAGATTTTAATGGACGTGAATTTATGAATTATATAAAAAAAAATAATATATCAAATATTAATTCCATATCTAAATTTGCTCCTAAAATTGTAGAGGGCACCAAGAGACTAAAGCATTGGGTGGAATCACTATAAAAACTGGCTTAATTGAGTTTATTAAATTTTTTTATAGTTTAGAATTACTCTAGACTCACTCCATACTGAACTGTTAGAATCAAATAAATTAAAAACATTATAGGGGGAATAATGAAAAAAAATCAAGGCATAATAACATTACTTATTGCAGTGGTTGTTATAGGTGGAATTTTTTATACACAAAATAAACCTAAAGCTGCGGCAGAGTTTTTTACGATAGGAACTGGAGGACCTACTGGAGTTTATTTCCAAACTGGAAATTCAATTTGTAAAATGTTGCATAAATATGCAACTAGTTCTGAACATGGAAGAAAAAAAGCTGCCACAGATAAAGCCTACAGATGTACAGCACCGTCGACAGGTGGATCTAACTATAATATTGGAAAAATCAAAGAAGGTGAATTCCAATTTGGTGTAGCTCA
The DNA here is from genome assembly GCA_902592985.1 of uncultured Pelagibacteraceae bacterium. GTDB lineage: Bacteria > Pseudomonadota > Alphaproteobacteria > Pelagibacterales > Pelagibacteraceae > Pelagibacter. The sequence goes on along the minus strand of CACJGR010000001.1, from coordinate 101,693 downwards.
ATCTGACTGGCAATATCATGCTGTTAATGGTTCAAGTAAATGGGAGGGAAAACAGTTTAAAAATCTAAGAGCTGTTTTTTCAGTTCATAATGAACCGTTTCAAATTTGGGCAAATGCAAGTGCAAATATAAGTGATTTTGCAGGACTTGAAGGCAAGGTTGTTAACATAGGTAATCCTGGATCTGGTCAAAGAGGAACCATGGAAGAACTTATGAAAGCAATGGGGGTTGACAATAGTTTCTTTAAATCTGTTACAGAGTTAACTTCATCTGAACAAGTGAAAGCGTTATGTGATGGTAAAATAGATGCATTTGGTTATTCAGTAGGATTTCCAAATGGTGCTATGGAACAAGCAGCAACTTGTGCAGCAAAAGCATCACCAATTAATCTTACAGGTGGACCTGTTCAAGGTTTGATTGATGGTGCAGATTACTACGCTAAAGCAGTAATTCCTTCATGGACTTATACAGGCCAAAAAGATGATGTAACTACATTCGGCGTTAAAGCTACTGTGGTAACTAGCGCAGATGTTTCAGAAGAACTAGTTTATTTAGTAACTAAAGCTGTTTTTGAAAACTTTGATGCTTTTAGAGCACAACATCCTGCTTTTGGTCCATTAGAAAAGAAAAACATGATTGCGGATGGTTTATCTGCTCCATTACATCCTGGTGCAATTAAATACTACAAAGAAGCTGGGTTAATGTAATTTAAATACATAATTAAATTAAAAAGGCCCAATATTTTTTGGGCCTTTTTTTTTATAATAAGGTATCTTTTTCAAAATGAATCAGAACATAAGCACTGATATAAAAAATAAAATTAGTGAAGATTTATCACCAACTAGAAACCTTACAGGTTTACATTTAAAAGTGGTTGCTGCTATAGCAATCATTTGGACTTTATTTCAACTTTGGTATGCCTCACCCTTTCCTTTTATGTTTGGCATTGGAATGTTTAAAGGATTGCCTGCTAGAGCTATTCATTTAGGTTTTGCTTTAACTCTAACATTTTTAATATTTCCTATTTCCAAATCTAAAAAAATTTCAATCATAGATATTTTAATTAGTTTAATTGCAGCTTTTTGTTGCTTATATATTTATTTTTTTTACGATCAACTTGTTGATAGAGGGGGATTTCTTTTAAATATTAGTTTAGGTCAAAATATTAATATACCAATTGAATTAATCATTGGAATAAGTGGAATTTTAATTTTACTTGAGGCTACTAGACGGGCTATTGGTTTACCTTTAGTAATAATAGCAATTTGTTTTTTATTATTTTCTTATTTTGGAAAATATGCTCCAGAAATAATTTCCCATGGAGGACTTTCATTAAAGAGACTTGTAGGGTTTCAATGGTTTGACCAAGAAGCTATTTTTGGAATCCCGATAGGTGTTTCGGTAGATTTTATTTTTCTATTTGTTTTATTTGGTGCACTTTTAGAAACAGCGGGAGGAGGAAAGTATTTTTTAGATCTAGCTTTTGCTATGGTTGGAAAAATGAGAGGAGGACCTGCAAAAGCAGCGATATTAGGATCAGGAATGACGGGCTTGATATCAGGTTCTTCAATTGCAAATACTGTTACTACTGGAACCTTTACAATTCCAATTATGAAAAAAACTGGTTTTTCACAGGAAAAAGCAGGAGCAATAGAAGTTTCGTCTTCAGTTAACGGTCAATTAATGCCTCCAGTAATGGGAGCTGCAGCATTTGTAATGGCAAGTTTTATAGGAGTAACATACTTTGAAGTTGTTAAACATGCTTTTTTGCCTGCAATTATATCTTATGTAGCTTTGTTTTATATTTCTCATCTTGAAGCTTTAAAATTAAATCTTAAGGGCATGGAAGAAAAAGATGTGCCAAATTTTAAAAATACTTTTTTAGCTGGATTACATTTTTTAATTCCAATTTTTGTTTTAATATATTTATTAGTTGTTTTAAGGTTTACGGCTTCTTATTCAATATTTTATGCAACAAGCGCATTAATTTTTGTAAATTTGATAAATAAATTAATTAAACAATCTAATTTTAAAGATGCTCTCAAAACTTGGTTTAACCAAACTATTGTAGGTTTTGAAAAAGGTGCAATAAATATGGTTAGCGTTGGAATAGCTATAGCAACTGCTGGAGTAATAGTAGGAGCAGTGGGATCTACAGGATTAAGTACAAATTTAATTGTTGTTATAGAGTCAGTTGCTAAAGATAATGTTGTAATTTTATTATTGTTAACTATTCTATTGTGTTTATTGCTTGGAATGGGACTTCCAACAACTGCTAATTATGTAGTTGTAGCTTCATTGATGGCAATGGTTTTAGTAGATGTAGGTAATGCTTCTGGATTTATATTTCCACTTATAGCTGTTCACTTATTTGTATTTTATTTTGGATTAATGGCGGATGTTACACCACCTGTTGGTTTAGCATCATATGCAGCAGCAGCTATTTCAGGAGGAGATCCACTTAAGACTGGAGTACAAGCTTTTTGGTACAGTTTAAGAACAGGTATTCTTCCTATTGTTTTTTTATTCAATCATGAGCTACTTTTAATAGGAGTCGAAAATATTTGGCATGCATTATTAGTAATTTTAACTTCTTTAACTGGTATACTAGTGTTTACTGCTGCTACACAAAGATGGTTTTTTAGTAAACTCCAATGGTATGAAATTATAGTTTTTTTATTTATCTCAATATCTTTATTATCACCCGATTTTATTCTAAATAAATTTTATCCTAAATATAATTATAAAGATTTAAATAATATTTATTCAGTAAACTTAGAACCAAATAAAGAAGTACATTTGAAAATCACTCGATTAAGTGAATATGGCGAAAGATATAAATTATTTGTTATTAAAAAAAACACGTTTGAAAATAACTTTAATTTAGAAGAATATGGAATTAATTTAGTTAAAGATGAAAATAAAATTGTAGTAGATACTTTAAAACAGAGTAGTTTAGCCAAAAAGGAAGGCTTTAAAGTTGGTGATTTCATAAGTGAATTTAAAATAGAAAATTTAGATAGACCAAACAAAGTAATAGTTTATCCGTTTGCTATGTTATTATTATTTATTTTTGGATATTTAAATTATAGAAGAAAACCTACTTATTAAGAATTTTCCAAATTCCAGATGCAGAAGCAATAAGTTTTTCATTGTTTTTTAAATGGCAAATTAAAAATACCATTGACTTTGTACGTTTTAAAATTTTAACAAAACCAACAATTTCATCACCTAGTTTAGTGGCTCCAATAAATTTTATGTCTAAAGAAATTGTAACACATTTAGAGTTGTTTGTGACCCTGTACGCACCAGTGCCTGCGCCTGAATCTATAATTGAAGCGATGTAGCCTCCATGAGTAATCCCTACTGTATTTAAATGATTTTCTTTAATAGTTGTTTTAAATTCATATTCATTTTCTGAAATTTCTCTAAATATCAAACCTCCATTATATTTCATAAAACCGGGTTTAATGCTTATTTGTTCAAATTGTTTAGACATTATTTAAATAATCAAAGAAATTATCATTAGTATTATTAATACTAATATAAAAAAATATATAACTGCTTTTTGTAAAGATATCTTCATATTTATTTCGCATTTTGGTGCGCCTGCTAGGAGTTGAACCCAGAACCTCCTGGTCCGTAGCCAAGCGCTCTATCCAATTGAGCTACAGGCGCAACACAGCTATTAATATATCACATACATTTTTTAATGTAATTTTGTTATTTAGCAATTATTGTATTTGTATGGCAAAAAATTTAAAAGATGTTGTTTTTACATATGCTTTAAGGACACCAATAGGGAAGTTTAATGGTTTATGGAAAAAATCTCAGGCTCATGAACTAGGAAAAATTGTTATTTTAAATATTTTACATCAAACAAAAATTGAACCAGAATTTATTGATGAAGTTATTATGGGGCAAGTTTTAACCGGAGGAGTAGGGCAAAATTCAGCAAGACAGGCTGCTATAGCAGCAGGTATACCTTTTGAAAAGACAGCATACGTAATAAATCAAGTTTGTGGTTCAGGCTTAAGATCTATTGCTGCAGGTTATCAATCAATTCTATTAAATGAAGCAAAAATAATTATTGCTGGAGGCCAAGAAAGCATGACTAACTCTGATAATGAAATGATGCTTAAAGATGGTTTGATAGATGCATATAATGATTATCACATGGGTATTACAGCAGAGAATGTTGCGGAAAAATGGAATATTTCAAGAAAGGATCAAGATAACTTTTCAATTTCTTCACAATTAAAAACACAAGAAGCAATAAAAAATAAAAGATTTAAAGAAGAAATGATTCAAAGCAATATTTTGAAAGACGAACATCCAAGAGAAGATATTTCAATAGAAAGTTTATCAAAGCTTAAACCAGCATTTAAAAAAAATGGAACTGTAACTGCGGGAAATTCATCTGGAATTAATGATGGAGCTGCTGCCGTTATTTTAATGACTAGAGATGAAGCTGATAAAAGAAATTTAAAATCCTTAGCAAAAATTGTGTCTTGGGCAACTTGTGGAGTAGATCCAAAATTGATGGGCTCAGGTCCTATTCCAGCATCAAAAAAAGCTTTAGAAAGAGCTGGATGGAACATTAATGATTTAGATTTGGTTGAGAGCAATGAAGCATTTGCCGCTCAAAGTATAGCTGTTATTAGAGAATTAAAAATTCCTATTGAAAAAGTTAATGTTAATGGAGGGGCTATTGCCCTAGGTCATCCTATTGGAGCTTCAGGAGCTAGAATTGTGGTTACATTAATTCACGAAATGATTAAAAGAAATGTAAAAAGGGGTTTAGCAACATTATGTATTGGTGGAGGTATGGGAATATCTATGTGTATTGAAAGAGATTAATATTTGTAAATATTTAAATTTTTTCTTAATAATATTTTTTGTATCCAAAATCTTGCATCTAGGTCCTGTTTGTCCCTATATTTAATTATTTTTTTTAATATAATTGTAAACATTATGTATGAGTGACGTATAAGCTTGTCCAAAAAAGGCTTTAAATGTGTTAAAAATATATCAAATATACTTATTTTAAGTATATAAACCGATTAAAATAATGAATCAAAAACTACTTGTTCCTGATATTGGAGATTTTGAAAAAGTTGAGGTTATAGAAATTTTAGTAAAAGTTGGCGATAGTATTAAGGTAAATGATCCTCTTGTTACAATAGAAAGTGATAAATCTAGTGTTGAAGTTCCATCAGTAGCAGAGGGAAAAGTAGATTCAATTAGTGTTAAAATAGGCGATAAAGTTTCCAAAGGAGATTTGCTTGTAACATTAGTTGATATAAAAATTTTAGAACAAAAACCAAAAAAAAATATAGAAGAAAAATTACCTGATGATACTGAAAAAATTATCAAAGAGGCAGAAAAAACTTTAGTCTTGGAAAAAGAAGTAGTCGAAACAAAAGATAAAATTAAAAAAGATAATAAAGAAAAAATTGAAGTAGTAAAAGATGGTAAAGATATAGATCCTATCGAAACAAAAGAGTGGTTAGAATCTCTTTCTGGTGTTCTTGAAAATGATGGAAAAAATAGAGCTCAATTTTTAATAAAGAAATTAATAGAACACTCTTACAAAGAAGGTTCTGATTTAGTTTTATCAAGGAACACACCATATATAAATACAATAAAACCTGAAGAGGAACAAAGATCCCCAGGAGATCAGAATCTTGAAAGAAAAATACGATCATTAATTAGATGGAATGCAGCGGCTATGGTGGTTAGGGCAAACAAAAAAAATCCAGAGTTGGGTGGTCACATAGGAACGTTTGCGTCAGCAGCCACACTTTACGATGTTGGTATGAATCATTTTTGGAGAGCAAAAAATAATAAATTTGGTGGAGACTTGATTTACTTTCAAGGACATAGCGCTCCCGGAATGTATGCTAGAGCATTTCTCGAAGGAAGAATTACGGCAAGACAATTAGATAGTTTTAGACAAGAAGTTAATCCTGGAGGTCTTTCATCTTATCCTCATCCTTGGTTAATGCCAAAGTTTTGGCAGTTCCCAGTAGTTTCAATGGGTTTAGGAGCCATGATGGCTATATATCAGGCCAGGTTTACCAAATATTTAATAAATAGGGGATTGTTAAAAGATGAAGGAAGAAAAATTTGGTGTTTTTTAGGAGATGGAGAGATGGATGAACCAGAGTCTATGGGTGCCATTGGCCTAGCCGCTAGGGAAAAATTAGATAATTTAATTTTTGTTGTTAATTGTAATTTGCAGAGGTTAGACGGTCCTGTAAGAGGTAATGGAAAAATTATACAAGAATTAGAGGGAATATTTAGAGGAGCAGGTTGGAATGTGATTAAAGTTATTTGGGGCTCATATTGGGATTCTTTAATAGCAAAAGATAGTTCAGGATTATTAATTAAGAGAATGAATGAAGCAGTTGATGGAGAATATCAAGCGTTTAAAGCAAAAGGTGGATCTTTCGTAAGAGAAAAATTTTTTGGTAAATATCCTGAACTCTTGAAGCTGGTTTCACAAATGACAGATAGAGATATATGGAGATTAAATAGAGGAGGTCATGATCCTCACAAGGTTTATGCATCATACCATTCAGCAATGCAAAACACTGGAACACCAACAATAATTTTAGCAAAAACAATTAAAGGTTATGGTATGGGTAAATCTGGAGAAAGTATTAACACTACTCACCAACAAAAAAAATTAGATGAAAAAGATTTGTTGTACTATCGTGATAGATTTGATGTTCCTCTAACAGATCAACAGGTTAAAAATATTGAATATTATAAACCACCAGATAATTCTCCAGAAATAAAATATTTAAAGAAATGTAGATTTAAATTAGGTGGAAATTTACCTGAAAGATCTTCTTTTGCTAAACCAATTAAAACTCCTCATAAAGATATATTTAAGACAATGAAAGAATCTACAGGAAAAAAAGAAATGTCTACAACAATGGTTCTAGTAAGAATGTTGACAAATTTATTAAGAGATAAAAATGTTGCTCCTCGTTTAGTTCCAATTATTCCTGATGAAGCAAGAACTTTTGGAATGGAAGGTTTTTTTCAAAAAGTTGGTATTTATGCTCATGAAGGACAAAAATATGAACCAGTAGATTCAGAACAATTAAGTTCATATAGAGAAGATAAAAAAGGGCAAGTTTTAGAAGAAGGAATAACAGAAGCAGGAGCAATGTCATCTTGGATTGCTGCAGGAACTTCTTACACAAATCATGATATTTCAATGATTCCAATCTACTTATTTTATTCAATGTTTGGTTTTCAAAGAATAGGGGACTTTGCTTGGGCAGCAGGAGATGCACAAGCAAGAGGTTTTTTAATAGGGGCTACTTCAGGAAGAACTACTCTTGCCGGCGAAGGATTACAGCACGCTGATGGGCATAGTCACATAATGGCTTCTGTTATTCCAAACTGTAAATCATATGATCCTACATTCGCATATGAGCTCGCAACTATTTTTAGAGAAGGATTAAGAAGGATGCATGAAAAACAAGAAAGTATTTTTTATTACATAACAACTATGAATGAAAATTATTCTCATCCAGAAATGCCAAAAGATAAATCTGTTGAAGAAGGTATATTAAAAGGAATGTATTTATTTAAAGAACATAAAAAATTTAAAAAAACTAAGATTCAATTACTTGGATCAGGAACAATTTTAAGAGAAATGATTGCCGCAGCAGAAATTCTTGAAGCTGAGTATGAAATAGATAGTAATGTTTGGAGCATTACGAGCTTTAATGAACTAAGGAAAGAAGCTTTAGAGATCGAAAGATATAATCTTTTAAACCCGGATAAAGAACCAAAAAAAACATACATAGAAGAATGTTTATCATCAACTGAAGGACCAGTTGTTGCTGCATCAGATTATATGCGTTTGAATTCGGACCAAATAAGATCTTTTACTTCAAAAAGTTTTTATTCCTTTGGTACTGATGGATATGGAAGAAGTGATACAAGAAAAAATCTTAGGAAATTTTTTGAAGTAGATAAAGAGCATATTGTAACATACTCTTTAAGTGTTTTGGCTAAGGAGCAATTAATTTCTTCAAAGCATGCAAAAGATGCTATGAAAAAATACAAAATAGATCCTGAAAAAACAATTCCTACAAAATTATAATAAATGTCAGAAGATAAAAAAATATTAGCAACTCCAAAAGTTAGAAAGTTTGCAAGAGAATTAGGAGCAAATGTTTCTGACATAAAAGGAACAGAAAGAAAAGGACGAATAACAGAGCATGATGTTAAAAGCTATATAGCTAATCAGTTAAATTCTGAAAACGAAAAAATTTCAAAAATAAAAAAAATTGAATTCAATCACTCAGATTTTGGAGAAGTTGAAATTAAAGATATACCAAGAGTTAAAAAAATAGCTGCACCTCACCTTGTTAATTCATGGACTACTATCCCTCATGTTACTCATCATGATGAAGCAGATATTACTGAAATGGAAGAATTTAGAAATTCTATTACAGACACTTTTACTGGAGAAAAAAAAAAATTTACTCCCTTATCATTCATTATAAAAGCATTAGTAGCTGCGCTAAAATTATTTCCAAATTTTAATTCATCAATTGATGATATTGAAAATGGAAAAATTGTAATTAAAAAATATTTTCATATAGGAATTGCAGTAGACACTCCTCATGGACTTATGGTTCCTAAAATGCGAAATGTAAATAGAAAAAATATTAATAAAATTAACAATGAACTAAAAATATTGAGTGAAAAATGTAGAAACCTTAAAATAGATAAAAAGGAATTTTTTGGTGGATCAATAACTATTACTAGTTTGGGAGGAATTGGCGGATCTTTTTTTACACCTATAATAAATTATCCTGAAGTTGCAATTTTAGGAATTGGCAAATCATCGAAAAAACAAATATTAATTGATGGAAAATTTCAAATAAGAGTGATGCTTCCATTATCTTTATCTTATGATCACAGAATAATCGATGGAGCAGAAGCAGCAAAATTTTGTAATGCGATAAAAGATAATCTTGGAAAAAATTTTGCTTATAAGTTAGCAGTTTAAAAATATGTCTAAACCAATATCTTTATTCAGCGCCATTTTGTGCACTTTTATATGGGGTACAACCTTTATTGCTCAAGATACAGGTATGGATAAAATTGGTCCTTTAACTTTTAATGCAACAAGATTCTTTATTGGTTTTTTATCTATAATACCATTTGCATTATTGTTTGAAAAAAAAAAAATTGTTAAAGAGATAAGTAATAATAAACGATTATTTTATAAATTACTTTTTTGGGTAGGCTTATTCTTATTTTTTGGCACTTATCTTCAACAGACTGCCTTACTTTATACAGATGTTGCAAATGCAGCTTTTTTTACAATTTTTTATGTACCAATGGTTCCAGTTATTCTTTTTTTTTTCTATTCTAAATCTATACATTGGAGTATTTGGCCGTCAGTTCTATTTTGTGTATTGGGAGTTTATTTGTTGAGCGACTTTTCAAATGCTACTGTTAGATTGGGTGATAGTTTAGTAATATTATGTGCCTTTTTCTGGAGTCTACATATAATATTTATTGGAAATTTTATTAAGGTTTTTAATTTACCTCTATTTTTTGGTGCTTTGCAAGCCCTAGTAGTTTCATTTTTTTCAATTATTTTTGCACTATTTTTTGAAACGATAACAATTGCAAATATATTAAACGAATCAGTGTCAATAATTTATGCAGGTATATTATCTGGAGGTATTGCATTCACTTTGCAAATATTTGCACAAAAAAATATTTCTCCCGCCCCAGCAGCCATTATATTTTCTTTAGAAGGAGTTTTTGCAGCTATTGCAGCATGGATAATTTTGAATCAAATTTTAGGTTTAAATAATATTATTGGATGTGCTTTAATTCTATCTGGAGTTTTATTTTCTCAACTTTTACCGATTTATTATTCAAAAACTAAAAATATATAATATATATTAAAATTAAAGATAAAATTATTCTGTACAAAACAAATATTTTAAAAGAGAATTTTTTAATAAATTTCAAAAAATATTTTATTGTTATCAATGAAAATACAAAAGATAATAATATTCCAACTAATACAATAAAGTTAAATTCAATATTTTCTTTTAATAAATCTTTGATTCCCATTATACTTGCCCCTATTAAAGCTGGAATGGATAAATAAAATGAAATTTTTGTAGAGTCTGTTCTGTTAAATCCCAATATTCTTCCAGCAGTAATTGTTATACCTGCTCTACTGAATCCAGGAACTAAAGCAATCACTTGAAATAGACCAATAATTAATGCAGACTTAAAATTAAAATTATTTTCTAAATTTTTGAAAATTTTTTTGCTATCAGCTATATGAAGTAAAATTGCACCCGCAAATGTAGTCCAAACAATAACTTTTATATTTCTTAATTCATAAATTATTCCTGAGGAATATAAAAAATATCCTATTATTACTAAAGGTATTGTTGCAACTAATATTTTGTAAAATAAATTTAAATTATTATTAAGATTAAAAATTTCATTTCTAAAATAAAATAATATCGCTAATAAAGAACCTAAATGTAAACTAATATCAATTAATAAAGATTGATTTTTGAATTCATAAATTTTAGATACTAAGATTAAGTGGGCAGCCGAACTTATAGGTAAAAATTCTGAAACACCTTGAATTAGGGACAACAAAAAAATTTCAAAAAAATTAGAGATCATCTAGATTTATTATAAATAACTTAGAATTGTGTCTAATTCTTAGTGTAATTAACTGCATAACAGCCATGCAAATACATCAAAAAACAATGAAAAAGCTACTTATTTTAAAAATAAGGTCATAAATAATGACTTACTTTGTCTTCAATTATATAAAACCTTAATATATGCTGATTTTGCTATGCCAGATAAAATGTTGAAATTTACAAATATAGAAAAACAAAACCCACCTAAAAGGGGTGCTTTAACTAGAAGAGATGATTTTAATGAAATTTATAGCGAATATATCCATAAAAAAGCAGCTGAGCAATCAAGCAGATGTTCTCAATGTGGAGTTCCTTTTTGTCAAATTCATTGTCCTTTAAGCAATAATATTCCTGATTGGTTAAAACTAACTGCAGAAGGAAGGTTACAAGAAGCTTATGAACTAGCTCAAAGCACAAATAATATGCCGGAAGTTTGTGGAAGAATTTGTCCACAAGATAGATTGTGTGAGGGAAATTGTGTCATAGAACAGTCTGGTCACGGAACTGTAACAATAGGTTCTGTAGAAAAATACATTACAGAAAATGCTTGGGACAAAGGATGGATCAAACCAATTAAAGTTAAAAATGAAAAAAAACAAAGTGTTGGAATAATAGGTGCAGGTCCTGCAGGGTTAGCTTGTGCAGAACAGCTCAGAAAACAAGGTTATCAAATTACAATATATGATAGGTATGATAGATCTGGAGGATTGTTAATTTATGGAATCCCAAATTTTAAACTTGAAAAGTATGTTGTTGAAAGAAGAACAAAAATACTAGAAGCAAGTGGAATAAAATTTGTTCAAAATTTTGAAGTTGGAAAGCATTCATCATTAGATCAATTAAGAGAAAAGCATGATGCAATTTTAATTGCAACTGGAGTTTATAAAGCAAAAGAAACAGAAATATCAGGAAGCAACTTAGGTAATATTTTTCCAGCAATGGATTTTTTAACTGCTTCAAACAGGAAAGGTTTAGGAGATAAGGTAGAATTATTTGATAAAGGAATATTAAATAGTGAAAAAAAAGATGTTGTGATTATTGGTGGAGGTGACACAGCGATGGATTGTGTGAGAACATCTATTAGACAAAATGCAAAGTCTGTTAAGTGTCTTTATAGAAGAGACAGAGATAATATGCCTGGCTCTGCAAGAGAAGTTATTAATGCAGAAGAAGAAGGAGTTGAGTTTATATGGTTATCAAGTCCAAAAGAGTTTTTAGGTACAAACAAGATTGAGAGTTTAATTGTAAATCAAATCAAACTTGGCGATCCTGACGAAAGTGGAAGAAAAAAACCAGAAATCCAAAAAGATTCTGAATTTAATTTAAAAGCAGATATGGTCATTAAAGCTTTAGGTTTTGATCCAGAAAATTTGCCAAAATTATTTAAATCAGAAGATTTACAAATTACTAAGTTGGGAACTATAAAAACTGATTTTGATACAATGGAAACAAATTTACAAGGAGTATTTGCAGCTGGAGATATTATTAGAGGAGCTTCATTAGTAGTCTGGGCTATTAAAGATGGTAGAGATGCTGCACTTTCGATTGACAAATATTTGAAAGCAAAATCATTACAAAAAACTAAAGCTGCTTAGAATAATATGAAACTTTATAAAAAAAATTTAAGAAAATTAATAAATAGCAAAGTTTATCATCCGAGTATGGAACATGATGCATGTGGAGTTGGTCTTGTGGTTTCTACAGAAGGAAAAAAATCGAGAAAAATTGTTGAATATGGAATTGAAGCGTTAAAAGCTGTTTGGCATCGTGGAGCTGTCGATGCTGATGGTAAGACTGGAGATGGTGCTGGAATTCATTTAGAAATTTCAAGAGATTTTTTTAAAGAAAAAATTGAAAATTATGGCCGTCGATATGATGGTGGGGAAATTTGTGTTGGAATGATTTTTTTGCCACGCAATGATTATAACTCTCAAGAAAAATGTAAAACATTAATAGAAACAGAGCTTTTAAGCAATAATTACTATATTTATAGGTGGAGACAAGTTCCAATTAATACTAGCGTACTTGGTCATAAAGCAGAACTAACAAGACCGGAAATTGCTCAAGTTATCTTCAAATCAAAAGATAAAAATTTAAAAGATAAAGATCTTGAGAGACAACTTTATTTAATTAGAAGGACAATAGAAAAAAAAATTTCAAATTCTCAATTAAAAGATTTTTACATTTGCTCGTTTAGTTCAAAATCGATAATTTATAAAGGTATGTTTCTTGCTGAAACATTAGCTGATTTCTATCCTGATTTACAAGATGAGAGATTTATTTCTAGATTTTCAATTTTTCATCAAAGATATTCAACCAATACTTTTCCAAGTTGGGATCTTGCACAACCATTTAGAGCTTTAGCGCATAATGGAGAAATAAATACACTAAAAGGAAATATTAATTGGATGAAAGTTCATGAGCAAGAAATGAATAGTAAATTGTTTAAAGAAATGGAAAATCTTAAACCGGTAATAAATTCAGGTAATTCAGATTCTGCCGCACTAGATAATGTTTTTGAATTGTTAAATCGTTCTGGCCAACCTGCACCTCTCGCAAAATTAATGCTAATTCCTGATGCTTGGTCAAAAAAAAGTAAAACATTACCCAAAAGCCATCAACAACTATTTAATTTTTTAAATAGTACAATTGAACCCTGGGATGGACCTGCAGCTATTGCTGCTACAGATAATGATTGGGCTATTGTTGCAAACGATAGAAATGGATTAAGACCCTTAAGATATATTGTTACCAAAGATAAACTTCTATTTGCCGGATCAGAAACAGGAATGGTATCTTTGGAAGAAAATAAAATTGTAAGCAAAGGTAGATTGGGGCCAGGACAAATCATAGGTATAAAATTAGATAAAGGGAAAGTATACCATAATATTGAAATTAAGAATTATCTTGCAAAAGAATATAAGCATTTCAATAATCAAATTATTGATCTTGATAAAAAGCTTTATGCCAAAAATGAAAAAAGACTTTTCTCTGGAGATGAATTAAGAAAAAGGCAGTATGTTTTTGGACTAAGTATTGAAGATTTAGAATTAATTTTACATCCAATGGTAGATGATTCTAAAGAAGCTACAGGATCCATGGGAGATGATACTCCAGTCGCCGTTTTATCAGATAGATATAGACCACTTAATCATTATTTTAGACAGAATTTTAGTCAAGTCACTAACCCACCAATCGATTCTTTGAGAGAAAATAAAGTTATGAGTTTAAAAACTAGGTTTGGAAATACGGGAAATATATTAGATTTTAATAATTTAACCAAAGAAAATATTTATGTTTTGGATAGTCCTATATTATCAAATTCACAATTTTTAAGATTTAAAGAATATTTTGAGAAAAGTTTTACTATTATTCACTGTACGTTTGAAAAAACTTCTACATTAAAGAAAGCTTTAGATAACATTATTAACTTATCAGAGATAGCTGTTAGAGAAGGTATAAAACAAATAATTTTAACTGATAAAAATTTAAATGAAAATAAAATACCTATCCCTATGCTGTTAGCAGTTGGGGCTATAAATTCTTATTTAATTAAAATGAGATTAAGAGGTTATGTTTCTCTTAATATTCAAACTGGCGAAGCATTAGATACTCACTCTTATGCTACTTTATTAGGGGCTGGAGCTACTACAATAAATCCATATTTAGCTTTAGATACAATACATCAAAGATATGAAAAAAAATTATTTGGTAAATTAACCATTGACGAATGTATTAAACGTTACATTCAATCAGTAAATAATGGTCTTTTAAAAATCATGTCTAAAATGGGTATCTCAGTATTAAGCTCATATAGAGGAGGAGGCAATTTTGAAACTGTAGGATTAAGCAGAACAATAGTATCTGAATTTTTTCCTGGCATTACATCTAAAATCTCTGGAATTGGAGTAAGTGGAATAGAAAAAAAAATTAGGGAAATTCATGAACAAGCGTTTAAAGAAAACGTAAGTGTTTTGCCAATTGGAGGTATTTATAAATATAGAAAAAATGGCGAAACTCATCAATATCAAGGAAATTTAATTCACATGTTACAACATGCTGTAACACATAATTCATTTAAGACTTACAAAAAATATGCAAAATCAATTTATGATTTACCACCAATCAATCTTAGAGATTTAATAGATTTTAAAAAGAAATACAAAAATAACTCAATAGATATTTCACAAGTTGAAGAAACAAAAGAAATATTAAAAAGATTTGGAAGTGGAAGCATGTCACATGGAGCTTTATCACAAGAAGCACACGAAACACTTGCAATTGGAATGAATAGAATTAAGGGAGCTTCTTGCAGCGGTGAAGGAGGAGAAGATTCAAAAAGGTTCAAAATTTTAGAAAATGGAGATTGTTCAAATTCTAGAGTAAAACAGATAGCCTCAGCAAGATTTGGTGTCACTGTTGATTATTTAAATAATTGCAATGAAATAGAAATAAAAATAGCACAAGGTGCAAAACCAGGGGAAGGAGGACAACTACCAGGCTTTAAAGTTACAAAAGATATTGCAAAATTAAGACACTCTACTCCTGGAGTTACTCTTATTTCTCCTCCACCTCATCATGATATTTATTCAATAGAAGATCTTGCGCAATTAATTTATGATTTAAAACAAGTTAATCCAAATGCTCGAGTAGGAGTGAAATTAGTTGCGTCAAGTGGTGTAGGAACTATTGCTGCAGGTGTTGCAAAAGCTAAAGCCGATATTATTTTAATTTCTGGTCATTCTGGAGGCACGGGAGCAAGTCCCCAAACAAGTATAAAATATGTTGGTATACCATGGGAAATGGGACTTACAGAAGCTAATCAGATACTTACACTAAATAACTTAAGACATCGTGTAACTCTAAGAACTGATGGTGGAATAAAAACAGGTAGAGATGTTGTAATTGCAGCAATGATGGGAGCTGAAGAATTTGGAATAGGAACTACATCGCTTGTAGCAATGGGCTGTATATTAGTAAGACAATGTCATTCAAACACATGTCCTGTTGGGGTATGTACACAAGATGAAAAACTCAGAGAAAAATTTACAGGTACTCCAGAAAAAGTGGTAAATTTATTTACTTTTATTGCGGAAGAAGTCAGAGAGATTTTAGCAAGCTTAGGGTTTAAATCATTAAATGAAATTATTGGTAGAACTGATTTGTTAAGACAAGTAAGTAAAGGATCAGAAAGTCTTGACGATTTAGATTTAAATCCATTATTTGTTCAAGCTGATCCTGGTGAAAATAAAAGATATTGTGAAAAAAAAATTATAAACAAAGTACCTGATACTTTGGATGAGCAAATCTATAAAGATATAAAAGAAAAATTTAACGATAAAAATAAAATATATCAATCATACGATGTAAAAAATATTCATAGAGCAGTTGGTACTAGACTTTCGCATTATATTTATAAAGAATTAAATAAAAAAAAAATGCCAGAGGATTTTATTTCTATTGACCTTTTTGGTTCTGCTGGTCAATCATTTGGTGCATTTGGAATTAAAGGATTAACATTAAGATTATCTGGAGATGCCAATGATTATGTTGGCAAAGGATTGTCAGGTGCTAAATTAGTAATTTTTCCTTCAAAAAAAAGTAGTTTAAAGAGTGATGAAAATACAATTATAGGGAATACAGTATTATACGGAGCTACTTCAGGAAAATTATTTGCGTCTGGCAAAGCAGGAGAAAGATTTGCTGTTAGAAATTCGGGAGCTTTGTCAGTGATTGAAGGATGTGATTCTAATGGATGTGAATATATGACTGGTGGAGTGGTTGTCATTTTAGGAAAAGTTGGAGATAACTTTGCAGCAGGAATGACGGGAGGCATGGCTTTTATTTATGATCCATTTTCAAATTTTGAAAAATATGTAAATTCAGATTCAGTTATTTGGCAAAAAATTGAAACAGAATATTGGATTAAATACGTAATGTCTTTAATACGAGAACATTATAGCGAAACAAATTCTAAATTATCAAAAAAAATAATTGATAACTTCAAAAATGAAATTTCAAATTTTGTTCAAGTATGTCCAAAAGAAATGATTAATAAATTAGAAAACCCAATTACTTTAAAACCCATGATTAAAGAAGTAAGCTAGCATGAAAGATATTAATATTTTTTGTTTTGGATTTGGCCAAGTAGCAAAAAATTTTATAAAAAAACTTAATTTAGAAAATTTTAATATTAATTTATCAGCAACTTCTAGAGATATAACGCAACAAAAAAAAATTGGCAAAATTAATTATAAAAGTTTTCAATTTCTAAATAATAGTTTTGATCAAAAATTAGTTGAAAAGCTTAAACAATCTGATCATATTTTAGTATCAATTCCACCTGTTAATGGAATTGATTTAGTTGTTAAAAATTTTTCTAAAATAATAGAAGAAAGCAATCCAAGGTGGGTGACATATCTATCAGCGACTAGTGTTTATGGTGATCACAAAGGTAAATGGGTAAATGAAGAAAGCCAAACAAATCCAATGTCAGTCAATGGAATAGATAGACTTGCAGCAGAAAAATCTTGGATGTTGTTTACGACAAATTCAAAACTTCCTTTTCAAATATTTAGATTATCTGGAATTTATTCTGACAGAAGTAATATATTAGTTAGATTAAAGTCTGGAAATGCAAATATAGTTAATAAAAAAAATCATTTTTTTTCGAGGATTCATGTTCAAGATATTGCAAACGTTTTATTCAAATCTTTATTAAATTTTAAATCAGGGGAAATATATAATATTTCTGATGATAAACCTTCTTCATCTAAAGAAGTTACATTGTATGGTGTTAAACTTTTAAATGTTGATCTTCCAAAAAGTATTGAGGTTGAAGATATAGAAAGTGAGATGCTCAAAAATTTTTATAAAGATTCAAAAAAAGTGAGTAATAAAAAAATGAAAAATTTTTTTAACTATAACTTAAAGTTTCCAACTTACGTGGAAGGTTTAAATTACATTAGAAACAATCTTGTGTAATTCTAATATAATTTTTTTAAGATTTTTTTTATTAGAAAGACTGTGATCTCCATTTTTAATAATTATTAGTTTTTTTTTTGCTTTATTAAATAAGGCTAGTACTCTCTTTGAATATACAATTGGAACAACCTCGTCTTTTTGCCCATGTATCATAGTTATTTGAATTTTTGAATCTATTTTTTTATTTAATACTTTATGTTTTCTTCCATCTTTTATTAATTGGTAAGAAATTGGATATTCATAATCACCATGTTTTAAATTATATATTTTTTTTTTAACAATTTCTTTCTTTATTTTTTTTGTAAATTTTTTCCACATTAATCTTTCTAAAAATTCTGGAGCCGAACCGATGCCCAAGAATCCTTTAATTTGTTTTTTAAAATATTTAAATTGATTTAATGCAAGCCAAGAACCCATGCTTGAACCTACTAGAATAAAATTATTTTTTCTGACTATTTTTTTTATCATGATTTTAATTTCTTTGCTCCACTTACTAATATTGCCTTGGGTAAATTTTCCTGAAGATTTGCCATGACCAGAATATTCTAAACCAAGAAATCCTACTTTCTGCTTTTTACAATATTTTGAAAAAGATTTAGGTTTTTCTCCTTTTAAGTCAGACATAAATCCATGAAGAAAAATTATGTAAAGATTTTTTTTATAATTTTGTGATAAATATCTAATTTTCTTTGTATTTGATATTTTTAAATACTTAAATTTATTCATAAAAGTTTATAAGGGTTATTTCTTATTATATAGTTTAATAAAATGAAATCTAAAATAAAAGTTTTACAAGTTATTCCAAAATTAGGATATGGAGGTGCTGAAACAGGTTGTTATGATCTTGCTCATTATTTGATTGAAAATGATTGTTCCTCTTACATAGTTACAAGTGGTGGGGAACTTCTAAAATATGTAAATAAAAAAAAAGTAAAAGTAATAAGACTTCCTGTTCATAGTAAAAATCCAATTTTAATTTTTTTAAATTCATTAATTTTAATATTTATTATTTTATTTTTTAATATCACTATCGTACATGCAAGAAGCCGAGCTCCAGCTTGGTCTTGTTTGTTAGCTACTAAAATTACTAGAAGAAAGTTTGTTACTACTTTTCATGGAACTTACAATTTTAATGGATTTATGAAAAAATTTTATAATTCTGTAATGTTAAGATCGAACTTAATAATTGCAGGCTCAAATTTTATTTTTTCTCATATAAATGAAAATTATTCTGAATATTTAGTAAATTTAAAAAAAAAATTTTTAGTTATTTTTAGAGGCATTAATACGGATTATTTTAGTCAAAATACAATAAAACAGATAGAAGAAAATAAATTAATTTCTTATTGGAATATTCAAAAAGATAAAAAATTAATTTTACTTCCTGGAAGGCTGACCTCATGGAAAGGGCAAGAAATGTTTATTGAGGCTATTAATCTTGTTAATAAAGAATTAGATCCTGAATCTTTTAATGTTGTTATATTAGGTAGTGACCAGGGAAGAAAAATATATAAGCAAAAGCTTTTAAGATTAGTTGAACAATACAGATTAACTAATCAAATAAAATTTATTGATAATTGTAAAAATATGCCTACAGCATATAAAATTTCTGATTTAATAGTTTCTTCATCAGTTAAGCCAGAAGCTTTTGGAAGAGTTTCAGTTGAAGCACAATCCATGGAAAAGCCGATTATTGCAAGTAATATTGGTGGATCTAAAGAAACAATTATTAATGATAAAACTGGTTTTTTGTTTGAATCTGGAAAACCAGCGTCATTAAGCAAAAAAATTATAGAAGTTTTACGATTAAACGAAACTACATTGAAATCATTAGGTAATGAGGGTAGAAAAAATGTAATTAAAAAATTTAACATTGAAAAAATGTGTTTTTCTACATATTTAGAATACAAAAAATTAATAAATTAAATGCCAACAATTAAATTACCTGACGGAAAAAGTCTTAGTTTTTCAAGAAAAATCACTGGCTTTGAGATTGCTAAAAAAATAAGTAAGTCATTATCAAAACAAGCGTTGATCATGAGTGTTGATAATCAATTAAAAGATTTAGATCATTTAATTGAGAATGATTGTTCAATTAAAATATTTACTTCAAAAGATAGTGAGGGATTAGAAACAATTAGACATGACACAGCTCATATTCTTGCAATGGCTGTTCAAGAACTTTTTCCAGGCACCCAAGTTACAATTGGTCCGGTAATAGAGAATGGTTTTTATTATGATTTTGCAAGAAAAGAGTCCTTTACACAAGAAGATTTAAATAAAATTGAAATTAAAATGAAAGAAATAGTTGATCGTAATGAGCCAACTTTTAAAGAAGTTTGGAAACGCAATAAAGCAATTTCTCATTTTAAAGACAAAGGAGAAATTTATAAAGCCAAAATAATAGAAGACATACCAGAAAGCGAAGATGTTTCTATTTATTTTCATGGTAAATGGAATGATTTGTGTCGTGGTCCACATTTATCTTCTACGGGCAAAATTGGAAAATATTTTAAATTAACAAAAGTTTCGGGAGCATACTGGAGAGGAGATTCTAATAATGAAATGTTACAAAGAATTTATGGAACTAGCTGGTCTAATCAAAAAGATTTAGATGATTATTTAAAGAGAATTGAAGAAGCCGAAAAACGAGATCATAGAAAGCTTGGAAAAGAAATGGATCTTTTTCATTTTAGAGAAGATAGTCCAGGATCAGTATTTTGGCATGAAAAAGGTTGGAATTTATTTCAGAAACTTATTAATTATATGAGAGCAAAACAAAAAAGAGCTGGCTACAAAGAAATTAATACACCTGAAATCTTAGACAAATCTTTGTGGGAAAAATCAGGTCATTGGGAAAAATTTGGAGAACATATGTATACTTCTACGACACCTGATGAAAAAGTATTTGCAATAAAACCAATGAATTGTCCTGGCTGTGTTCAGGTTTTTAACCAAGGTTTAAAAAGCTATCGTGATTTACCTTTAAGAATGTCCGAATTTGGTAAAGTGCATAGATATGAACCTTCCGGGTCTTTACACGGTTTACTAAGAGTTAGAGCGTTTACTCAAGACGATGCACATATTTTTTGTACCGAAGATCAAATTACAAATGAATGTTTAAGTATAACAAATTTGATATTAGAAATTTATAAAGATCTTGGCTTTACGAATGTTCTACTTCAGTTTTCTGACAGACCAAAAAAAAGAGTGGGAGATGATAAAATTTGGGATAGAGCAGAATCTGCATTACTAAAAGCAATAAAACAATCAAAACTAAAATATGAAATTAATAAAGGTGAAGGAGCATTTTATGGGCCAAAAATTGATTTTGTACTTAGAGATAGCATTGAACGTGATTGGCAGTGTGGAACTTTACAAGTAGATTTAAATTTACCTGGTAGATTAGGAGCATCATTTGTTGATAAAGATGGAAGCAAAAAAATTCCTGTAATGTTACACAGAGCATTATTTGGATCATTAGAAAGATTTATTGGAATATTGATTGAACATTATTCAGGAAAACTGCCATTTTGGATTAATCCATTACAAGCGATGGTTATTCCTGTTTCAGACGAGTTTGATAGTTATGCTAAGCAAGTAAATGAGAAAGTTAAAAATGTTGGTATTAATTGCGAAGTAGATTTAAAAAATCATAATTTAAATTATAAAATTAGAGAACATTCGTTATCAAAAATACCACTTTTGCTAATTTGTGGTAAAAAAGAAGTTGACAGTAATACTGTAACTATTAGAAGATTAGATTCTAATAAACAAGAAAATATGGAATTAAAAATATTTCTAAAGAAATTTGCTGCTTTAAATAAAGCACCTTTAAACTAAGTGGCAGAATTTAAACAAAATTATTTTCAAAGAAGAACTAAGGATAGAGGTCCAAAGTCTAATAATAGAATTAATTCACCCGAAGTTCAAGTGATTGCTAGTAATGGAGAAAATTTAGGAATTTTAAATACAAACGAAGCAATAGCAATGGCTAAAGAAGAGGGATTAGATTTAATTGAGATTGCACCTAATGCAAAACCTCCAGTATGTAAAATTATTGATATGGGTAAATATAAATATGATATACAAAAAAAAGCCAACAAAGCAAAAAAGAAGCAAAAGAAAATTGAGTTAAAAGAAATTAAATTAAGACCCGTTACTGAAACGCATGACTATCGATTCAAAATAAAAAATGCACAAAAATTTATATCAAAAGGAGACAAAGTTAAATTTACAATTAGATTTAAAGGTAGAGAATTACAACACTCGCACCTAGGCAATGAGTTAATGAATAAAATTAAAGAAGATATGCAAGATATTGGTAAAGTGGAGTTACACCCAAAGTTTGATGGAAAGCAAATGATAATGGTTATTCAACCATTATAGGATATAATTGAGGTTGTAAGTTTATATTAATATTTGTATAACCACGCTCAATTATGCCAAAATTAAAAACCAAAAGTTCAGCAAAAAAAAGATTTAAAATAACTGCAAGAGGTAAAGTAGTCATGGCCCAAGCCGGAAAAAGACATGGTATGATTAAAAGAACAAACTCGCAAATAAGGAAACAAAGAGGCACAACCATAATGTCAAAACAGGATGGAAAAATTGTTAAATCATATATGCCTTACAGTTTAAGAGGATAAAATGGCAAGAGTAAAAAGAGGTGTAACTAGTCACGCTAAGCATAAAAAAGTTTTAAAAGCTGTCAAAGGCCAGTGGGGCAGAAGAAAAAATACCATAAGAGTTGCAAGACAGGCAATGGAAAAAGCTATGCAATATGCCTACAGAGATCGTAGAAATAAGAAAAGAGATTTTAAATCTTTGTGGATACAGAGAATCAATGCAGGTGTAAGAGCTGAAGGGCTTACGTACTCAAAATTTATTAACGGTTTAAACAAATCTGGCATTAAATTAGATAGAAAAATATTGGCTGAAATTGCTTATGACAATCCCGAAGCCTTTAAAACAATAGTAAAAAAAGCTCAGTCTGCATTTAACTAATCTTCTCTATTGTTTTTCTTAGGTTAAGAAATAATCTGCAAGTATGTCAGAGATTAAAAAAATAAAAGAAGAATATCTTTTAAAGTTAGATCAAGTTTTAGATCAGAATAAACTTAATGAAATTAAAACAGAATTATTTGGAAAAAATGGAATTATTTCAAATAAATTTAAACAATTAGGATTGATAGGCGAAGATAAAAGAAAAGAGTTTGCTTCGGAATTAAATTTTTTAAAAAGCGAATTACAAGAACTAATTTCAAAAAAAAATGAAAATATTGAAAATCAAGAAATAAACAAAAAACTTAAAGATGATAATATTGATGTAACTTTACCAGGAAGAACTTACTTTGTAGGAAAAATTCATCCTGTTTCACAAGTAATTGATGAAGTTACTTCTATTTTTTCTGAGATAGGTTTTTCTGTTGAGGAAGGGCCAGACGTAGAAAGTGAATATTACAATTTTTCTGCACTTAATACTCCAGAAGATCATCCAGCACGAGATATGCATGATACTTTTTATCTTGAACATTCTAAAGATTTGCTTTTACGGACACATACATCGCCTGTTCAAATTAGAACAATGTTGAAAGGTAAACCACCCTTTAAAATAATTGCTCCTGGAAGAACTTATAGACATGATAGTGATCAAACACATTCACCCATGTTTCATCAATTAGAAGGATTGCATATAGATAAAAATATAAACATGGGACATTTAAAGGGTTGCTTATATTATTTTGTTAAAAAATTTTTTGAAGTTGATAAAGTTAAAATTAGATTCAGGCCCAGCCATTTTCCTTTTACTGAACCTTCTGCAGAAGTAGATATTGGATATAAAATACAAGATGGAAAAATTAAGATTGGCGAGGGTGATAAATGGCTAGAAATCCTTGGCTGTGGTATGGTACATCCTAACGTTTTAAAAAATGCAAAAGTAAATCCAAATCAATATCAAGGTTATGCTTTTGGCGTAGGTATTGATCGATTGGCTATGTTGAAATATGGAATAAATGATCTAAGAGCTTTTTTTGAAAGTGATATTAGATGGTTAGAATTTTATGGATTTGATCCACTAGATGTTCCTACAAATTATAGAGGTTTAAGCAGATGATAACTTCATTATCATGGTTAAAAAATCATCTAGCTACTAAAGCAAACTTAAATCAAATAGCGGAGCGTTTAACAGAAATTGGGCTAGAAGTAGAAAATATAAAATCATCAAATATTAATTTAGACAATTTTATTGTTTGTAAAATTGTAAAATCTCAAAAACATCCCAATGCAGATAAATTAAAACTTTGTGATGTAGATATAGGTTCTGAAAATTTAGTAAAGGTTGTCTGTGGAGCTCAAAATGCTAGAGACGGACTGTTTGCAGTCTATGCTCCTCCAGGTGCAGTTATTCCAAAAACTAATTTAAAATTAAAAGTAGCAAAAATTAGAGGTATTGAATCTCATGGAATGCTTTGTTCAGGGTATGAACTTGACGAAACTTCAGATAAAGAAGGAATTATTGAGCTAAATAGAAAAGAAAAAAATATTGGCGATAGATACTTTAAAGATGCAGGAGAAAAAACTGTGGACATTGCTATTACTCCAAATAGGCCGGATTGTTTGGGCATTCGAGGTATTGCTAGAGATTTAGCGTCTTCTGGCTTAGGTCAGTTAAAAAAACAACCTTCAATTAAAATAAATCAAAATTTTAAAAACCCAATTAAAATTTCAATAAAAAAAGAAAAAGGTCGGGGCTGTGGTATTTTTGGAAGCGTATATATTAAAAATGTACAAAATAAAGAAAGTCCAGAATGGCTTAAAAAAAGAATTATATCTTTAGGTTTAAAACCTATTTCAGCCATTGTTGATGTTACCAATTATGTAATGTTTGATTTAAACAGACCTCTGCATGCCTATGATGCTGATAAGATTGATCAAGAAATTATTGTTAGAAACTCAAAAAAAGGTGAATCTTTTGAAGCTTTAGACAATAAAAAATATACACTTCAAAATAATATGTGTGCAATAAGTGATAAATCAGGGATTTTAGGTCTTGGAGGAATTATTGGTGGAACTAGATCTGGTACAGAATTTTCTACTAAAAATATTTTATTAGAGTCTGCATATTTTTTTCCATCACCAATTAGAAAAACTTCTAAAGCATTAAACATTGATACTGATGCAAAATATAGATTTGAAAGAGGTGTGGATCCTAATTCTATAAAATTAGGTTTAGAATTAGGAATGGTATTAATACTTGATATCTGTGGAGGTAGACCAAGCAAGTTTTCAATTGTAGGAAAAATAAAAGATGAAAGAAAAATAATCTATTTGGAAACAAAAAAGTTTTCTAAAGTTATTGGATTTTCAATTACAAGTGCAGAAATTAAAAAAATTTTAACATCCTTAGGATGTTCTTTACGAGTGAGTGGGAACAAAATGAAGGTTTTGCCACCTACTTGGAGACCAGATATTAAGGAAGATATAGATCTTATAGAGGAATTAACAAGAATTAAAGGTTATGACAAAGTACCTTTAATTAATCCTGGAAAAGAAAACATTAAAGATACCTTAAATTATAAACAAAAACTTTTTCATTTTGCCCAAAGATCTGTAGCATCAAAGGGTTATACAGAGGCAGTTACTTGGTCATTTACAGATTCAAAAGTAGATAATTTTTTTTCAGAATTAAAAAATGAAATTAAATTATCTAATCCAATTTCAAGTGATTTAGATGTTTTAAGATCATCTCTTTATTCTAATTTAATGATTAGTGCAAAAAAAAATATTCATAGGAATTTTGAAGATTTAATGTTGTTTGAAATAGGTCCAGTTTTTAAAGGTAGCAAACCTGGAGAACAAGCACTAATGATTGGTGCAATCAAAACAGGAAAATATTCTAGAAAAAATTGGATAGAGAAAGAACGAAACTTTGATGTTTATGATATAAAAAATGATGTTTTAAGAACTCTTAATGAAGCTGGTATTGACATTGATAAGATAGTTGTGAGTAACAAAACAAAAAAATGGTATCATCCAGGAAGATCTGGTCTACTATCACTGGGTTCAACTAGTGGTCCAGAGTTAGCATATTTTGGCGAAATTCACCCATTTATTGTTAAAAAGTTAGATCTTAGAACTGATAACGTTTTAGGTTTTGAAATTGTTTTAGACAATATACCTGAGTCAAGAAAAAAAATTAGAGAAATAAAACCGAAATTTATTATTTCTGATTATCAAAAAGTAGTTAGAGATTTTGCTTTTGTTGTTGATGAAAAATATAGTTCTGGAGAAATTATTAATTTAGTTAAGAAAATTGATAAAGAATTAATTAAGGATGTAAGAATTTTTGACGTTTATCAAGGAGATAATATTGCCTCAGGGAAAAAATCTATCGCTTTTAATGTAATTCTAGAACCTAAAAATAAAACCTTAAGCGATAATGATATAGAAGAAATAAGCAAAAAAATTATATCTATAGTTCAAAAAACTACAGGCGCAACACTAAGATCGTAATGTCAACCATCGATCATATTAGAAATTTTGCTATTATTGCACATATCGATCATGGAAAATCTACTATTGCTGACCGAATAATTCACAAATGTGGTGGTCTTACAGATAGAGAAATGAAAGAACAAGTTTTAGATTCCATGGACATTGAACGTGAAAGAGGAATAACTATTAAAGCCCAAACAGTTAAACTGA
The DNA here is from genome assembly GCA_902592985.1 of uncultured Pelagibacteraceae bacterium. Taxonomy (GTDB): domain Bacteria; phylum Pseudomonadota; class Alphaproteobacteria; order Pelagibacterales; family Pelagibacteraceae; genus Pelagibacter. Next base: position 75,277 of record CACJGR010000001.1, on the reverse strand, counting down.
ATTATAAGTCTAAAGATGGAAAAGAATATATTCTAAATATAATAGATACTCCAGGACATGTTGATTTTAGTTACGAAGTAAGTAGATCTTTATATGCATGTGAAGGATCTATTTTAATTGTAGATAGTTCACAGGGTGTAGAAGCTCAAACTTTAGCTAATGTTTATCAGGCTTTGGATACTAATCATGAAATTGTTCCTGTATTAAATAAAATTGATTTACCTGCTTCAGATGTAGAAAAAACAAAGAAACAAATTGAAGATGTAATTGGTATTGATACTGAAAAGGCAGTTTCATGTTCTGGAAAGACTGGAGAAGGAATCGAGGAAATCTTAGAAAAAATTGTTTCAACATTGCCACCTCCTAAGGGTTCGCAAAATAAAACTTTAAAATGTTTGTTAGTTGATAGTTGGTATGATTCTTATTTAGGAGTTGTAATTTTAATAAGAGTGATAGATGGAAAAATTTCAAAAAATATGAAAATTAAAATGATGTCAACAAATCAACAATATATTGTTGAAAAAGTCGGAATATTCACACCTAAACCTAAAGACGTTCAAGAATTAAATTCTGGTGAAATCGGATTTATAATTACAGGTATTAAAAATTTGTCTGAAACAAAAGTTGGGGATACTATATGTGATTCAATTAAACCCTTAAAAAATGCTCTTCCAGGCTTTAAACCAAGTAAACCAGTAGTTTTTTGTGGACTGTTTCCAGTTGATAGTTCTGATTATCAAAAATTAAAAGATGGATTAGCAAAGCTTAAATTAAACGATTCAAGTTTTGCTTACGATACTGAATCATCTTCTGCACTTGGACTGGGTTTCAGATGTGGATTTTTAGGTTTGTTGCATTTAGAGATAATTACTCAAAGACTGGAAAGAGAATTTGATTTAAATTTATTAACAACTACACCTGGTGTAGTTTATAAAGTTCATTTAAATAATGGAAATATAATTAATTTACATAATCCATCAAGCTTACCAGATCCTACCTACATTAATTTAATTGAGGAGCCTTGGATTAAAGCAACAATAATAACACCTGACCAGTATCTTGGATCAATAATAAAATTGTGCCAGGATAAAAGAGGAGTTCAAACAAATTTAACCTACTCTGGAGCTAGAGCTGTATTAAATTATGAGTTGCCATTAAATGAAGTGGTATTTGATTTTTATGATCGACTAAAGTCTATGACGAGTGGATATGGAAGTTTTGATTATGAGATAGCAGATCATAGAGAGGGCGATTTAGTAAAATTGGGAATTTTAGTTAATAATGAACCAGTTGATGCACTTTCAATGATGATACATAAAGATTTTGCACAATCTCAGGGAAGAATGGTTTGTGAAAAATTAAAAGATTTAATTCCAAGACATAATTTTATGATTCCTATTCAAGCAGCAATTGGAGGAAAAATTATTGCTAGAGAAACTATTAAAGGATTTAAAAAAGATGTTTTAACAAAAATTCATGGTGGAGGAGCAGCAGATAGAAAAAGAAAATTACTTGAAAAACAAAAAAAAGGCAAAGCAAGATCAAAACAATTTGGTCGAGTTGAAATACCACAAAAAGCATTTATTGGAGTTTTAAAAATTAATAAGGAATAAATAGTGAAGCAAATTAATTGGGGCATTATTGGTTTAGGAGCAGTTGCCTTTAAGTTTGCAGAAGGTTTTAAATTGTTAGACAAAGCTAAGTTATTTGGAATAGCAAGCAGAGACTCAAATAAACTTAATAAATTTCAAGAAAAATTTGAAATAGATAATAATTATTGTTTCAATAATTATGAAAATTTATTGGAAAACAGTAATATAGATATTGTTTATATAGCTTTACCAACCTCATTTCATCATGAATGGATAAGCAAATGTTTAGAAAAAGGAAAAAAAGTTTTAGTTGAAAAACCAGCAACAATGAATTCATTAGAAATTCTTGATATTAAAAAAAATTATTTTGGTAAAGAAATTTTTTTTTCTGAAGCTCTCATGTACATGTATCACCCTCAAATCAAAAAAACTGTAGAATTGATCAATGAAGGTGAAATTGGAAAATTAATATCAATGGAATCAAGTTTTGGTATAGATATCTTGACAAAAAAAAACTTTTTTGGATTTAAAAAGAAAAAAAAATTAAATCCAGAAAATAGAATTTTTAATAAAAAACTTGGCGGTGGAGCAATATTGGATTTAGGGTGTTATCCAGTTTCTTTTAGTACATTTATAGCATCACAAATATCAAAGATTAACTATGATAAAACTAAAGTTTTAAATAAAAAAAAAGAAATTGGATCCACGGATGTTGATTTAGACTCATATATAGAATTATGTTTTGAGAATAATTTTACTTCGAAGGTTTCTGCTTCTTTTACTAAAAATTTAGGAAAAAAATCAAAAATTATTGGAACTAAGGGTGAGCTATGCATAAAAGATACATGGCTAGCTGATCCTGCCATAATCAGCATTAAAAATGATATTAGTAAACAAGTTAAAATAAGCTCAAATAAAAATATTTATTCTTACGAAATAGATGCAATGAGCCAGTGTATTTTAGATGGTAAGAAAAAAATAGAATTTCCTAGCTTAACAATTGACGACATAATAGGAAATATGAAAATTTTAGATAAGTGGTTAAATTAAAATGAAAAACAAAATTTTTGATTGTATAACTTTTTTTGACAATAATTTCATGTTTAACTTTAGATATAATATTTTAAAAGATTATGTCGATTATTTTGTAGTATGTGAGTCTAAATTTGATCATAGAGGAAATGAAAAAAAAATAAATTTTATTAAGCTTGATGAATATGATTATAAAAAAGTTAAACATTTTGTTTTAGAAAAACCTTTTCCAAAAAATACTAACATTTGGGAAAATCAAGCTATACAAAGAGAATTCTTATTAAAGAGTTTATATTTTGCAGACCCTGAAGATTATGTATGCTTTTCAGACCCAGATGAAATACCAAGGCCTGAAATTTTTATCAATTTTAAATTAAATAAAAAATACGGAATATTTATGCAAAAATGTTTTAATTATAAGTTTAACTTATTTAATAAACATGAAAGTCCATGGGAAGGAACAAGAGTTTGTAAAAAAAAAAATTTAAAATCGATAGATTTTATGAGGCAAAAAGTAAAATCAAAAAATTTAACCTATAATTTTTTAAGATTTGATAAAGAAAAGAATATCAAAATATTTGATAATGCAGGTTGGCACTTTAATAACATTCTCAGTCCTGAGGAAATTTCATTAAAATTAAAAACTTTTGCACATGCTGAGTTTGCAGAGGACAAGTTTTCGTCGATTGATGTAATTAGGCGAAAGATAGATGAAGGCGTAGATTTATTTGATAGAGGTCATAATTATCAAAAAATTAATATTGATGAAGATTTTCCAAAATATCTTTTTCAAAACTTAGACAAATATAAAAAATTTATTATAGAATAATGTTAATAATCCTTAAGATTTATTTTAATTTTGATCTCTTTTGGATAACAAATCATATTTTCACCTACCGAAAAAAATAAATATTTTTTTTTTAATAATTTATTTATTAGACTTTCATAAACATTATTGTCTATATGAATATATTCAAAAATAATAATTGATCTAGTATTCACAGTCGATAAAAAGTCATTAACAATATTTCCATCATAACCTTCGGTATCGATAAATAATAAATCTAAATTATTAATTTGATGTTTATTAATTAAATCAAGTATTGTTATAGAGTTTACTTTTTCATAGACAATATGTTGATTTTTGACTCCATGATTAATTAAATGTTTTTTATTAAAAGATGGAATTGCTGATATATGAGCTCCATACTTTTGAATATATCGAGAGTCTACTTTATATAGATATGATATTTCGTCATTTACTGAAACTGCAGAATTTTCAAATGTTATAAAGTCTAAGTTTTTATAATTATCTTTTAAGAGATTAAAATTTTCTTTTATAGGTTCTACGAGTAAACTTTTAGTTTTATACTTTTTTATAAAAAAATTTAATTCATCAAATGATAAACCATCGTTTGCACCAATTTGAATTAACTCTTTAACTTTATTTTCCTCAAAGATTGATTGTAATATTTTTTTAATAGTTAGAGATGAATATCTAGATAATACTCTATTATTTTTAAAGGCTCTTTTTTCAATTAATCTATAACCAAATATTCCTGCAATTTTTTTTAATAGCTTATTTTTCATTTTTGAATTAAATCATTAGATTAAATTAAAGATAATCAAACAATTTTCTTTAAATTTATTTAAATTATTTTACAAATTACCATCAAATACAATTAAGTTAATATTTTATTTAAAAATAATTTAGACTAAAATCAAAAATATATGGAAAATTTAAAAATGTATTGCGTGACCAATAAAGAAGTAAGTTTTCTTCATAAAACTAGCTATGATATTGGATGGGTTGGATTAGATGCTCCGCCAACAAACTATATAACATGCAATCATCAAGATAATATTTTTTTTAAAGAACAATTTTATTCAGAATTAACATTTCATTATTGGTACTGGAAAAACAAGTTAATATTGAATGATTCAAATTGGATAGGATTTTGTCAAAAAAGAAGATTTTGGATTAGAAAAGATTCTTTAAATGAAAATGTTGATAATTCAAATTATTTAGACCATTTTTTAGATAAGGCACCTGAAGAATGGAATAATTATGAATCAATCATATGTAATCCAATTAATGTAAATAAAGTAAAAAAGATAAAAATGTTAAAAAGAGGTTTTAAGTCTTTAGTTCGAGATCCATTAATTTTTTTTGACGAAAAAAAACAATCTTTGAAATTTCATTTTGATATGCATCATGGTTATGGAACTTTAAATAAAGCTGCAAATCTTTTAGAGAAAGATGATAGAGAAGAATTTTTATATTATATTAATAACTCAACTAATTATAATCCCCATATAATGTTCATAGCAAAGTCTGATGTTACAAACCAGTGGTTTAACGCATTATTTCCATGGCTATTTAGATGTGAAAAAATTTTTGGTTTTAAAAATTTAAAAGGTTATGATACTCAAAGATTATATGCTTATTTAGCAGAAAGATATTTATCTTTTTGGTTTAAAAAAAATACTAAATATTTAGAATGGCCATGGATTTTTGTAGATAATTAATTTTTTTTAAAAAAAAGTTTTATTTGTTTATAAACTTCATTAATTTCACTTATTTTAATTTTTGTGTGAAATGGCAAACTTAATGTCTGGTCACCCCAAATTTCGCTATTAAAGCACTTTTTATTTTTATATTTATTCCGATAATATGAAAGCTTTGTAACAGACTTAAAATTTACAGTGACAAATATTTTTTGAACAGTCAGAAATTCTATAAGTTTATTTCTTATATTTTTTTTTACACCTATTGGAAATAGATAATAATCTCTATTCACATTTTTTAAATTTTCTGGAAAAAAAATTTCTTTAATTGAAGATAATTTTTTTTTGTAAGCGTTATATATTTTTCTTTTTTTTATAGCTGTTTTTGAATATTCAATTATTTGACTTTTAAGCAGAGATGCATTTATATCGCTTAAATTTGCTTTAAAGCCAAATGAAGTCACATCCCAGGGTTTATATTTGTTGTTTTCAAATCTTTTAAAAGCAGGTTTAGTCATACCATTATTTGATAAAGATCTAATTTTATCAATGTATTTTGTATGATTTGTAATTATTGCTCCACCTTCGCCGCAAGTTATACTTTTTGTTGCATAAAATGAAAAAACTAAAAAATCTGAATAATAGCCAATAATTTTATTATTATATTCTCCACAGAATGCATGAGCACTGTCTTCAATAATAAAAATATTTTTTTTTATTTTTTTTTTTAATTTGTGAGTTTGAAATAAATTTCCATATAGATGAACTGGCATTATAGCTTTAGTTTTTTTTGTAATTTTTTTTATACAGTCATTAATGTCCATTAATTTAGTATTTTTATCAATATCAGCAAATACAACTTTTGCCCCAACCATTTCAACTACATTTGCACAAGCTACAAAAGTACATGCAGGCAATATTATTTCGTCATTTTTTTTTATTTTTAATGCCAGCAACAAAGCTATAACTGCGTTAGTCCATGAGTTTGTTAATAATGCATGTTTTTTATTGAATTTTTTTGAAAGAATATTTTCAACTTCTTGACAAGCAGGACCTGAAGTAAGATATGGACTTTTAATTGTTTTTTCTAAATAATTTTTCTTTTTTAAATTATGCTTATAAAATGCAATCATTTTTTTAAATTAAGATAATCTTTATAAATATTTAAAGTTATTTTTTTTCTATCAAAAGGTTTGTTATCATTTTTAATCTTTAAATATGTTTCATATATTGAACTTTTTACAAGACTTTTCAAATTTAAATTTGAAAACATTTTTTTTACAGTTTTTAACGAAACCTCGTATGATCTTTTGTCAATTGTATGTTTTTCATGTACTACATTTATATTTTTAATTTTAATTATTTTTAAAATCCTATCTATAAGTTTGATAATATTAGTATTAAACACTCCTATATTTAATGTTTTATTTTTATATCTATTAGTACTGTCTTTTATAATTAAGTCTATAATTTTACATGCAAACTTATTGTAACAAAAAAATCTAAGTTGATTACCACCAAGTACCTCAACTTTTTTTAAAAATATCATATCTCTTATAATTTTGTTAATTGCAACATCGTATCTCATTCTTTTGGACCAACCATATAATGTACCAAGTCTTAAAATAGAAAAAGGAATTTTTTTTTTAAGTTTTAAATATTTTTCATATTTGAGACATAGTTTTGAATATAGTGAAATAGGTTTTGGTAGGCTTTTTTCTGTAATTAAATTTTTATTATTTCCATAAACAGAACAAGAAGACATATAAACATACTTTTTTAAATTTTTAGATTTGCTTAATTTTTTGTATAAATTAAGCTTATTTAAATAATTAACTTTGTAAGTGAATTTCCTATTCAATTCTGATGCAGGATCATTTGAAATATTTACTAAATCAATTACATAGTCAAATTTTTCTAAAAAGTCTTTCTTTAAATCACTGTAATTTTTTTTGATTATCTTTATTTTTTTTGAATTTTTATTATTTTTTCCAAAAAAGCATTGATCTACTCCAACTATTTCATAATTATATTTCGATAAAAAAGGCACTAGAACTGTTCCCAGATATCCTTCAGACCCAAGGATTAATAATTTTTTCATGATTATAGAATAATTAAATATTTTAATATTGATAGTCCCATATACTATAATTAATAATAAGAAAATGAAAAAAAGTGTTTTTTTTTGGGGAGCAAAATTTAAGGCTGGAATTGTATACAACCTTATAAAAAAAAGACTTCTTTTAAATAATTGTTCTAACTTAACTATTAAATACTTATTTGATCCAGGTTTAAAAAAACCCAAGTTTTTAACAAATGCATTTTTTTCAAATAAAAAAAAAGACCTAAATAAATTTATAAAAAATTCAGATTATTTTGTTGTTTGTATTGGAAATCACTATGGACTTGCCAGATATTCAATTTCTAAAAAATTAGAAAAAAAACTCAATCCATTACAAATTATTAGCAAACATTCTTATATTAGTGATAAAAAATTAATTTCTAAGGGAGTTCAAATTTTTCCTAAATCAATAGTTCAAGAAAATACTAGCATTGGCGAATATACAATTCTTAATACTGGATGTATAGTTGAGCATGATTGTATTGTAGGAAATGGAGTACACATTATGCCAGGCGCTGTTGTTGGCGGAAATGTAAATATTGGAAATTTTGTGACTATTGGTTTGAATGCAACAGTTATGCCACAACTTAATATAGAAGAGGGTGCATTTATAGGTGCAGGCGCAGTAGTAACGAAAGATGTAAAAAAAAATGAAGTGGTTGTAGGTAACCCAGCCAAGTTTTTAAAAAATATTAAACATAAATTTGATTTGGAAATTTTTTAATAAAAGATATTTCAAGTGAAAATTTATTTATCTACATTTTATAGTCCTGATTTGAAAAGATCAGCTAATAGATTTAAAGAACAAGCAGAAAAAATGAAAATCTACGACAAGGTTTTTATGTTTGGAGAAAATGATCTAAATGAAGATTTTAAGCAATATGTTAATTCATTACTAAGTTTAGGTAAAAAAAAAGGTTATGGTTATTGGGTATGGCAAACTTATTTTCATAAAAAAGTTTTATCTCAACTAAATGAGGGAGATATATATCATTGGTGTGATGTAGGATGTCATTTTAATTTTGAAGGAAGAAAAAGACTGTTAGAATATTTAGAAATATTGAAAAAAGAACCATCTGGATTTTTAGGTTTTCAGTACAAAGATCTTAATAAAGATCATAATTTTAATTATCCAAATTATATGGAGTATCAATATACAAAATCTGACTTAATAAAATTTTTTAATTTAAAAAATGATGACCCAATAGTAAAAAGTCCGCAAGTGTGGGGTGGTTCTTTTTTTGTAAGAAAATGTAAAAAATCACTACAAATGATGAATCAACATTATGACATTACTAGAAATAGATTTGATTTAATTGATGATGATGAAAAAAAGTTTATAGAAAAATCTGTACCAGAATTTATTCAACACCGACATTCACAAAGCGTTTTATCTTTAATAGTTAAAAAAGCTGGATCTAAACTTTTATCAGCATATGAATCTGAATGGGCAATGGATAAACAGGGAAACAGAACTTATAATCATTTAAAAAATTATCCTATTATAGCAAGAAGAGACAAACAAAAAAATATTATTAGTAGATTTTTTGATAGGCAAAAAAAAAATATCAATAGAAAAATGAACAAATTTAAAAATTTGTATAAAAAGTAAAATTATTTTTGTTTAAGAATTAAAATTTTCCATTCGCCTATTTCTTCATAAATTTTGTAATTTTCTTTTATATATTCATGTATATAGGGAAATCTGTCCTTTGGAGTTAATTCTAAATTATCACGTCCTTTCATATTTCCTATAGTTTGATATGTGCCTCCAGTTAAAAAATATTTAGGTTTCTTACTGCTTATTTGACTAATAAAAAGTAATTGATTTTTTTTGGGTCCTAGATTCATTATATGAAAAAAATTAGTGCAAGTTTTCTTTTTTAGGTAATACTGAATTGCAGTTTCATATGTAAATATCTGAAAGCAACTTTCATCTTTCATTAAAATTTTAAGTTTATTTATTAATTTGATTTCTTCATAATTTAAATAATTATAATCATTCACTTCAATATAATTGGTATAGCGATTTTTAAAGTTATAAATATTTTTATAAAAATTAATTGGAATATTTTTAAAAACAAAAAAAGTCAAAATTAATAAATAAATAAGTTTATAGTGAAAATTTTTTAGTTTGTTTAAAAAACCTTTTTTGTTTAAAAAACTAAAACAATAGTAACAAATAAAATAAATTAATAAAATCAGGTTAAAGCTCGTTCCTTGTTTTATATGTCCTCCGTCTGAACGAGTAACGCCTACTTTGTAAAAAATTACTGCAAAAAAGTAAAAAATAATTAAAAATATTTTGTGATTTTTATCAAAATTAATTTTTTTATCAAAAAAAATAGAAATGATAATAAAGCCATTTAAAAGAATTATTATTAAACTTTTTGAAGCTCTTGAAGATTCCTGATCGTTTGTAAATGGGGCAGGATGAACTAACCCATTTAATAAGTCTGAAGATTTTAAAATATTAATAGAGTTTAAAATGAAATTATTAAATTCAATAACACCGATTATAAAAAAAAATATAACAAAAGATAATAATATTGTTGAAAAAATACCTAACAACTGTTTAAAACGATTATTAATGATTAATAAAATTGATAACGGTAAATATGATGCAATTAAAAAAATACCTCTATCCAGACTCCAAAGAAGAGCAAATAATGGTAATATACCAAGAATTATTGTGTCAATAAAAGATATTTTATTTGTATTTAATAAATTCATAACAAAAATTAAAAAAATAAATATAGGAATTTCTCTATATCCTAGAGTGTAGTTTTGAACTAGATAAAAAGAAAAAATAGATAAAGATAAAAATGTTAGTGTTTTTAAATTTTTATTTAAATTTAGCCTATTAGAAAAACAGAACAAAAATATAAAAATTATCAACGTGGTAATTTGTGTAATCAGAAAAATATATACTCTGTACGATCCAATAGATTGTGTATTGGAAACTGTCCAAGCTATTTTTGCACTTAATACATCAACAAATAAACTTGTTACTATAAAAGAACCTGACCATAATTGATCTTTTAGTTGATAATTCAAACTACCCATTAAAGCTTGTCCTTCGTGAAAAAGATCAATTGGATTTGAATTAAATTCGGAAGATAGAAAAAAAATCGATAATAAGAAAAAAAAGAAGAATAAATAAATAACTGATATTTTATTTTCAATTTTATTTTTTTTTATTAATAAAAAATTTTCTTTTATTTCTAGAAAAGTTATTTTTCTTTGATACAAAATAGTAGCTAAGAATGTTATCAAGGGTATAGTTATAAAAATGATAAACCTGATATTATCATTTAGATAACTATGTTCGAATAAGCTATAATAGCCAATTATTTCATTCGGGTTTTCAAATTTAAATTTAATTAAGTTCCATGATATGGATACCAAAATTATGGAAAAAAAAGTTGGAATTAATATTAATATTTTATTAAGCAGATTTCTTAACATTCTTAAATTATTATATTAATTTAATTGTTTTTAAATAAATATTATTATGCTTAAAAGATCATATTTAAAAATACTCAAATGAAAAAGATAAATTATAATTTTTGGTTAGTGATATTCAGTACACTTATAACACTTTTTATACTTGAAATTATATTTCGTTATAGTTTACCAAAGCCTTTCTATTATAAGTATCATCAACAACAATATAGACTTTATCAACAAGGAAAAATTTTTCAAAATGTTAATAACTTTTTTAAATATGAACCAAATTCTTCTATTAGACATGAAGTATTTTTTGATATTAATAATAAGTTTTTAAAAGAGTATTCTTATGAAATTAAAACTAATAATTTTGGGCTAGTACAGGAAAAAGATATATATCCATCAATACCTTCAATTTTATTTTTGGGAGATTCATTTACGGAGGGTATAGGTTCACACTCTTGGGTAAATAATTTTCAAGGTAAAATTGGAAATTATCAAATAATAAATGGTGGAATTTTTGGTACTGGACCTCAACAGTTTGAATTATTGGAAAAACATATTAATAAATATTACAATATAGAGAAGGTAGTATTTTTATATACAAGTGGCGATATTGAAAGAGATCCATTTAATTTTTCAGAACAAAATTTTAAATGTCTTAATAATTATTTAATGTGTAAAGGTTTTGAAAGCTATTATGGTTTTCCTATTAAAAATATGAATCCCGAATCTTTTTTAAAACAATTAAAAAGTTTTAGAGATACAAAAGAGGACAAAATTACATGGAAAAAAATTAGAAGAAAAATAAAAAGTTTAATTGCAAATCTTTACATTATAAAAATTCCAAGAAATTATTTACAAAATAATTTTTATAAGTCAAAAAATGAGAAAATTATAAAAAACTTTAATTCTATAACGAACTTAGTGAATAAGTATGGTGAAAATATAATTTTTATACAAATTCAAACAATGGATGAAATTTTTAATAAAAAAAAAAATTATTATTCAATTTATAGTGAGAAGTTTATTCGTAGTTTGACTCAAAAACATTATAATTGTGAATTTGAAAATGATATTAGTTTTTTTTATTATAATGATGGTCATCCTAATAAAAAAGGATATGAGAAACTTTACAAATGTGTATCTGAAATAATTAATAATATTAACCTAACAGGTTAAGTTTAAGAACATTTATGTTGGTGTCTATAATCTATTTGTTTGTCAATTTAATCTACAAAAAATTTCACAAACAATTTAATTTATTTTATAATATAATTATGAGAAAGTTTACTAACGCGTATAATTGATCCTATTAATTTCTAAAAGAAATTGGAGAGGTGGCCGAGTGGTTTAAGGCGCACGCTTGGAAAGCGTGTATACTTTTGGGTATCGTGGGTTCGAATCCCACTCTCTCCGCCATTAACTTAATTTTTTGTATCATTAGTGACCAAAAATCATGTTTTTTTTATTAAAAAGAAAAAATAGAAAATTAAAATTAAAAAGCTTAGATTATTATTAACTATCAATCCTTTTTTAGCACTATACTTTTATCAAATTTCATTTAATAGATTAAAAATGGTACAATAAATTTTTCCAAAAAAATAAAAATGACAAGTAAAAATACATATAAAGCTGATTCAATTAAAGTTTTAAAAGGTTTAGAGGCGGTTAGAAAAAGACCAGGCATGTATATCGGTGATACGGATGATGGTACTGGTTTACATCATATGGTTTATGAAGTTGTAGATAATTCTATTGATGAAGCTCTAGCAGGATATTGTAAGAATATTGAGATTGATATTAATTCAGATGAAACTATTACAGTGAGAGATGATGGGAGAGGAATACCCGTTGATATTCATAAAGGTGAAAAAAAATCTGCAGCCGAAGTAATTATGACCCAACTTCATTCTGGAGGTAAATTTGATCACGACTCTTATAAAGTTTCGGGAGGCTTACATGGAGTAGGAGTTTCTGTAGTAAATGCTCTTTCAGAAAAATTAGAACTAGAGATAGATAGAGATGGAAAAAAATATTTTATAGAATTTATAAATGGAGCTGCAAAAGCACCATTAAAAGTTATTGGTAAATCTAAAAATTCAGGAACTAAAATAAATTTTTTACCATCAAAAAAAATATTTTCTTCAACTAAATTTAGCTCAAATATAATTCAAAAAAGGATGAGAGAGCTTGCTTTTTTAAATAAAGGAATAAAAATTTCTATTAATGATTTAGTGCAAAAAAAATCTAAAAAAACAGAATTTAAATTTGATGGAGGTATTATTGAATTTGTAGATTTTTTGGATCATAAAAGGGAAAAATTACAAAATAAAAATGGAAATGATTTATTTAGAAAACCTATTTATATAGAAGGAAAAAAAAATAATATAGAATTAGAATGTTCATTAAAATGGAATGCTGGATATAGCGAAGATGTTTATCCTTATACAAATAATATATTTCAAAGAGATGGTGGAACTCATTTACTTGGCTTTAGAAGTGCTTTAACAAGAGTCATTAATAGATATGCGGCTGAGCATAACTTATTAAAAAAGAATAAATTAAGTATTTCTGGTGATGATATTAAAGAAGGCCTTACATGTGTGTTATCTGCTAAAATGCCAGATCCTAAATTTTCATCTCAAACAAAAGATAAATTAGTTTCATCTGAAGTAAGGATGATAGTTGAAACAATTATAAATGAAAAATTATCAATATGGTTTGATCAAAACCCATCTATTGCAAAAATTATTCTTGCAAAAGTTATTCAAGCAGCATTAGCAAGAGATGTTGCTAGAAAAGCAAGAGAGAATGTAAGAAGAAAGGGTGCCTTAGAATTAACAGGCTTGCCTGGAAAATTAGCAGATTGTCAAATTTCAAAACAAGAAGGAACAGAACTTTTTATTGTTGAAGGAGATTCTGCCGGAGGATCTGCCAAACAAGGAAGAAATAGAGAAAATCAAGCTGTTTTACCTTTAAGAGGTAAAATTTTAAACACTTATGTGGATGCAAACGGAGTTAAAAAAAATGGAAAAGCAAATGAATTCAGAGTTAAAGCATTATCAAAAATGATTTCTTCAAATGAAATAATAACATTAATTAATGCATTAGGACTAGATCCAAAAATTGAAGATATAGACTTAAAAGATCTTAGATATGGAAAAATAATTATAATGACAGATGCAGATGTAGATGGATCTCACATTAGAGCGTTATTACTTACTTTTTTTAACAATAAACCTTTTAATAAACTTATAGAAAATGGACATGTTTATCTTGCTCAACCTCCATTATATAAAATTAATAAAGGATCAAAAAGTATTTATATTAAAGATGAAAAAGAGCTTGAAGAATATATTTTAAATAATTCAAAAGAATTAAAAAAACTTAAAAAAGGAAGTAGGGAATTTTTGAAAGCTTATGATGAAGAAAAATCAAAAATGAGTATACAAAGATTTAAGGGTTTAGGTGAAATGAACCCAGAAGAATTATGGGGTACAACTTTAAATCCTGAGACAAGAAATTTACTTCAAGTTAAGTACTCAAAAAATGTTAAAAAAGACCAAGATATTATCCATACATTAATGGGTAATGATGTGGCTTTAAGGAAAGATTTTATTGTATCTAATGCAATTAATGTTTCAAATTTAGATATCTAAATAATGAAGTTTCTTGAAACTTCAAAACTTTATTCACTTAATAAATCTACATATATCAACCTTAGGTGGATTGCTTATATAGGACAATTAAGCACAATTTTAACAGTACAATTTTTTTTACAATTTAAATTTAATTATTTAGCTTGTGTTACAATAGTATGTTTAGGTATTTTAACTAATATTTATTTAACATTCAAAGTTAAAGAAAATCAATTAAGCAATTTTTCAGCCACAGCATATTTGTCTTTTGATATAGGACAATTAGGTTTTTTAATCTATTTAACTGGAGGTATTACAAATCCATTTGTTTTTTTAATAATAATTCCAGCTATATTTTCTTCTCAATATTTAAATATTTGGAGCTCAGTAATTTTGGCTTCATTTACAAGTATGATTTTGATTATATTAACTTTTTTTTATTACGATCTACCTCACCCTGAAGAATTACATTTTCATGCGCCAGAATATTTTTTATATAGTATTCCAATATCAATATTTATAGGTTTAATTTTTTTAGTATATTTTGGCGTCAAATTTGGATCAGAGAGCAGAATTAGAAAAAAAGCTTATGATAAAATGCAAGAAATAATGGCAAAAGAAAATGAACTTCTTTCTTTAGGTGGTCAGGCTGCTGCTGCTGCACATTCACTTGGCACACCTCTTTCAACAATTTTATTGACCGCAAAAGAATTACAAAAAGAATTTGGAAATAATGAAAAAATAAAGAAAGATTTAGATTTATTAGTTGTTCAGAGTACCAGATGCAGAAAAATTCTTAAAAAATTATCATTAAATCCTAATATTAAAGATGAATTTATAGATTCAGAAGTTTCTCTATATGATTATATTTTTGAAATTGTAAGATCCTATAAAGAATTAAGTAAAAAAAAATTTATAATTAATTCTAAGGAATTTAACAATCCAATAAATACTTATAAATCATCAGAAATTGTATATGGACTTAGAAATTTCATTGGAAATGCCAATAAATTTAGCAATGAAAAAATAGAAATATTTTTAAACAGTAATAAAAAAAATACCGAGGTTATTATTAGAGATGATGGACCAGGATTTCCAAAAGACTTAATTGATAAACACAAGCTAGGAGAACCTTATATTAGAAGTGTTGATGAGGCTCATATTTTAAAATATGGGTTAGGTCTTGGAACTTTTATTGCAAAAACTCTTTTAGAAAAAAATTTTGCAAATATAATTTTTAAAAATTCAAAAGAATCAGGCGGTGCAGAAGTAATTATAAAATGGAATAATAAAGATTTGATTAATATTTAATTAAGTTTTTTCTTGTTGTCAAATAATCCACTTAACTGACTTATCATTACATCCCCTAGTTCTTGTACATCTGTTATTTTAATTGCTTTTTCGTAATACCTTGACACATCATGACCTATTCCAATTGCCAATATTTCTATATCACTTTTATTTTCTATAAATTTAACTATTTTTTTTAAATGTTTCTCTAAATAATCGCCAGAATTTACTGACAGTGTAGAGTCATCAACTGGTGCACCATCTGAAATAACCATTAATATTTTTCTTTCCTCCTTTCTTTTGTTTAGTCTACTAAACGCCCACAATATAGCTTCCCCGTCTATATTTTCCTTTAGCAAACCTTCCTTAAGCATTAAACCAAGATTTTTTTTGGATTGTCTCCAATGAGTGTCTGCACTTTTATAAATAATATGTCTTAAATCATTAAGACGACCTGGTTTTTTTGGTTTATTATTTTTATTCCATTCCTCTCTGCTTTTACCGCCCTTCCAATTTTTTGTAGTAAATCCTAAAATTTCTACTTTTACAGAGCATCTTTCTAACGTTCTAGACAATATATCGGCACATAATGCGGCAATAGTTATTGGTCTTCCACGCATCGATCCTGAATTATCAATTAATAGAGTTACTACTGTATCTTTAAAATCTAAGTCTTTTTCTTTTTTAAATGATAGTGAATTATAAGGATCCATTATAACTCTTGTTAATTTTGAGCTATCTAAAAGTCCTTCCTCTAAATCAAATTCCCAAGCTCTGTTTTGTTTTGCTAAAAGTTGTCTTTGTAGTTTATTTGCTAATTTTGTAATTAAATCTTGGAAAGTAATTAGTTGTTGATCTAAATTTTTTCTTAATTTGCTTATTTCATCAGCATTTTGAAGAGTTTCAGCCTTAGCAATTTCATCAAATTCATTTGTATAAATTTTGTAATCCTTGTCATAAATATTAGTATTTATTTTTTGCATTACATTCTCAGAACTTTGATTTTCTGAGTCTGTGTCTATTAGTTGTTCATCTATTTCGTATTTATCTAGATCATAATCTGAATCTGTTCCATTTTGATCTTCATCTTGTTTACTTTTTTTCTGTTCATCTTTAGACTGATTTTGATCGTTATTTTCTAAGTTATTGTCTTGTTCATTTTTATTTTTTTCATCTTCATTTTCTTGATTTTCAGATTCAAATATATCCATTTCTTGAAGTATTTTTGAAAATTTAGAGTTATAGTTTTCTTGATTTTCTATATTTTTGGTTAAAAAATTAATATGCTTGCTTAAAGATGAATTAAATTCTTTTTCCCAAAAACTTAAAATTTTGTTTGATAATGGGTTAAGTTTTATGTCAAAAAAATTTTTTAGCATATAAAGTTCAAAAGCTTCTGCAATATTAACATCTTCTTTTGTTTTTAATTGATCTTTACGTTTTAGACTTAATCTTTGAGAATAATTTCCTTTTAAGTTTTTTGAAATTCCTTTAAGAATTTTAGCTCCGAGAAGTTCAAATCTTATTTTTTCCGATATATCATAAAGTGTTCTGCATGATATGTTATTTGGTAAATTTTTTTGATATATTTCTTCATTAGAAAACTTTTGCTTTAAAGCTTTAGAATCTGTTTCAGCTCTCAATTTTATAAAATCATGTTTATCTTCTAAGTTATCTATTTCAAAAAAATTTAAGTTTTTTGAACTAGAATTTTTATTTTTTGAATCTAAATCAAGCTTGTAGTCACCTGATATTACTTTAGCAGTAGAAATTAGAGCTTTTTTAAATTTTTCTTTGAAATTATCTTCTTTATTATTCATTTAAATCTGAATGTTTATCATTGATTCTGGCAAGTCTTCACCAAAACATCTTTGATAATATTCAGCTATAATATTTTTTTCTGCATCATCACATTTATTTAGAAATGTAACTCTAAAAGCATAACCAGTATCAGAAAAAATCTGACTATTCGATACCCAGTTTATAACAGTACGTGGGCTCATGACTGTTGAAATATCCCCTGCTATAAAACCTCTTCTAGTTAGTGATGCAACTTTGATCATATTAGCTACTTTTTCTTTCCCTTTGGCATTGTTAAAATTTTTATTTTTTGCTAATACTATTTCCATTTCCTTTTCTAAACTTAAATAGTTTAATGAAGTTACTATCTCCCATCTATCCATCTGAGCCTGGTTGATTTGGTTGGTTCCCGAATACAAACCCGTTGTATCTCCTAATCCAATAGTATTTGCTGTTGCAAATAATCTAAAATATTTATTTTGTTTTACAATCTTGTTTTTATCTAAAAGAGTGAAAGATCCATCACTTTCAAGAATTCTTTGTAAGACAAACATGACGTCACTCCTGCCAGCATCATATTCGTCAAAAACTAAAGCAACTGGATTTTGAAATGACCAAGGCAATATTCCTTCTTTAAACTCTGTTATTTGTTTTCCATCTTTAATTACAATTGCATCTTTTCCAATAAGGTCTATTCTACTAATGTGTGAATCTAGGTTTATCCTCACACATGGCCAATTTAGTCTTGCTGCTACTTGAGTTATATGAGTACTTTTTCCAGTACCATGATATCCATGAATAATTACTTTTTTGTTATGCAGAAAACCGCTAAGGATAGCCAGAGTAGTATCACGATCAAATTTATAATCTTTGTCTATTTCAGGTACAAATTCGTTTTTTTTTGCAAAAGCATCTACCTGCATTTCACTATCTATCCCAAAAGTTTGTTTTACAGACAATTTTATATCAGGCTGTATATTTAGATGAGGTGTCAATTTTTTTCCTATAAGTATTTTTTAGTTGTGTATAAGCCAAAGTAATTAGTTTCAGCTTTTCTTCGTATTTTTTATTTCCTGAATTCATATCAGGGTGAAATTTTTTGACAAGAGTTTTAAATTTATCTTGGATTTTTTCCCATTTTAAGCCAACTGAAATTCCTAAAATACCAAAAGCTTTTACATCTTTATGGTCAAATTTAAATTGACTCAAATGGTTATAATGGTTTTTTAATTTAGATTGATCAAACTCGTCCTTTAGGGCGTTATTCCAAAGAACTTTAAAAAAATTATCAGAAGAACTAAAACTTTGTGTGGATTTATGCCAAGTCATATCAGACTTTAAAAAATTGTAAACTTGCTCATCATTCATGCCAGCAAAATAATTCCAATTTTTGTTGAACTCTCTGACATGGTTCAAACAAAGCAATCTAAAGTTTTTGCTATTATCTTTTTCAATTGGAGCTTTATATTCACCAATTTCAAAACAATTATTCCAATCACAAATATTTTTCATAGTGTATACTGATACAAGTAATAATTATGAATATAAATCAATTAATTTCAATTATTAAAAACAAAATAAGAAAAAATATTTCATTAGAATATTTAAATATTGAAGATAAAACATTTCTTCATAAAAACCATAAAACGCACCAAGATGGAAAGTTTCACCTTAAGTTGAGCATTAAATCTTTAGAGCTAAAAAAAATAAATAAAATAGAACGAACAAAAAAAATTTACAGTATTTTAGATGAAGAGTTAAAAAATTATATACATTCTATTCAGATTTTAATCAATTAGTTCTTTTTTAAGGAAAGAGTATAATTTTTTATTATCAAAATTTAAATTTAATATTGGTTGACCAATTTTTTTTAATAAAATTAAATTAATTTTTTTAGTAGTATTTTTCTTATCTTTAGTCATAAATGAAACGATATGGTTTAGTTTGTTAGGTGAAATTTTTTTTTTTAATTTAATTAGTAGTTTAAATTGAATTAAATGATTTTTAATTAATTTAAATTCATCATTTGATAATAGGTTGTTTTTTAAACTGAATTTAGATGCATTCATAATTCCAAGTATCACTGCCTCTCCATGATTTAGTTTTTTTGAGTATTGTAAAGTTGCTTCATATGCATGAGCGAATGTATGGCCAAAGTTTAATATTTTTCTTAAATTTTTTTCTTTTTCATCTATTTCAATTATTCTTTTTTTAATTAAACAACTTCGATGAATTGATTTTTCTATAAATGGACTTTTTAAATTTAAAATTTTATTGGCATTTTTATTTAAAAACAAAAAAAATTTTTTATTAGCAATTAATGAATGTTTTAAAATTTCGCCATAACCACAAATAATTTCTCTTTTGGGAAGTGTTTTTAAAAAATTTATATCTGATATTACTAAATTTGGTTGGTAAAATGATCCAATTAAATTTTTTCCATGTATTGAGTTTATACCCGTCTTACCTCCTATTGAAGAATCTACTTGAGCTAGCAATGTGGTTGGAATATTGATAAATTTAATTCCTCTTTTAAATATGCTTGATGCAAATCCTGAAACGTCTCCTGTAATACCACCACCAATTGATATTAGACAGTCATTTCTATGAAAATTTTTTTTTAAAAGTATTGTTAAAATTTTGTTAACACTTGATTGATTTTTATTTAATTCATTTGCATTAAAGATATGAATAATGGTCTGTTTTTTGGGCAAAGATTTAAGAATTTTGTTAATTAAAGTTTTTGGAACTTTACTATCTATCACCAATAAACATTTAGAAAATTTTATTGAACAGCTATTTAGTAATTTTGATAATTTAGTTATTAGTCCTGATCCAATAAAAATTGGATACCTACGTTCTTTGGTATTTATTTGTAGTTTAATTGCACTCATATATTTTCAAAATTTTTTTGACTATTTCAGCTTTTTTTAGTTTGTGACAGTTTATTTTAAATTGTGCTTTTGAGTATATTTTTGTACGTTCTGCAATTAATTTTGTAAGCTCACTATCATTTAATCTAGATGCAATGGGTCTTTTTTTGCTTTTTTTAATTCTTTTTACTATCTCTTGAGCCTCACAATTTAGCCAAAAGGAAAAATTATTTTTAAGAACTTCCTTCCTAATTTTTTCGTTTATAAAAGCTCCTCCACCAAGAGAAATCACATTATTAGTTG
This sequence comes from uncultured Pelagibacteraceae bacterium, assembly GCA_902592985.1. Classification (GTDB taxonomy): domain Bacteria; phylum Pseudomonadota; class Alphaproteobacteria; order Pelagibacterales; family Pelagibacteraceae; genus Pelagibacter. Next base: position 54,666 of record CACJGR010000001.1, on the reverse strand, counting down.
AGTTTAATAACTTCAAAGTAATTTTTTCTTCTAAACTTCTAAAAAAATTTTCTCCTTTTTTTTCAAATATTTCTGCAATTTTCATTTTTGTTTCATTTTCTAAAATATTGTCTATATCAATAAATCTTATATTTAATTTTTTTGAAATTAGTGAGCCTATTGTGGACTTTCCAGATCCCATCATTCCTATTAAAATTAGGTTTTTTTTTGAATTCATAAGCTTCTTTGTTGAAAAAACACAAATATGTCTTAATTTGAAATTAATAAACGATATATGCAATTTCAAAGAAATACAAGTATTAGCAAATCAAATGCTCTTATAAAAATAACAATTAAATTTGCTTTAGTTTTTTTATTATTTTTTATTGTAATTATATTGTTTGATAAAATTGATTTTCCTTCGCCTAACAAAGCTATTGAAAAAATTATACCAAATGAAAATCTTAAAATTGTTAAATAAAAAAAATTTAACAATTATTTTAAGTTTTTTTTTTTTATTTAGCTTCAAAGTTTATCCTACCGAACCTGTGGATATATGGAATTTAGATCCAAAAAAAACAGTAACTGAAAATTCTACTGAAGAAAAAGTTGAGGAAAAAACTACATCAACAAGTACAATTTACGAAATGCAATCTGAAAAAAAAAAATTTGAAATTCAAGAGGATGAAACATTATTATCTAAAAAAATAGAAATTTCCGGTTTATATGATCCTGTAGAAAATGGTCTTACAATTGATATGTGGTCTAATTCTGACGGAGACCAAATTTTAAATCTTTTAAGCAAAATTCAGAAAATTAAATTATCAGATGATGCTAGTGAAATTTTAAAAATATCACTTTTAACAAATTCTTATTTTCCTCAACAGAATATATCCAATGAACAATTTTTAGAAATAAAATTAGATTGGTTGATTAAAAATGGCGATTTTAAATTAATGAAAGATTACTTAATGAAAAATTCAAGTGTAGATAAAAACGAAAAATTAATTATTTTTTTAATAGATGAGTATTTATCAATGTCAGAACTTGAAAAATCATGTGAAATATTTTCAAATATTAAAGAAGCTATTAATAATAATTATTTATCAAAGTTTAATATATACTGTTTAATTAATGATAACAAAAAAGAAGAAGCGCAATTGCAATTTGATATAAAAAAAGAATTAGGTTTTGATGATAGTTTTTTTAGTAAAAAATTTAATTATTTGATGGAATATAACGAAAAAATTGACCAAGAAATTTCCGAAAAATCAATTTTAGATTTTCATTTATCACATAAAACAAACCCCAACTTTAAATTTGTGCCTAACGAATCTACTTCAAAAAGCATTTGGCGTTATCTTTCAACTTCAAATTTATTAGAGGATATAGAAAATGTCGATTTAGAAGACTTAGATAAAATTTTTGTAATTGAAAAAGCAACACATGAAAGAAATTATACCGAAAAAGAATTATATGATCTTTATAAAAAGTTTCAGTTTAATATAAACCAACTTTTAAGCGTCAAACAATCATATAAACTTCTATCCAATGTTGAAGCAAGAGCACTTGTTTATCAAGGAATTTTGATTACTGGTGAAATTGAATCCAAGATAGAACTAACAAAAATTTTAAAAGATTTATTTATAAAAGATGGTATTCAAAATGCATTTAAAGATGAATTGTCTAAAATTTTAAAAGAAATAGATATATATGAAGTTCCTTCAAATTATACAAGTTTTTATAATGAATTTGTTAATAAAGAAGAAGTAAAAGAAAGTTTAACTAAAATTAAAATTAATAACAAAATTATCCATCAATCAAAATTATTAAATTATTTTATAGAAGATATAACAAAAGAAGATATTGAAAAAGATTTAAATGATTTATTAAAAAAAATAAAGAAAGATAAAAAATATTATATTTCTACTAAAGATAAAATTTTGATTGAGTCTCTAAAGTCAGATGGAGTACAGATTTTAAAAAAATATGAAGATTTATATCAAATCGAGAATTTTAATATACCAACTGATATTCAATTTTTAATTGATAATAATGAAATAGGTTTAGTTTTATTAAGACTTGTTGAAGTTATTGGTCAAGATGAAATACGAGATATTGGATCAGAAACATTATATTTTATAATAAGTGCTTTAAATCAGCTTAATATTGATCCTTTAAGAAATAAAATTTTGTTAAAAGTTCTTCCTTTAAAAGTTAAAAAATATAATTAAAATAATAATAAATTATGACAGTTAAAACAATTTTAACAGAGCCTAATAAATTACTAAGACAAATTTCTCAACCCATCGATAATGTTGGAGAAAATGAACAGAAATTAATGGATGATATGATTGAAACTATGTATGCAGCAAATGGTATAGGTCTTGCTGCAATACAAATTGGTTTTCCAAAAAGAATAATAGTGATGGATATTAGTAAGGATCAAACAAACAAAAATCCTCTGTATTTTGTTAATCCAATTATTCTTAATAAAGCTGCAGAACAATCAACTTATGAAGAAGGTTGTTTATCAGTACCAAATCAATTTGCAGAAATTGATAGACCAAACAAATGTGAAATAGAATATTTAGATTATAATGGAGAAAAAAAATTACTTAAAGCAGAAGGTTTATTAGCAACATGTATTCAACATGAGATAGATCACCTAGAAGGAATTTTATTTATTGACTATTTATCTAAATTAAAAAAATCAATAATCATTAAAAAACTTTCCAAGCAAAAAAAAAAGCCTGACAGAATTGTTGTTTAATTAATGTTAAAAAAAATTGTCTTTATGGGCACACCCTTTTTTGCTGTGCCAATTTTAAAATCTTTATATCAAAATGGATATCCAGTATCTGTTGTTTATACACAACCAGCACAAAAATCAAAAAGAGGTCAAAGAATTAATAAATCACCAATACAAGGTATATCCGAAACATTAAATTTAGAGTTTAGAACTCCTGTATCTTTAAAAAACAATAAAGAAGAATATGAATATTTAAAAAAATTAAATGCGGATATTGCTATTGTAGTTGCTTATGGTCAAATTATTCCAAAAGAAATATTAAGTTTAACTAAAAAAGGTTTTATTAATATTCATGCTTCTCTTTTACCTAAGTGGAGAGGGGCAGCTCCAATTCAAAGATCAATAATGAATTTAGACAAACAAACAGGCATTAGTATTATGAAGATTAATGAAAAGTTGGATAGTGGACCCGTATGCAACTCTTATAAATTAAATGTTAAGAATAATGATAATGCTCAAATTATATCGGACAAATTATCTGCATTAGCAGCAGAAAAAATTTTAGATAATATTGATAAAATTTTAGAGGATAAATTGGAATTCAAAAAGCAGGCTCATGAAGAAGCTACATACGCAGATAAAATTGAAAAATTAGAAGGAAAAATTGATTGGAATAATTCTGCAGAAAGTATTATTGGAAAAGTCAATGGTTTATACCCAAGTCCAGGGGCTTGGTTTATTTATAATGGTGAAAGATATAAAGTTTTAAAAGCTGAAATTAGCAATGGTATGGGTAAAATAGGATCAGTATTAGACGATTATTTAGAAATTAGTTGTAGTGATAAATCTATCAAAATTTTGGAAATACAAAGAGAAGGAAAAAGACCTCAGAATACTAAAGAATTTATGCTTGGATCCCAAATAAAAAAAGGGTCAAATTTGAACAATGCATAGGTACCAAATTTTAATTGAATATGTTGGGACTAATTTTATTGGCTGGCAAATTCAGTTTAAAGGACAATCTGTACAAAAATTAATTCAAGATAAAATATCTAAACTTTTAAAAGAAAAAATAAATCTTGTTGGTTCTGGACGCACAGATTCTGGCGTTCACGCAATTGAACAATCAGCTCACTTTGATTGTAAAAAAAGAATTGAAAATTCAAGTAAGTTTTTGCAATCGATAAATTTTTTTTTAAATATGAAATTAATTTCGATAACAAATATAAAAAAAAGAAGTTTAAATTTTCATGCAAGATTTTCAGCTAAACAACGAATTTACACATATATTATTTTCAATAGAATTAGTAAGCCTTCAATTGAAAAAAATAGAGGATGGCATATTAGAAAAAAATTAGATTTAAAATTAATGAAAAAAGGTGCTAAAAAATTATTGGGAACTCATGATTTTTCAACATTTAGAGCCTCTAGTTGTAGCGCCAAAAGTCCCATTAGAACAATAAAGTCAGTTAAAATAAAAGAAGTAAAAAATAAAATACAAATTCAATTTAGATCTCAGTCTTTTTTACAGCAGCAAGTTAGGTCTATGGTTGGTTGTTTAAAGTATCTAGCTGAAAAAAAATGGAATTTGAAAAAATTTGAAAGAATTTTTAAATCAAAAAAAAGAACTTTATGTGCACCACCAGCACCTTCAAATGGATTATTTTTGGAGAAAGTTATCTATTAAGTCTATTATTTTTTTTATTACCTAGGCCAAATCTTTTATTAATGCGCCATCTGGATTCTGCGCGCACAATATAGCCACAACAGTTTTCAGATTCACATTTACAAGGAAACTGTTTAAAATTTTGATCATACCCAAAGCCGTAATCGCAAGTTAGCTCTTCACCTTTTTTAATATCTTTTATAGCAACCACCCAAAGTTTTAAACCTTGGCCCTCATAATCGCAATTATTTGAACATGAGTGATTAATTAATTTAGCAGTATTCCATGAAAAATCTCCATCAAGGTCATACCTACTATTTAGATTAAATAAATAAATTGGTTTTGAATTATCGAATTTTTCAGATTGATCAGATTTTTTTTTAGTAATAATTTTTCCAACATAATCAATAATTTTAGTTCCTTCTTTAATATCTTTACTAGCGTAAAGACCTCTTCCATTTCTATCAATATTTGATTTTTTAATTTTATAAAGTTTCATTAGCACTCTTTAATAAATAATTTTAGATTTTCAATTAAATTCTAAGAGTGCGTTAACATGTTCATTTGCACTTTCAGCAGTCTGAAATAAATTGTATCCACCCTCCAAAATGGATCCAACCTTTCCATTACAGTATTTTTTTGCGTAAACAAGTATTCTTTTGGTTATTTCATAAAAGTCTTTTGATTGTAAATTGAACTGTCCTATTGGATCTTGAAAATTAGCGTCGAACCCAGCTGAAGTAAGTACATATTCGGGTTTAAACTCTTTTATTTTTTTTAATGCATGTTCAAAAGCATCAAAGTATTCTCTGGATCCAGTTCCAGCTGGCAGAGGAATATTTAGGCAATTGTTATAAAGACCTCTATTTTCAGCACTCCCAGATATTCCAGGATAAAAAGGATATTGATGAAGACTTATGTAACAAACACTTTCATTATTGTAAAAAATATCTGCCGTGCCGTTTCCATGATGAATATCAAAATCTAATATCAAGATTTTTTTATATTTATATTTTTTTAATAGGTACATCGCACCGCAACTTATTGAGTTAAAAATACAGAAACCCATACTAGTGTCCTTTGTGGCGTGGTGACCAGGCGGACGAACACAAGCAAAGAAATTGTTAAATTCTCCATTTTCAATTCCATCTATACCAGTAATAATTGATCCAACTGCATCATAAGATGCATCTTTACTGCCAGGACTTATAATTGTATCTGCATCTAGGAAATGCAAACCTTTTTCAGGAAAAGCTTTATTAACTTTATCCACATGATCTGGTGTGTGGGTAGCTTTTAATATTTCTTTGTCAAAATTTTTTGTTTTTTTCCAAATCAATTTCTTATTTTTTTTTAAAATTTCTACTATCGCAGTTATTCTTTCTGGTTTTTCTGGGTGTTCAGACATACCAGCATTATGATTCAGCGATGTATTTGATGTAATAATGGCTGTACTCATTTAAAATAATTTTCTAAAATATTTTTATATATATTGGTTAATTTTTTGAGATCTGTGACCGAAACTGCTTCGTCAATTTTATGCATAGTTTTTCCAACCAGACCAAATTCGACACATGGCGATATTTTTCTTATAAATCTTGCATCAGATGTTCCACCAGATGTTGATAATTTTGGTTTTATTTTTGTTATTTTTTTAATAGTATTTTGAATCATTTTAGTTGTTTGGTTGGGAACTGTTATAAAAGCTTCACCCGATACCATGTAAGAAATTTTAAATGAACACTTATTTTCTTTACAAATTTTTCGAAAAATATTATTTAGCTTTCTTTTTAAAGAACTTGATGAATGTTTATTATTAAATCTTATATTGAATGTAGCTGATGCTTCTGAAGGAATAACGTTATCAGCTGTATTTTCAATATTCATTTTAACTATTTCTAGATTTGAAGGCTGAAAATTTTTTGTTCCTTTATCAAGTTTTATATTTTCTATTTTATTTAATATTTTTACCATAATTGGAGCAGGATTATTGGCATCATGTGGATATGCCACATGACCCTGCACTCCATGAACTGTAAGAAATCCAGTTATGCTTCCTCTTCTACCAATTTTTATCATTTCTCCAAGCTTGTTTTGATTTGTAGGTTCTCCTACTAAACAAAAATTAATTTTTTCTTTTTTTCTTTTTAAATATTCAACAACTTTTTTTGAACCATTGATAGCTTCACCTTCTTCATCTCCTGTAATTAGTAAGCTTATTGAACCTTTAAATTTTTTGCTTTTAAATTTACTTACTGCTGAAACAAAACAAGCAATAGAAGCTTTCATATCATTTGCACCTCTGCCAATTAAATAATTTCTCTTAACTGCAGGTTTGAATGGATTTACAGTCCAATCGTTTAAATTGCCTGGTGGCACGACATCTGTATGACCCGCATAACAAAAATTTGGCTCAGATTTTCCTAATTTTGCATATAAATTTTTAACGGGCTTTGAATTTTTTGATTTAAATTCTAAAATTTTACATTTAAATCCTATAGATCTTAATTTTTTTGATAGAAAATTTATTGCTCCGGCATCTATTGGTGTAATACTTGGAAACATCATTAGCTCTTTGGCTAGTTTTAATTCATTTAATATTGGCATTAACTTATTCTCTTAATAGATCATTTATTGATGTTTTTGATCTAGTTTTTTCATCCACTTGTTTAATTATTACTGCGCAATTTAAAGAAGGACCAGTTGGATTTTTCTTATCTGGTAATGAACCAGGTACTACAACTGAGTAAGGAGGTATTTTTCCATATGTGATTTTTCCAGTCTTTCTATCAACAATTTTAGTTGACTGACCTATATACATTCCCATACTTAATACTGAACCTTCGCATACGATTACTCCCTCTACAACCTCAGACATTGCGCCTAAAAAAACATTTGACTCAATAATAGTTGGTAATGCTTGTGCTGGTTCTAAAACGCCGCCCACACCGCTTCCAGCAGAAATATGACAATTTTCTCCTATTTGACAACAGCTACCTGCTCTTGAAAAAGTGTCCATCATTGTACCGGATCCAATGTATGCTCCAATATTTACAAAGCATGGCATTAAAACAGCATTTTTCCCAATAAAAGATCCTCTTCTTACTGGCGAGTTTGGAAGCATTCTAAATCCTGCTTTTGTAAATTCGTCTTTACTCCAACCAGCTGTTTTTCCTTTTACTAAGTGTCCTTTATCATACCATGATGAATAAGGACCTGATAATATTTCCATTTCATAAACTCTAAAGCTCAACATTACTGCTTTCTTGATGTATTGATGAGTTGTCCACGCTCCGTTAATTTTTTCAGCAACTCTTATTTTGCCCTGATCTAAATCTTCTATAATTTTATTAATAGAATCTATAAGAGATTTATCTGAATTTTTATTAACTTGGTCTTTTTTTTCCCAAGCTTCATTTATAATTTTTTCTAAATCATTCATAATTTTATGCTGCTTTTAATATATTAATTTTCTGCAAAAAACTAGGCAGGTTCTTAATCTTATAATCAATATATGGCTTATCTTTGTCTTTGCTAGCAAAGTGTTCATTATTTTCAAGCCAAACTGTTTTCATTCCTAAAAATTTTGCTTGTTTTAAATTATGTGCAATATCTTCGATTAATATTGATTTTTCTGGATCTAGATTAAATTTTTTAATTATTTTTTTATAAGGTTCTATCGAAGGTTTAGGTATAAAGTCAGCATCAGTAATGGCAAAAGCTCCATCAAACAAATCTTCAATTCCTAATTGGTTAGTAATGTTTTTTACATGAGAATGTGAGCCATTAGTAAATATATATTTTTTTTCTTTGATTTTAATTAATTCTTCTCTTAATAATAAATCTTTTGGTAACCAGCTGATGTCTATGTCATGAACAAATTCAAGAAACTCATGTGGGTTTATATTGTTGTATTTCATCAAACCAGACAGAGTTGTTCCTGTATCGTAAAAATATTTTTTTTGAATTTTTTTTGCTTTAATTAGATCTACATTTAGTTTTTTTGAAATATAAGCTGACATTTTTTTGTCTACTTCTGAGAAAACTTTTGTCTGGCCACTGTATAATGTATTATCCAAATCAAATATCCAATATTTTATATTAGTTAGCTCTTTCATTTTCTAATTAATGTGCCGGAACCTTTATCTGATAGTAATTCATGTAGTATTGAATGCATAGTTCTGCCGTCAATTATTACTGTTCCCTTTACTTTACTTGCAATACTAATAGCGTTATTCAGTTTTGGCAGCATTCCCCCAGAAATTTCACCACTTACAATCATTTCTTTTACTTTATTTGAGTTTATTTCTGAAATTAAGTTATTATCTTTATCAAGTACTCCTGCTACATCACTAATTATTATTAGTCTTCTTGCATTTAATGCGCTAGCTGTTGCTGTTGCCACTTCATCGGCATTGATGTTGTGTACTTGACTTTCAGAATTTAAGCCTAGTGGCGCTATTACAGGTATTTCATTAGCTTTAATAATTTCTTTCAAAATTTCCGTATTGATCTTATTTGGTTTTCCCACAAATCCCAAATTTTTACTTACTGTATTAACGTTAATAATATTATTTTCTTTACTAGTGATACTTCTAGCTTTTGATGAATTATTTTTAAATTCTTCAACTATTTCTTTATTAAACTTAACGAATACATCTTCTATAATATTTATGACTTTACCATCAGAAACTCTTAAACCAGAAACGAAATTACTCTTAACATTTAATTGGCTAAGTTTAGCTGTTAGTCTCTTGCCTCCCCCATGAATTAAAATAGGATTAAAATTCAGTTTTTTAAGTATGGATATATCTTTAATTAAAGTTTTAAATAAAATTAAGTCTTCAAGTATTGATCCACCTATTTTGATGCAAATATATTCATTTTCATATTTATTTAAATATTTTTTTACTTCTTCAACGGATGGCCCATTAATTGGTAAGATGTTTTTTAATTCTTCTTCTTTTAAGAATGACATCTATGTTGTTTTAACAGTCATTTTTCTCTGGATAAACCATTGTTGCAGTAGAGTTAACAGGTTGTTAAAAGTCCAATAAATGACTAAACCAGACGGAAATGGCGCGAGTATTACTGTAAGAAATATAGGAAAGAAAGCAAAAATCTTTTGTTGTACAGGATCAGGCGGTTTTGGATTCAGTTTTTGCTGTATCCACATGCTTACACCCATTGCTATTGGCCATGCACCAATTATTAAAAATGAAGGTGGATCCCAAGGAATTAAACCAAAAAGATTAAAAACAGTAGTGGGATCCTTGTCAGACAAATCTTTAATCCATCCATAAAAAGGTTGGTGACGCATTTCAATCGTTACAAACAAAACTTTATACAAAGCGAAGAATACGGGGATCTGCACTAGTATTGGTAGACACCCACTCATAGGATTTACTTTTTCTCTTTTGTAAAGCGCCATCATCTCTTGTTGCAACTTCATTTTATCATCTTTATGAAGTTCTTTTAATCTTGCCATTTCTGGTTGAAGAAGCTTCATCTTTCCCATCGATCGAAACGAAAATGACGCCAGAGGAAAGAATAATAATCTAATACATACTGTTATTAAAATAATAGCTATTCCATAATTTCCACACAATTTAAAGAAGTAGTCAATTGCAAAGAATAATGGTTTTGTTAAGAAATACATTACGCCCCAATCTATTACTAAATCAAACTTATCAATTCTTAGATTTTCAGCATAACCATCAATAACATTAACACTTTTAGCAGCAACTATAATTTGAATTTCTTCTTCTATAGTATCATTTGGACCAGCTTCAGTTGCTTCAACAGATATAAAATTAGCTCTAAATTTGTTTTTATAATCAAAAGTCGTTTTGAACTCTTTGCCTCTAGGTGGAATAATTGAACTTATCCAAAATTTGTCTCCTATTCCAAGCCATCCCTTTTGAGCAGTCCGAGAAAATTTTGTTTCTTGAATGTCGTCATAATCTTCTTCTATTAATTCATCATCCAATGTAGCAATAGGCCCTTCATGCAAGATATAAAAGTTAGATATTTGTGGAATTTTGTTTCTTATTATTTGTCCGTATGAATAAAAATTATATGTTTTATCTGATGAATTAAGTATCTTTTGCTTTATTGTAAATAAAAATTGATCATCCAAACTAATATATTTTTCAAAAGTAATTCCTTGAGCATTACTCCATATTAATTTTATAGGATTTTTATTAGTTAATTTTTTATTTCCTTGAACTTTCCAAACAGTTTTTGAGTCAGGAATATCAATGTTTTTGTTTGTTGTTACAAAACCACTTTCAATTAAATATCCGTCCGCTACATTTCTTGGATTTAAAAGAACAACTTTTTTATCACTGTTTAATTCAACATTATATTCTTTAAAAGTTAAATCATCTATTGTTGCGCCTTTAAGTGAAATAGAACCAATTACACTATTATTTTCAAACAGGACTCTTTCATTTTTTGCTAAAGCTTCTTTTCTTGTAAATTTAGTAAAATTTTCATTCTGATCTAAACTAGGTGTATCTGAGCTTTTTTGAACTTGTTCTTGTTTTAATTGGTTCTGCCTTAATTGGTTCTGTTTTATTTCTTCTGGCGATGGTCCAAAAAATAAAGCATAAATAATAATTACGGCTGCCGATAAGCTTATTGCAGCTATCACATTTTTGGTGTCCATTATTTTTTTACCTTTGGTTTTTTAATTACAGGATCAAAACCTTCACCACCACCAAGAATTTTAATTGGATGACAAGATAAAATTCTTTTTGTTCCAAAATAAAATCCTTTAAATGGTCCATAAATTTTTAGACAATCAATAAAGTATTCAGAGCAAGTTGGAAGATAACGGCAAGATGGATTTAAAAAAGGGCTAATAAACAATTTATAAATTTTTATTATAGTAATGAATATATGAGAAATGATTTTCATTATTTAATCCTTTTAAAATCAGCAAATAAAGTTTCTTTTATTATTGTGTATTTGTTATTTAGCATAGTTATCTTAGCAATAACAAGATATGAATAGTTAAAGTTAAGTGATATTTTTTTTACTGCTTCATTCATAAGATTTCTTAATCTTCTTTTAATTTTATTTCTATTAACCGCATTTCCTAGTTTTTTTTTAGCAACAAAACTTATATTTAATTTTTTGTTATTTTTATTTGAAAGTTTACCAAAATAAATGGTTAAGTATTTATTTGAAATTTTTCTTTCTTTAATTAGATTTTTAAAATCTTGATTCTTAGAAAGAGCAACAATTTTGCTTTTCATCAAACTACACTGATACAGTTAAAGATTTTCTTCCTTTTGCTCTTCTTCTTGCCAAAAGTTTTTGACCACCCTTGGTTTTCATTTTCGATCTAAAGCCATGTTTTCTTGCTCTTTTTATATTTGATGGTGAATATGTTCTTTTCATAAGTTAAGTTAAGATTTTATTAAATTTTGGTACTTATAGAAAATATATATATATAAGTACAGAAGATTTTATAATGTTTTAAATAATTATGGATAAAATAAAAAAAATTAAAATAGTTATGGGTCTAATATATTTGATTATTTTAAGCATTTTTCTTTATATTTTATTTTATAACTTTAATTTTGAAGATATTAGAAGTCTTAAAATTATCCACTTCAATCAAGATCAGCTTAATATATTAAAAGAAAATAATTTAATTTTATTAATTTTAATTTTTTCTTTATTTACAGTCTTGTGGGTTGTGCTTTTAGGTTTTGGTACTCCAGTAGCATTAATAGGAGGATTTATTTTTGGAAAATGGATTGGAACAATTATAGTTACAACTTCTTTATCAATTGGAGCTTTGTGCCTATATGTTTTTGCAAAATATTTTTTATATGATTTTTTAAAAGAAAAATTATTTACAAAATATAAAAATTTAAATTTAATGTTTCAAAAAAAACAACTTTTAGTAATGATAATATTTAGATTCGTAGGAATTGTTCCTTTTTTCTTAGCAAATTTGTTGCCTGTTATATTTAACATTAATTTAAAAAATTATTTATTAGGGACTTTTATTGGAATAATGCCAGCTATATTTATTATGGTTAGTTTAGGTAGTGGCTTTAGTAATGCAATATATAACTTTGACGAATTTCCACCCTTATTGTCATTAGTTGTTTTACCTGAAATATATTTTCCCATAATAGGATTCTTTTTTATCATCGTATTATCAATTATATTAAAAAAGAAATTTAAATGAATAATATAATTTTAAAAAAAAATTTTTTATTATTTACTATTTTTTCAATTATTTTTGCTATTTTTTTTCTTTACGTAAAACACGATGTTGGAAATGACACTTCAATTTCTGAATGGTTAATTAATTATAATGGTGGATTTACAAGAAGAGGACTTGGTGGTGAGATTGCAATAATAGTAGCAAATTTATTTGATTTTTCACTAAGACAATCAATTTTTTTTGTACAAAGTTTAACTCATATCTCTTACTTAGTTTTAGTTTTTTTTTATTTAAAAAATTTAAAAGTAAATATTATTCAAGTGTTCGCAATTTATGCTCCACTTTTTTTGTTATATCCAATTGCTGAAATTGAGGCCTTAGGTAGAAAGGAAATAGTCTTATTTCTTTCTTTTATAGTAGTACTATTTTTGTGTGAAAAAAAAAATTCTAAGAAATATATAAATATTTATTATTTTTTTATATTGCCAATAGTTTGTCTAATTTATGAAGAAATTGTACTTTTTTTTCCCTTTTTTGCTGCAGTAGTAATATTTCAAAATAATTTAAATACTTTCCCAAAAGTATTGAAAAACTTGTTAATTATTTTTTTTCCAGCAATTTTAACATTTGTATATATTTTTATAAATCCATTAAGTACCGAAGGTCATGAAGCAATGTGCGCCTATTTAGAGTCTGAATTTGGAGAAAGATGCTATATGTCAGCAAATTTATTGGTAAAAAATACTATTTATTTTTCGACATTCGATGTAGTTCATCAGAATGCCAATTTGGAGCATTATATTAGATATATTTTAATATTTTTAATAGGTTTTTTTCCACTAAATCTTTTAGTTTCGCGAAATCAATTTTTAAAAAAAAATAATTTTATTAATAATAATTTTAAATTAAATATAGTATTTTTTCTTTTATATTCACCTTCAATACTACTATTTATTTATGGATATGATTGGGGTAGATGGATTCATATAACTTATTCCTTTTCAATATTATTTTATATTTATTTATTAAAGAATTCAATTATTTCTAATAATTTAAAAATAAAGAATAATTTATGGAAAATAGTAATTAAAAAAAAAATCTTAGTTTCATTAATATTTTTTATATTTGCATTTAGCTGGAATCCCAAAACAGTTTTGACAGGTGACGTAGCTTCAATCCCAATTTATAGAATACCTTACAAGGCATTTAAAATAATTAATAACTGAAAAATTGTTTTTAGGAATTTTTAAATATTTTATTTATTTTTAAACAAATAAAATTTATTTCAGAAGTTTTTAAGTTAAGACCGGATGGGAGGTATAGGCCATATTTTTGTATATAATTTGAATTTGGAAAAGAAGTATTTTTGGAAATATTATATTTTTTTAATATTTTTTGCCTATGCATAGGCCAAAAAAAAGGTCTGGTAGCTATTCCTTCAGCTCGTAGTTTTTTCATCATATTTTTAGCATCAATTTTTAATTTTTTATTTAATATTAAAATTGCAACTACCCAATATATATTTTTTGAATATTTTTTTCGTATTTTTGGAATATATAAATTTGAATTATTTTTTAATCTTTTGTAATATTCTAATCCTATTTTGTGTTTTGTTCTTACTATTTGATTTATCCTTTTTAATTGACTTATACCTAAGCTAGCTTGAATATTTGACATGCGGTAGTTCCAGCCAATGTCGTCATGATTGAAACGGTCTTTTTTACCAAATGATAAATTTCTTAAGCTTGAAGATTTTTCATATATTTTTTTATTATTAGTTGTGATCATTCCCCCTTCACCTGTGGTTATTTGTTTATTAGCATAAAAACTAAATGTACTTATATCTCCATAGCTTCCACATAGTTTTTTATTAAGTTTTTGTCCTAATACTTCAGCAGCATCTTCAATAATAAAAATTTTTTTTTTTTTACAAATTTTTTTTAATAGGTCTATTCTTAGAGGAAAATTATAAATATGAGTTGCAATTATAGCTTTAGTTTTTTTTGATATATTTTTTTCAATTTGAGAAATATTCATATTCCAATCAAATTTACCACAATCAATTAATTTTATTTTAAGGTCTTGTTTTATTGCAGCTAATGCGTTTGATATTATCGTAAAGTTAGGGATTATGATTTCATCTCCCTTTTTTAAATTTAATGACTTTATTGCTATTTCTAGTGCCGCAGTACCACTGGACACTGCTACTGCATATTTATGGCCAATATATTTAGAAAAGTTTTTTTCAAACTTCTTCACCTCAGGACCTTCAGATGAAATCCAACCAGCTTTTAGTGATTTATTTACGAAATTTATATCTTCTTGAGTAACATTAGGCGTACTTACAGGAAAAAAATTTTTTTTATTTAATCCTAATTTTTTTTTCATCAATTTTATTAAATTTTATTTTATCAGCTGATAAACTAAATGGTCCTTGTTTTACTTCAATCATTTCAACATCTTTTAAAACTTTAAAACCATGTCCGCCATTCACCAACATTATTATATCTCCTCCATAAATTTTTCTGCTAAATAAATATTTTTTTTTATCATTATAAAAATCAACCCTTAAGATTCCTTTAAATAAAATTATTACTTCCGTTGTAATTAATATTTTTGTTAATCTTTTATTATGTTTATGAGGCATTATTAAATGATTTTTTTTATGACTCATATAACCAAATTGTTGTGTTGATTCTTTTGATGTAAAAAAATTAATTCCCTTTTTTTTTCTGAATTTTTTACGTACAATTAAGGCAAACAGTTTTCTTTTATGAAACACTTTTTCGATCATGAAAAAATATAATATATTAAAATTTATTTTTAGAAATTAATTTCTTCTAAATAATGATTGTATTACTCTTATAAAATACTTAAAACCTAGATAACAAAATTTTAAAATGCTTGTAGCTGTCTTGCTCATTCCCTCAATATCTGGCGGATGGACATACGGCAGTTCAACTATTTTGTTGCCAGCTTTATGAGCTTTATAAATAAATTCTATAAAAAATTCGCCATGCCCGTTTGCAATAGGTACAGCTGTTAAAAGAACTTCTTTCTTCATAAGAAATATTCCACTAGTATAATCTCTAATTTTATTGCTTAATATTAATCTACAAAAAGAATTAATAAATTGACTTGATAAAACTCTTTGTTTGCTTCTAAGATCAGTTCCTCCATTTACGTATCTTGATAATATTACTATATCGTTTTTTTCTAATTGTTCTAACATTTCAGGAAGTCTTTCTGCCAAAACTCCCATATTAGAATCTAACCATCCTACAACTTCTGATGATGAATTTATTAAGCCTAGTAAAAAGGCAGAAGCTAAACCTCTAGATTTTCTTAAAAATACTTTTAAGTTTGGATTGTTAATTTTTTTTGCTTTTTCAAAAGTACCATCTGGAGAGTTGTCATCTACTAATATAATCTCAACATTATTTAAATATTTAAAAATTTTATTTATGGTGTCTTCGATTACTAAAGCCTCATTGTACGTTGATAGTATAATCGATACTTTTTTATTCATTATATTTTTTTAATTCATGGTCCATCATAATTTTAATTAAATCTTTTAATTTAGTTTTTGTTTTATAATTAAACATTCTTTTAGCTTTTCTAGTATCACCTTTTAAAACATTTGTTTTAGAAGGTCTTAGCAATTTTTTATTTATTTTTAAATATTTTTTATAATTTAATCCTACATACGAAAAACAATTTTTTACAAAATATTCTACAGAATGAACTTCCCCAGTCGCTATAACAAAAAAATCAGGTTTCTTTAATTGCATAATTTTCCAAGCAGTTTCGGCATAATCTTTGGCAT
This sequence comes from uncultured Pelagibacteraceae bacterium, assembly GCA_902592985.1. Classification (GTDB taxonomy): domain Bacteria; phylum Pseudomonadota; class Alphaproteobacteria; order Pelagibacterales; family Pelagibacteraceae; genus Pelagibacter. The sequence continues at coordinate 38,255 of CACJGR010000001.1, read as the reverse complement.
ACCCCCAATCAATTTTTGCTTTTATATCACCTAAATATATATTTTTTTTCTTACCGTGATAAATCGAACATACATTTTCAACAATTTTTTTAGAGACATAATCTTCGCTTCTTTTATGAGATTCATGATTATAAAAAATAGCACCACACAGGAAAAGATTGTAAATTCTAGAATACATTTTACATGCTTGATATGCTGCGGCTTTTGCTAAGCCATAAATACTATTAGGATTTACCATAGTCTCTTCATTTTGTTTTTTTGAATTTGTGATTCCAAATATATTTGAAGATATAGGTTGAAAATATTTAATTTTTTTTTTACTATTTTTTAATATTTCTAATATTTCTATAACTGAAAGAGCTGTAGTTCTAAAAGAATAAGTTGGTATTTCGTAACTCCAACCTACGTGATCTTGATCTGCAAAGTTGTAAATTTCAGCTGGTTGTACTTTATTAATTATATTATTTAACGAAACAGCATCTAATAAATCGCCTCTATGTAAGAAAAAAGATTTATTAAATAATTTAGAATCATTAATTACATGATCTATGTTCTTTGTGTTACTTGTTGCAGATTTACGAACTAAACCATGAACCTCATAGTTTTTCTTAATTAAAAAGTCCATTAAGTAAGATCCATCTTGACCTGTTATTCCTAAAATTAAAATCTTTTTTTTCATAAATTTATTTACTTAAAACTTTAAAATTTGGGTAAGGCAAAATAAATTTTCCACCCTTTTTGAGCCATGTTTTTTCTCTAATTATAAATTCTTTAATAAATGCATAAGGCATTACAAAAAAATATTTTGGGTTTAAATCTCTTGCAGCTTTTTCAGATATAATTTTAATTCCAGTGCCAATAGTATATTTGCCCCATTTTTCAGGGCTCCTTTCTGCAGCAAAATTAATCATTTTTGAGTCAATACCATAATATTGCAACAATGTATTACCTTTTGTAGAAGCTCCATACAGAAAGATTTTTTCTCCTTTTGCATTACATTTTTTTATAAAAGTTAAGCATTTTTTTTTATTTTTTTTCACTCGTTTAATAAATCCCTTAATATCGTTTAAGCTAGTTTTTTCTTGATATGCAATTGATTTTTTAATATTTTTTTTACAAAAAATCCGATAACTTCCACCGTTAATTTCATTTTCTTCTATTTTCATTATTTTAAAGCCATTTTTTTCAAAAAGAAATTTTAAAGAAGGATAAGAATAAAATTCAAGATGTTCATGACATATGTTTCCTAAATCATTTTCTTTTATCATTGAATTTAAACACATTAATTGAGCTATAAAAATTCCATTTTGATCCAGTGATTTTGCAGCATCTGAAATAAACTTTGAAGGGTCTTCAAGATCGTAAAACATTCCAATCGCAGTAATTATTTTAGGTTTTCTTAATTTATGCTTATTTAAAATATTGTTTAAATATTTAAAATCCCAAAAATCATTTATTACATAGTTAGAATTTTTTCTTAATTCGTTTGTTAGATTTTTTGCTGGTTCGCATCCAATAGTAGTAAATCCATCATCCTTAAAAAATTTTAACAACGTTCCATCATTAGCTCCTATATCGAGAATAGTATCTCCCTTTTTTAAAATTGACATTTTTTTTACTTTTAAAAAAATATCTTTTAAAGCAACCTTCATTGTATTTGTTACTCCAGATCGATACCAATAAAATTTTTTATACATTATTTCCTGAGGAGCAGAATGTTCGAGTTGTAAAAGTTTGCAGTAGTAACAATAGACTAAGTTTAATGGAGCTTTTACTCCTGTTTTAATATTAGACTTTGTTACAAAGTTGCTAACATAATGATTTCCAAAATTATGAATTTTGTCTAATTTTTTATTAGAACATAATCTACATTTGTTTATTTTTTTTGTTTTTGGAATTTTCATATAAAATTATTATTCATAGTATTAAATCAATATAAATAAAAATTTACAAATTTATTATCAAATTGGCAGTTTTTTATTATATATTTTTTTCTAAATTGAGCACAATATGTAAAGATTTATTATATGTGTAAAAAAAAATTGATAATTTTGTATTTTAGTTAAATAATTCAATAATGAACAAATATTTAAAAGCTTTAGTAGAAATTTTAATTAATTACCATATTTATTCAATACCCATTTTAATTTTTGAAATTTTTTTTTATATAAAATATCCAAAAAAGTATAACAAATTTAAATATTCTAATAGTAGATTTTTATCAGATCCAATTCCATGTCCCTTTTATTTTTTAAAAAAGATAGAAGTATTTTTAAATAAAAGAAAAATTAAGTATATATGTGACTTAGGATCAGGATATGGAAAAGTGTTGTATTTTTTTGGAAAAATTAAAAAATATAAAATAGATGGAGTTGAGTTAGATAAAGAAATCTATATTGATTCATTAAATTTAAAAAATAAAAATATTAAAATTTATAACAAAAATATTCTTAAATTTGATATGTCTAACAAAAAATATGAATCATTTATAATTAACGATCCTCTTAAAAAACTTCCTGATTTTAAAAAACTAATTAATAAAATTTTAAAAACCAAGAAAAAAAAGTATTTAATTTTAATTAATTTAAGTAAAAACAAATCAAATAATATAAAAAAACACTTTAATGTTTTGGATAAAATAGAAATATCTTCAAAGAGAAATATCTACTTTTGTAGTAAAAAATAAAATTTTATTACTGTGGTGCCCCCATCAAGAATCGAACTTGAAACTCATCCTTACCATGGATGTGTTATGCCATTTAACTATAGGGGCAAAATTCACAATCTTAAAGAAACTAATGTATTAAACCGCTTTATTCAAATTATTGCCTTAATTTTTTTCTTATAATGATTTATATCTATCATAGGAAAAATTGTTATGGGAATTCATTACGACTATAAATCTACAAGAGGTATGAAAGCCATGGAAAAGCAAGCTAAGAGAGAGAAAAAACTTGCTGAAAGGAAAGCTAAAAGACAAGCAAAAGAAGGTATTAAAAAAGAATCTAAAGTTAACGTTATGTCTGATGTTACTAAACCAATTACTCTTGATGATTTAACAAATCCAAATAAAAAATGAATAATAAAGATAAAATTATTAAACTTGAATTAGCTTTAAAGAAAAATCTAAAAAAACGAAAACTATTTCAAAAAAAACTTAAGAAAAAAAATAAATAAATGTCTGTTCTTTCTGATAAATGGATTAGAAAAATGGCATTAGAGCACCAAATGATTTCTCCTTTTGAGGATAAACAAATAAGAGGCAACAAAATTTCCTTTGGCTTGTCTTCGTTTGGGTATGATGCTAGGGTTTCAGATGAATTTAAAATATTTACTGATGTTAACTCAGAAACTATTGATCCAAAAAATTTTAAACCAACAAATTTTGTAACAAAAAAAACATCTGAATGTATAATTCCTCCAAATTCTTTTGTTTTAGCGAGTACAAAGGAATATTGGAAAATTCCAAAAGATATTTTAGTAATTTGTCTAGGAAAATCTACATATGCAAGATGTGGTATAATTGTCAATGTAACACCTTTAGAACCAGGATGGGAGGGACATGTCACTCTTGAATTTTCTAATACCACTCCTTTACCAGCAAAAATTTATGCAAATGAAGGTGTAGCTCAATTTATATTTTTAAAAGGAAACGAAAGTCCTGAAGTATCATATTCAGATAGAAAAGGTAAATATATGAAACAAGGACCGGAGGCAACTTTACCTAAACTTTAATCATGGAAAAATTGGAAGTCTTAGGGGCAAATACGCTCAACGGACAAGTTAGAATTTCAGGTTCTAAAAATGCTTCATTACCAATATTAGCGGCAACTTTACTCTCGGATAAAAAAATAGAACTACGAAATCTCCCAAAAGTAAAGGATATTGAAACTATGTTGTTGCTTTTAAAATCTTTAGACACAAAAATAAAATACTTAAAAAATAATAAATCAGTTTTAATTGAAAATAATAAAAAAAATAAAACATTTGTTTCTTATAGTTTGGTTAAAACTATGAGAGCTGGAATTTTAGTCCTTGGTCCATTGCTAGCAAGATATTCTAAAGCTAAAGTTTCTTTGCCTGGTGGTTGTGCAATTGGAACAAGACCTATAGATATTCATTTAAAAGCTTTATCAAAACTTGGAGTAAGATATAAAATTGCTCAAGGTTATGTTTATGCCAATGCTCCAAAAGGTTTAGTAGGTGCAAAAATAAAATTTCCAAAAATTTCAGTAGGAGCAACTGAAAACTTAATTATTGCTGCGAGTTTAGCAAAAGGACAAACTATTTTATCTAATTGTGCAATTGAACCTGAAATAAAAGACATGGTTAACTTTCTAAATAAAATGGGATGTAAAATTAAATGGATAGGTAAAAGAACAGTAAAAATTTTAGGAGTTAAAAACCTTGATGAAGTAAACTACAAAATAATGCCTGATAGAATAGAGGCAGGAACTTATTTAATCGCTGCTGCTTTAACAAAAGGCAAAATAGAAATTTTGGGAATAAATCCTAAAATTATTAGAACAGAAATAGATATATTGAAAAAGATAGGAGCAAAAATAAAATTAAAAAAAAATCACATTACAATTCAAGGAAATAAAAAAATTAAAAATATTAATATAAAAACAGCGCCATATCCTGGTTTTCCAACTGACTTACAAGCACAAATGATGGTCTTGTTATGTAAAGCTGATAGTAGATCTGTAATTAGCGAAAAAATTTTTGAAAATAGATTTATGCATGTTTCAGAACTTAATCGTATGGGAGCAAAAATTAAAATTAAAAGTAATAAAGCAATAATTGAAGGCAATACTAAATTTGAAGGGGCAGAATTAATGGCAACAGATTTGAGAGCATCAGTTTCTTTAATTTTAGCCGCGTTAACTTCAAAAAGTAAATCTAGAATCAATAGGATTTATCATTTGGACAGAGGTTATGAACAAATCGAAATAAAATTAAAAAAAATTGGAGCTAAAATAAAAAGATTATCTTAATAAATGACAAAAAGATATTTAGCAAAAATTATAGCTAAAGATAACCAGGGTTTGCAATTAATTTCAGCTTATTGTGCTGGTGCAAAGGTGAAAATAGCTGAAATAAAGTATTTACCTAAGAATAAAATATTTTTGATATCTTTAGAGAGACTTAACAAAGAAGTAGACAATAAAAGCATAAAAATTAATAGTATTTGTAAATTTGAATTTGTAGACAGTGTTAAATCTAAAAATGTTAATCAAAATGATTTAAATTTGGTATTAGAGCTATTTACCATTGAACTTCTAAAAAATAAGAAAAATTACGAGATAAACTTAATTTTTTCTAATAATGAATATATAACATTATCAACAGAAATAGTTGAGGCTACTTTAGAGGACCAAAACAAAGATATATAAATGATTAAAATTTTAGATAGTAAAAAAAAAAACTTTTGTTCTTCATTGGACAATTTGCTTTTAAAAAGAAAAAAAACAATAAAATTTGATTCAAATATAGTTGTAAGCATAATTGAAGATATCAAAAAAAATGGACATAAAGCACTTATAAAGTATGAAAAAAAATTTGGAAAAAATTCTGTAATTTTTTCAAGACCTAAAGAAATCCAAAAACAAATTAAAAAACTAGATAAAAAAGTTAAAAAATCTATTGATCTTGCATATAACAGAATTTTTCAATTTCACTCAAAGCAAAAAGTAAAAAATATTTTTTATAAAGACAAATTACAAAATAAATTAAACTATAAATATATGCCGATAGACTCTGTTGGAATATATGTTCCTGGAGGAACAGCCTCTTATCCAAGCACTGTATTAATGAATGCGATTCCTGCAGTTATTGCTGGAGTCAAAAGAATAGTTATGGTTAATCCAAGAAACAAAGGAAAGCAAAATTCAGGTGTTTTATATGCGGCAAAAAAGTGTGGAATTAAAGAAATTTATTCTATCGGTGGAGCCCAAGCAATAGCAACTCTTGCATACGGTACGAAAAAAATTATTAAAGTTAATAAAATTGTTGGTCCAGGTAATTTATATGTGACGACTGCTAAAAAAAAAGTATTTGGCGACGCTGGAATTGATATGATTGCTGGACCATCAGAAATTACTGTTGTGGGTGATAAATATAGCAATCCTAATTGGGTCGCATCTGATTTAATTGCCCAAGCAGAACATGATGAACTATCACAAAGTATATTAATTTCAAAAGATAAAAATCTTATTAAAAAAGTTAAAGAATCATTATTTAAACAATTAAAAAAATTACCAAGGAAATTAATCGCTACTAAAAGTTTAGAGTCTAATGGAATTTTAATATGTGTTTCATCAGACCAAAAATTGATTGAAGTAATTAATAAAATTTCTCCGGAACATTTAGAGTTAAATATAAAAAATTATAAAAATATTGTAAATAGAATCACTAATGCTGGTTCTATTTTTCTTGGCAAATATTCTACAGAGGCAGTAGGAGATTATTTGGCCGGACCTAATCATGTATTACCAACATCTGGATCTGCTAAATTTTCATCGGGATTAAGTGTTTATGATTTTTATAAAAGAATTTCATATATAAATTTATCAAAAAAGGGTATTGAAACTCTTGGTCCTTCAGTTATAACTCTTGCAAATTTCGAAGGTTTAGAAGGACACGCTAAATCTGTCGAATTAAGAATTAGGAGAAAATAGATTTGTCAAAACAAGATTTACTTGAATTTAAAGGTAAGGTAATCGACTTGCTACCAAATGCTATGTTTAGAGTGCAATTAGAAAATAATCATATTGTAACAGCACACACAGCAGGAAAGTTGAGAAAAAATAGAATTCGGGTTTTACAAGGCGATAATGTTACTGTTGAAGTAACTCCTTACGATCTTACAAAAGGCAGAATTATTTTTAGATTTTGATTTTTGCCTCGGTAGCTCAGGAGTAGAGCAGAGCCCTGAAAAGGCTTGTGTCGGAGGTGCGAATCCTTCCCGAGGCACCATATATTGAAACAAAAATTAATTTAATTAATCTTGCAATCAATATTAAAATCTAATAATTAATCACAGGCTAAAGTTTAGCTTAAAGTAAAACAATAAAAGGAAGAGTAAAAATGAGTCTAAAAGGCAAAGTAAAATGGTTCAATGGAAAAAAAGGATATGGTTTCATTGAAAGAGAAGACAAAGAAAAAGATGTATTTGTTCACGCTAGCGCGGTAAGAGAAGCTGGATTAAGATTTCTTAATGAAGGTGACGAATTAACATTTGAAGTTGAAGACGGAGAAAAAGGCCCATCTGCAGTAAAGTTGCAAAAAACCTCTTAATTCTAATTCACATAAATTTGTATAGGGATTTTAAAAGCTAAAAAAAGCTTTTTCTGTTCCTATGCAAAACCTACTTGCATTTATTAAAATAAGTGTTATTTAACGCGCAATGATTAAAAAAATTAAAGTATCAAGAAATTCTCACAGACATCATTCGCATGCTGGCTGCCCGCTAGCAATTTAATCATTTTATAAATTTAAATTTAATAACAATTAGTATAAAACAAAGAAAGGATGCCGCCTTCGGATAATGGTTAATCCTGGAGTTTGTGGAACTCTCAATCTTGGTTCAATTCCAAGAGGCGGTACCAAAAATGAAGAAAAAAGAAAAATTAATACCTGGACTACCTTCAGGTTTTGAAGATAGATGGAGTAAAAGATTAACTCTAAAAAAATGGTTAGTTAAAACCATAGAAAATAATTTTTTAAATTATGGTTTTAGCCCTTTAGAGACACCATCTTTTGAGATTAGTAAAAATATAGGTTCGTTTTTAGCAGACGATGAAGATAATCCCATGTCTGATGTATTCACATTTAATGATGGTAATGAAAAAATTACACTTCGATATGATTTAAGTAGTCCTTTAAGTAGGTTTGTTGCTCAAAATTATAGAGAACTTTCTTTTCCATATAAAAGATATGCAATAGGAAATGTTTGGAGAAACGAAAAAAGTGGAAATGCAAGGTATCGTGAATTTACTCAAGCCGATGTAGATATTATTGGAAATGTCAATGCAAGCCAAACAGATGCTGAAATTTGTAACATTATTGCTGATACTTTGACAAAATGTGGACTAAGCAAAAAACAATTTAAAGTAAGCATTAGTAATAGAAAAATAATTCAAGGATTGATTAATGAGTTAAAAATTTCTGACAAATCTCAAGAATTAAAAGTAATTAGAGCAATTGATAAACTTGATAGAGTTGGTTTAAAAGGCGTAGAAGACCTTCTTAAAAAAGAAAGACTAGATTCATCTGGAGCAGTGACCAAAGGAGCAGATTTATCTGAAACTCAAGCTTCAGAGATTATAAATTTTTTAAAAATCAGAGATTTGAAAGATTTAAAATTAGCCTTAAAAAACCCTTTATCAGTTGAAGGAATAAAAGAAACTGAAGATCTTTTAGAAATTATAAGTTATGGAAAATATCAAGAATTTATAAAGACTAATTTTAATATTGTGCGTGGCTTAGATTATTATGATGGATTTTGTATAGAAACTAATCTTAATTTTAAAGTTAAAAATTCAAAAGGAAAAGAAGTAGACATTGGAAGTATTGCTTCCGGAGGTCGTTATGACAAACTTGTATCAAGATTTAAGGGAGTAGACTTTCCAGGAACAGGAATGAGCATTGGAGTAGATAGATTGCTATTTGTTTTAAGTCAAATTAACTCAATTAAAACAAAAAATAATGAGCCAGTTCTTATTTGTATTTTAGACAAAAAATATTTAAAAAAATATTATGAAACTTTAGATTATTTAAGAGACAATGGAATAAGTTCCGAATTATATTTGGATTCATCAAAAAATTTAAAAAAACAATTAAATTATGCAGATAAAAAAGGTTCTTCAGTTGCTATTATAATGGGTGAGTATGAGATTAAAGAAAATAAATTCACTATAAAAAAATTAAAGTCTTTAAAAGAAAATGATCAAAAAACTGTTTCAAGAGAAAGTCTAATAAATGAAATCAAAAAAATTATCTGAAAAAATCCTTAGATCTATTAAGTCCAAGGGTTTTAGCAATATTACATTAGATCCCGTTCTCGAAAGTAAATATATCCTTCAAAGATCCGGGGAAAATTTTAAGAAATTCTTATTTTCATTTTATGATTTAAATGGAAGGGAACTTTGTTTAAGACCAGACTTAACAATTTCCTCAGTAATAAGATTTATCCAAAACAAAAAAGACATTAGAGAAAAAATTTTTTATACCGGTGAAGCGTTTAGAAAAAATTACCAAAAAAAAGATAGCATTATAAAAAATCAAATTGGATATGAAATTCTAGGCTCTAAGAACAAACAGAAAGATGACGAAGAAATTATAGATACATCTTTAAAAATTTTAAAAAGCAGTGGTTTTAAAAAGTCAGTTTTAAAAATTGGCAATGTTGAATTGTTTAATTTGTTAATTGATAAACTAGATATTCCAAGAAGATGGAAAAATAGACTTAAAAGATATTACTGGAATGAAAATTATTTTAACGAATTGTTAAAAAGATTAGAAACAAATTCAGATATAGACCCAGTATTTGTTGAAACAGATAAATCGAGATATCAAAAAATGAGAAAAGAAAACCAAAGTAAAATAATTGCGGGTAGAACTTATAAAGAAGTATTGGATAGATTTAATATGAAGATTAAAGATCCGAGAAGTTCATCAACTGGGAAAAAGAATACAAATATAATAAAACAATTTTTAAAAATAAAATGTCCATTAAAAGAAGCACCCAAAGTTTTAAATGCATTTTTTAAAAAAAATAAAATTAATGTAATTGTTGGTAAAGGTTTTTTTCCTTTAAACAAAAGTAATAATAAAAACTTAAAAATAGAATTTTCAGCTGCTAATGGCAGAGAAGTTGAATTTTATAGTTCAATGATTTTTTCTATAGAAGTAAAAATTAAATCAAAATTTATAACCCTACTTCAAGGTGGAAGATACGACCATTTAACTAGCAATTTAGGATTTAGAAAAGTTTCCGCAGTAGGTGCTGCTGTAAACATGAATTTATATGACTAAAAGTATTATTAATATAGGAATTCCTTCAAAGGGAAGATTAAAACATGAAACAATTAATATTTTTAAAAAGAAGAAATTAAATCTTTACTCTGAAAGAGGAGAAAGAGATTTATTTGGTTATATTAAAAAACATTCCAATGTTAAAATTATTTATTTACATGCTAGAGAGTGCATTGAGCAATTATCATTGGGCAATATCGATATTGGTTTTTCAGGGTATGATTTGTTTAAAGAGAGCGAAATCAATGTACAGAATAAAATTTTAATAAACAAAAGATATAATTTTGGTAGTGCAAATTTAGTTATAGCTATTCCAGATTTGTGGATAGATGTTCAAACACTATTAGATTTAGATGAAGTAGCTGACGAATTTAAAAAAAAGAAAAAAAGACTTTTAAGAGTTGCAACTAAATATCCAAATTTAACTAGACAATTTTTGTATTCAAAAGGAGTGACACAATTTCAATTAGTTAAAAGTCTAGGAAGCACCGAGGTATCTCCATTTACTGGTACTGCAGAAGCAATATCAGATATAACAAGCACGGGCGCAACATTAAAAGCTAATAGTTTAAGAAGTTTAAAGGATGGTGAAATTTTAAAATCACAAGCTTGTTTGATGGTATCAAAACTTTCTTCAAAAAAATCGGGAATTAAAAAGATTATAAACTTGCTTAGCAGATAATTTATTTTAGTATCTTACTACTTATGCAAGATTCGCTATTATATATAATTTTAGTTCTAATAGGGATCGTTATTTATCTATTGATTGCTCAGCGCAAAAACAAAGAAGAACCTAAAGATAACACTCAAGAACTTAATAACTTAAAAGAAAGCATCAATAATTCATTTAATACAATGTCTGCCTCATTTAATAATTTATCTAAAGATGTGACAAGAGATATGACGCAAACATTAACTTCTGTTAATGAAAAAGTTTCTGTTTTTAATACTCAAGTTGAGAATTTAAACAAAAGTCAAGAAGGGATAAACAAGATTTTAGCTGGTGTTAAGAAGTATGGAACTTTGGCTGAATTTAGTTTGGCGTCATTGTTAAAAGATTTATTACCTGCATCTCAATTCATTTCAAATGTTAAAATGAAAGAAGACACAAGTGAAAATGTTGAGTTTGCAATTAAACTTCAAGATGGAGTTTTAGTTCCAGTGGACTCTCATTTTCCAATAGAAAAATTCAAAGCAATTGATGATGCTTATCAAGCAGATGACAAAAAAGCAGCAGCAGACGCTAGAACAAAACTAGCTAGAGTGTTTAGAGATAAAGCAAAAAGTGTGAATGAAAAATACATTGTTCCACCAAAAAGCACAGATTTTGCAATAGTTTATGCCCCAACTGAAAGTTTATTCTCAGAATTGAGTTCATATCAAGATCCAAGCACAAAAGAATTATTAACTCAGGAATTAATGAAAAAATATAAGGTTGTAATCTTAGGACCCAATACACTTTCAGCTTATTTACAATCATTACACATGGGCTTTCAAACTCTTAAAGTTCAAAAACATGCAACTGAAATTTATGACCATCTAAAAAGAATTAGCACTAGGTTTAATTTGCATTTTAACAACATTTTAGTTTTAAGAAAAAAATTAGAAGAAGCAATGTCAGTTGTTGACAGTTTTGGTAAAGATGCAAGATCAATTAACAGAAGTCTTGATGTAATAAAAAATCCAGATGACGACGATGATCCAGATCCTGACTCACCAGCACCAATGAGTGCCTACGGACAGATAGATAAAAGAAAAGTATCTTGATAAAATCAATAGGATGAAATGGAATAATAAATTTAATTATCCAAAGTCGTCAAGAACTTTTGAAAATGGTTTTAGGAAATACTTGTTTGGTAATCAAAAACTACCAAGTGTTACTTCTATCTTGCAAGCTACTAAATCAGAAGAAGATAAAGCATCTCTCGAAAATTGGAAGAAAAGAGTAGGACACAAACAAGCTAATAAAATTAAAAATGAGGCTTCTAGCAGAGGCACATCAATGCATTCTTATATTGAAGATTTTTTAAGAAGCAGAATTAATGAAAGTTTTTTTGAGAGCAATGAACAATATAAAAATATGGCAAAAGAAATAATAAACAAAGGAATTAAGGGTAAGTTAGAAGAAATATATGGAATGGAAACTACATTATATTATCCAGAAAAATATGCTGGAACAGCAGATCTCATTGGTATCTATCAAGGTCAAGAGACAATTATAGATTTTAAACAAGCCAATAAACCGAAAAAAGTTGATTATATACAAGATTATTTTCTTCAATTAGGCGCTTATACTTTGGCACACAATGTTGTTTATAAAACCAATATTACTTTAGGAGTAATTTTACTATGTACTGTAGATAATTTATTTCAAGATTTTAAAATTGAAGGACCAGAATTACTTATGTATCAGAATTTATTTCTAGGAAGATTAAAGAAATTTAATGAAATGAATAATTTATCTTGACTTTTAATTATCAGTACATACAAGAGATATTACTAACTAGAAGCTACTCGTTTAGATGCAAATGGTTTAGTTCTTGAAAAAATAATCTAAACATCCATCAAAACATAGCTTTAGAAAAGTTTTTTAAACATATGAATTTAGCTATTTGGGACATTGAATCATCAAGTGCGATTACAGATTTTGGAAGTATTATTGAAATTGGAGGCATATTAGTTGATGAAAATTTTAAAGAAAAAGACAGGTTTAATTTAAGATGTAGATTGCCTGAAGGTGAGATTCCTCAAGCAATGGCTTTAATTGTTAACAAGACAAGCATTGATCAGTTAACTAAAGTTAATTTAAGTCATTATCAAATGCTTGGCGAGATAGAACGAATCTTTACTTTATGGGGAAAGAAATGGGGACCTACAATTTTTTTAGGCTGGTCTAATATAGGCTTTGATGATGAAATGCTCAGAAAAGAGTTTTTTAAGGGAATTAGATATCCTTATATTACAAACTCGTCCCCTAATAAAAGACATGATGGTATTAATATCGCAAGAGGTGCTTATGCTGTAGATCCAAATGTATTAGAAACAGAAATTAATGAGAAAAATAACCCAGTTTTCAAACTTGAATCGTTAAGTCGTATGAATGGATTTGATTCTAGTGATGCTCACTCCGCCTTCTTTGATGCAACATTAACAATGAAAATACTTAAATTAATAAAAAGAAAACAGCCAAATACATGGGATATGTTTTTAAGAACAGCTAGCAAAACAGATACCGAAACAATCTTTCAAAAAGAAAGTATTATAACTTTAAATGAATATTTTTATGGAAAATCTCGATTATATTTATGTGCACCATTACATCCAAAACACTGTATCCATCCTATTTATAAGTGGGGTCAGGCAGTAGATATTAGAGTTGATGTTAAACCTTTGTTAAAAATGTCAATCAATGAATTAAAAGTGGAGATGAAAAAAACACCTAAATTTTTAAGAACAATTAGATCTAACAAAGCTCCTATAATCCTTGGCGCTGAATATGGTATAAAGTCGGAACCATATAATGCAATGGATCCAAACTTAATAAAGCAAAGAGCTCAATTAGTGAGAGATAATGAAAGGTTTTCTCAAAATATTCTAACAGCATTAAGAGAGATAGCCGAAGAAAAAGAGCAATCAAAATCTCAAGAAGACATTTATGCTGAGGAAAGTATTTATACTAAATTTACATCAAACAAAGACACTGCTCTTTTTCCTGATTGGCATGCGGCTTCTTGGAAAGAAAAACTGAATTTACTTGATAAGTTTGATGATAAGAGACTGGTAGGTTTTGGAAAAAAAATAATTTATCAAGAGGCACCTGAAGTATTACCCTCAGATATGCTTAAAAAAATTAAACAAGGGATAGCAAGAAGAATTTTAAGTGAAAAGCGAGAAAAATGGTGGACTGTTTCAACATGTTTTACAGAAATTGATACTTTAAGAGATAAATATTCTAATGAAAATGATGAAGAAAAACTAAAATTCTTGGACAAACTTAATGAATATATAATGTTAGTACAAAAAAAATACGAAAATGTTTAAAATTAAAACAGCATTAGTACTATGTGCTGGTTATGGAAATAGACTCAATCCGTTGACTTTAAAGGAGCCTAAACCGCTTTTAAAACTGAATGATTTAACGTTGTTGGAAAATACAATAAATTTAATTAAAAACTTAGACATTAAAGATATTAAATTAAATACTTTTTATTTAAAAGATCAGATAAAAACCTTCATTGAGGAAAAAAATTTTAATGTAAAAATTGAAATAATTGAAGATGGAAATGAAATTTTAGACACCGGCGGGGGAATCTTTAATATGGTCAATTCATCAAATGAAGAAAATTTTCTAGTTTTTAATTCAGACACGTTATGGAGTGTTGATTATTTGAACTCCATTAAAGAAATGGAAAATTTTTATTTTTTAAAAAAAATTAAAAATATTTTAATGGTTGTAAATAAAGAATTAAGCTTTGATAAAAAACTTAAGGGAGATTTTAATTTAGAAAAAAATTTACTTAGCAAAGGGGAAAAAAATCAATACATTTATACTGGGTGCCAAATTTTAAATAAAGACTTATTAAACAATATTAATAAAAAAGTATTTTCAATTAATGAAATATGGAATGAGCTAGTCGTAAAAAATAACTTATTTGGTTTTCAGAGTACAAACAAATTTTATCATGTTACAGATTTAGAAATCTATAATAAATTGTTAAAAAGCTATTAAATCTTTTGCTCTTTCTTGATCTAAATAATGACATTTAGTAATTTCATTTTTTGAATTAAATTTAATCATCAATGGATTTCCAGTAGGAATTTCTAGTTCAGTTATTTTATCTTCATCTAAATTAAATAAGTATTTACATATTGCTCTTAGGGAATTTCCATGTGCAGAAATAAGTATATTTGTGTTATCTTTTAATTTGCTTAGAACTTCGTTTTTAAAGCTTGGCATGACTCTTTCATAGCAATCTTTTAAGGATTCAGTATCAGGTATGTTTTCTCGCGGCACATTCTTATAGGTTTCAATATTTATTGGATGATAAGGGCTATTTCTATTTAAAGGTTCAGGGCGAACATCCCAGGATCTACGAAATTCGTGAACTTTTTTTTCACCCAATTTTTTCTTTAGATCATCCTTGTTTAATGAAGTTAAATTGCCATACATCCTTTCCGCAAGCCACCAATTTTTAATTATTTGAACGTCTTTAATTCTTAAAGTGTTTAATATTAATTTAAGAGTCTTTATTGCTCTTTGCTGCGTGGATGAGAAAAAATAATTAATTTTAAGTTTCTGCTCTTTTATGAGCTCTCCTGACTTAACTGCTTCTAGTTTACCTTTTGGCGCAAGATCTACGTCAACCCACCCGGTAAATCTATTTTCTAGATTCCATTCACTTTGACCATGTCTTACTAATATTAAATGACTCATATATAAATT
This sequence comes from uncultured Pelagibacteraceae bacterium, assembly GCA_902592985.1. Classification (GTDB taxonomy): domain Bacteria; phylum Pseudomonadota; class Alphaproteobacteria; order Pelagibacterales; family Pelagibacteraceae; genus Pelagibacter. The sequence goes on along the minus strand of CACJGR010000001.1, from coordinate 22,774 downwards.
TTAAATATAAGATAATTATGCCAAAGACAAAAATATTATTTCACATTTTTAATACAATTCTCATTATTTTATACATTTATCCAGGAAGTATTTTGGGTTTTCTTATTTATAGAGAATTATACAAACAACCACAATTAACTTCAGATTTGTTTTCTTTATCTTCAAACCATTTATATGCTTTTTTAGCTTGGTCCTTATTAGGTTTAATCGCATATTACAAAACAAAAAAATTACTTATTCTTAATTATTTAATATTAGGCTCTATAATTCTTGAAGTTTTGCATTTAGTGATACCAAACAGATCATTTCAATATAATGATTTGTTTGGTAATATCTTTGGTGTTTTGTTATCAATCTTATTATTTTATATATATAATATTTGGAGAAAAAATGGGTAAATTTGATGAAAGAGAAAAAAGTTTTGAAAAAAAATTTGCACATTCAGAAGAAATAAAATTCAAAGTAGATGCCCGTAGAAACAAATATCTTGGTCAATGGGCTTCACAAATTTTAGGATATAATTCTGATCAAGAAAAAGAATATATTCAATCTGTAATCAAGGCAGATCTAGAAGAGTCTGGGACTGAGGATTTGTTTAGAAAATTAAAGGCAGATTTGGCAGATCATAATATTTCAGATGAAGAAATTAGAAAAAAAATGGTTGAGCTTAATGAAAAAGCAAAGTCTGAATTTAAGTAGTTTTCTAATAATTTTTTTTTTTTTAATTTCAGCCTGTTCTTCAATTCCAAAAAATACTGCAGATGGCTGTTCAATTTTTTCAGAAAGATACCTTTGGTATAAGTATGCGAAAAAGACTGAACTGAAGTGGGGTACCCCAATTTATTTACAGTTAGCAATAATTAAAAAGGAATCCGATTTCGACTGGTTAGCAAAACCAGAAAGACAAAAAATATTTAAGGTAATACCTTATAAAAGACCTTCAAGTTCTTTTGGTTATTCTCAGGCTGTAAAGGGAACATGGAAGCAGTACAAGCAAGAAACAAATAATCCTCTAGCTACAAGAGTTAGATTTAAAGATAGTGTAGATTTTATAGGATGGTATACAAATAAAACTAAAAAAATTAATAAAATTTCTTTAAACGATTCATATCGCCAATATTTAAATTATTATTTAGGTTGGAAAAGTTATAAAAATTATAAAAATAATCAAAAAGCAATTTTATTAGCTAAAAAAGTTCAACAACAGTCTGACAAATATAGACTGCAATTAAAAAAATGTCAGAAAAAACTTAATAAAAATAAATATATAATTTTTTAACGCAACTGTTTTTTGAGTTCTATATCAATCGCATTTATTCTTTTTGTATTTTTAGCTAAAGCTAGGTACATTGTTGGTGTAACGTATAAAGTAAAAAAAGTTGAAATCAACATTCCACCTAATATTGTTGATCCAACAGCAAGCCTAGAGCCTTCGCCTGCTCCAGGCCCAATATTGCCTATCACAAGGGGAATCATTGCAATCATTGTGCTCAAAGATGTCATTACAATAGCTCTAAACCTTAAGCTACAAGCTTCTTTTACTGAATCTACTAGGTTTTTCCCTTCGGCTCTTAGTTGATTGGCCCAATCAACAATAAGGATACTATTTTTTGTTGATATTCCTATAAGTATAATTAATGCAACTTGTGAAAAAATATTAATAGAGCTATTTAATAACAGAATAAAGACTATTCCGCCAAACACAGCAAGAGGAACAGTTAAAATAATTATAAATGGATGGATAAATGAATTAAATGTTGCGGCCATTACTAAATAGGCTGTAAGTAAAGCTAAAGCAAAGATTATAAATAATTCATTACTTGTTTCTTTTAACTCTTCAGATTTGCCTTTCCAAGCAAGCTGTACTTGGGGAGCATTTTCTTTAATTGTTTCTTCAAGAAAAGTTATGGCTTCACTTAAAGTATAACTTTCAGCCAAAGTTGCTGATATTGTTACAGCTCTTTGTCTATTATATCTTGATAGGATTTTTGCTGATCCTTCTTCTTTAAATTCTACTAAATTTGCTAAAGAAATTAATTTTCCTGTTATTTCAGATCTTACATATATTTTGTTTAAACTTTCGCTGTCTTTTCGATCAGAAATATATTGTTGTAAAATTATTGGATATTCTTTACCTAGTTTATTAAATTTTGTTACAGTTTTTCCTCCATAAAGAGTTTCAATAGTTTTACCTATTGATTGTGCCGAAACACCTAGATCATTTGTTTTTTTTTTGTTAATTAGAAGTTTAATTTCAGGTTTATCTCTAGAATAATCTGACTCTATTTGAAACAAATTTTTATTTTTTCTTAATTTTTCTATAATTTCATTTTGGATTTTTTCTAATTCTTCATAAGTCTTGCCCAAAATTACCATTTGAACAGGTTTATTATAATTTGAAACTCTTATGGATTGAGGTGATATTGGAAAAGCTATCGTTTGAGGAACAGTTACTATTTTACCAATTGCTTGTCTCATTATTGTTTTAGCATCTTGTTTTCTATTTTTCCATTCATCAAGAAGAGCTATAATTATAAAACTATTATATGATTTACTAGAACGTCCAAAACCAGGCACTCTCATTATAATTTTTTGATAAGATTCTTTAGGATTTTTAAGTAAAGGTATTAACCTTTTTTCAACATCTTCTGCTCTTTTTTTAGTATATTCAAAAGAACTACCTTCGTCAGTAAATCCCAATACTAAATAAACACCTCTGTCTTCTTTAGGCAATAATTCTTTACTAGCAAAATTATAAAGCAAACTTGAGCCGATAATAACAAATAAAATAAATAAAGTTATAGTCTTTTTTTTATTAATCCAATAACTAAGTGTTTCAGCATAAAAATTTGAAAATGAATTAAATATTTTTTCAAATTTAAAAACTATTATATTTTTTTTTAATTTTTTACTTAAAAATTTACTGCCTAGCATTGGAGAAAGAGTTAAAGCAACAAAAGAAGATACAATAATTGCAAAAGACAGTGTTATTGCTGTTTCTCTAAATAAAGTGCCAGAAATACCTTCTATAAAAATTAGTGGTAAAAAAACAGCAATTAAAATTAAAGTTGTTGCAATGATAGCAAATGTAATTTGTCTAGAACCTTTGTATGCAGCTACCAACGGAGTTTCACCATTTTCTATTCTTCTGTATATTGCATCGGTCATTATTACAGAGTCATCAGTAATTATACCAATTGCCAAAATAAAACTTAGTAAAACAAATATATTGATTGATAATCCAAATAAATAAATTCCTAAAAAAGATGCAATTAAACTTACAGGAAGTGCTACCGCAGGAACAATTACAGCTTTTAAATTTCCAAGAAATAAATAAATGATTGCAACGACTAGAATAAATGCAATAAGAAGTGTCTTATAAACTTCAAAAATAGCCTCATTTATATAAGTAGCTCGATCCCACGAAGCCTCTAAATCAAGCCCATTTGGCAAAGTTTTTCTAACTTCTATAATTTTTTTCTTAATTTCTTTTGATAGTTCAACTGTAGAAGCACCACTACGAGCATAAATTCCTAATCCTACTGTTTTTAAATTTAAAGCATCTTTACTTTGAGCTTTAAATAATGTTTTTTCAGATACAGGACCAAACTCAATTTTTGCAATATCTTCTAATCTAACTACACTATCTTTAGTTTTTTTAATTGGTAAACTTTTTAACGATTTTATGTCTTTATAAGATTTATCTAAATTAATAGTTAAATCAATATTTTCTGCTTCTAAGGTTCCTGCAGGCAAACTAACATTTTCATTTCTTAAAGCTAGTTCAACTTCTTGAATAGTTAAATCGTTTGCAGCTAATTTTATGGGATCTATCCAAACTCTTATGCTTAATTCTCTTAATCCACCAACTAAAATTCTACCAACATTTTTAACGCTAGAAAAACTATCAACCAAATATCTTCTTGCGTAATCTCCAAGTTCAAGATCACTCCAAGTTGAGGAGGATAAAGAAAGCCACATTGTAGTTGTAAAGCCGGCAGCTTGTTTTAAAATTTGTGGGGCATCAGATTCTTCTGGTAAATTATCAACAATTCTTGCCACTCTTTCTCTAATGTCATTTGCAGCCGAATCTAAATCAATCGATGTATCAAATTCTATTTTAATAGTACTTCTTCCATTTTCTGATATTGAATCGATATTTTTAACCCCTTCCGCTCCTCCGATCACATCTTCAATTATTTGAGTAATTTCTTGATCAATAATTGGAGCAGATGCAGATTGATAATCTACTTGAATTTGAACTACAGGAGGCTGAAGACCTGAAGGTAATTCTCTTACAGGTAATTTCCAAAAAACAAATAAACCAAATACGATTAATATCAAAGAAAAAACAGCTGATACGACTGGCCTTTTAATACTAAGATCAGTAATAAACATAATTTATTAGTTTTCGTTAATAATTGGTTTTATTTTTTCTCCTGGATTAGTTTTACCTAAACCTTCTGCTACGATTTTATCATTTTTTTGTAATCCTGAAACTACTTCTAAATTTCCTTTATTTCTTATACCAGTTTCTATTTCAATTTTTTCAATGGTATTATTTTCTAAAACTTTATAGACATATTTTTTATTTCCTTCTAATAACACAGCTGTATCCGGTACACCTAAAGAATTTTTTTCATTATATCTAATTGCTACTTCTAAAAGAGCTCCAGGTATAAGTTCAGAGCTATTGTTAGTTATTTTTATTCTTACTAGCAAGCTTCTAGTTTCAGCATTTATACGACTAGAAACTGAGTCTACCTCACCTATATAGTTTTTATTTTCATATCCTGAAAAAGTCGCTTCAATAGGTAAACTTTTTTTTATCACAGCAGCGTAGGTTTCAGGAATTTTTAAATCTGAGAAGATAATTGATGAATCGTCTAATGTTAAAATGATTGAACTTTCAGAAACCAGTACGTCATCTGACAAACCTCTTTTCCCTAAAACTCCATCGAAAGGAGCAACGATATTTCCTGTCTTTAAGTTAGCAATTATATCTCCTTTTTTTACTTTTTGATTAAATTTGATTGGAGTTAAAAGATCTGATTTTTTAAGTCGAAAAGATTTTGTTTTGCTTGGTAGGGCAGTTCCAAAAGATTCTAATTTTTGAGAAAAATTATGATTTTTAACGGTAGTCACAATAAGTCCCGGAGGAGGTCTTTTGCTAAATTTTTTTTCAAAATGCATACCTATCATGGTACGTGCAATAATCACACTAGCTATGATTAAGAAGAAAATAATAATTATTGAAGTAACTTTTGTTGATCTTTTCATTTTAATTATTTTAATTTACCGTATTCAGCCCAAGAACCATCATAAATTGTAGGCAAATATTTATCATTAATTAAAGAATAAGCTAGACTTAAAACAGTCGCTGTAATTCCTGATCCACATGAAAATACCAAATTAATTGGTAGTTTTTTAGATCCTAATACTTCTTTAAATTTTAACGAAAGTTGTTCTTTATTTTTAAAAGATTGGTCTTCATTAAGACATTCTTTAAATGGTAAACAAACTGAATTTGGAATAGACCCACCTTTTAAATCTTTTCGTGGCTCAGGTTCTGAACCCTCGAATCTACCCCTACTTCTTGCATCAATAATTATAAATTCTTTTTTAAATATATTTTCATCAATTTGTTTTTTATTTTTTATAAGATTAATATTTTCATGGGTTCGGTAACTATCTATTTGTACTACTTTCTCTATTTTTTTTGTTGTAGATTTTTTTTCTTTTAACCATTTTTGAAAACCTCCATCTAGTACTGAAACTTTTTCGTGTCCAAAGTATTTTAAAGAAAACCATAATCTACAAGAGCTGTAGATATCACTATTATCGTAAACTATTATATGATCACTGTTTATTATTCCAAATCTCCATAACATTCTTGCCCAATAGTTAGAATTTGGCATCATGTGCGGATAGGAAGAATCTTTATTACTGTGTTCGTCTACATCCCAAAATATTGCCTTTGGTATATGTTTTTCTAAATATTCTTTTTCAGCACTTCTTTTTGAATTTGGCATATGCCAACTCGCATCAAATATTTTTACTTTATTTAAATTGTTGTTAAGCCACTCAGTTGAAACCAAGTTCATCTCGGTGATTTTTTTTTAAAGTACTTTTGGTGGTATTCTTCTGCTTTACAATAATTTTTTTCTTTAGATATTTTTGTAACAACTTTACCATTTAGATCTTGATTAACTTCATTTAATATTTTTTCTGCAATATTTTTTTCTTCATCAGTATTGTAAAATATTTCTGAACGATACTGATATCCAGTATTAAATCCTTGACGATTTGGTGTTGTGGGATCATGAAATTTAAAAAATAGTCTAGTTATTTCTTCATATGAAATTATTTTTGGATCAAATTCTACTTTTACAACTTCTACATGCTCAGTATTTCCACCACAAACTTCCTTGTAACTTACTTTTGGACTTTTGCCACCACAGTAACCACATTCGGTGGAAATAATTCCTGGAATATTTTCATATTTTGTTTCGTCCCAAAAACAACCAATGCCTCCTGTAAATTTTTGCATAATATTTTAAAATTTAGTGATAAATATAATTCAAAATATCAAAATGATCAAAAATCAAAATCATCTAGGTGCAGTTTATATGATTATGAGTGTTCTTTTTTTTTCATTCATGGATATTTTAATTAAAATTACCGATGATTATGATGTAGGTCAAACTATGTTTTTTAGAGCAGTATTCGGTTTAATACCAATATATTTTTTAATTCCAAAAAAAAGAATTAGAGATTTTTATAAAACAAAGCATATTGGTTTACATTTTTACAGATCTTTTTTTGGAGCAATTGCAATGGCAGCAATTTTTATAGGATTGAGAAATCTAAAACTTGCCGAGGTTACTGCTATGGCTTTCAGCGCTCCATTATGGGTAGTTCTATTTAGTATTTTTTTTTTAAGTGAAAAAATAAGATTAAAAAGATGGATAGCAGTAGGTCTTGGGTTTATCGGAGTAATTATAATTTCAAAACCTGGTTTTGATAATTTAAATTTTTACTATATTTACCCAATAATATTTTGTTTAGGTTTTGCTGGAGTTTCTATAATTATTAGAAAATTAACTCTTGCTGGAGAACCTGTTTGGTTAATAGCTTTTTATTTTAGTGTAGTTAGTGCATTTGGTGGTTTGCTAACTGTCCCATTTGGAAGGTGGATAATGCCCAATAATTATGATTTTATTTTATTAATTTTGATTGGATTATTAGGAAGCATTGCTAATTTACTTTTAACACAATCATACAAGCTTGCAGATGTCACACTAACCACTCCTTTAAAATATCTTTCACTTGTGTTTGCAATAATAATTGGATTTTATTTTTTTAATGAAATTCCTACTATTTATACGATATCAGGAGCATCATTGATAGTTGTGTCCTCAGCAATTATTTTCTTTAGAGAGAGTGAATTAAAAAAACCTATTACTTTACCTAGGCAGCAATGAAAAAACCCCCAGCTTATTGGACTAAGTCAAAGAGAATACTATCAAAAAAAGACCCTGTACTAAGAAAAATTATAATAAAATATAACAAAGGTTTTTTAACTACAAAAAATAAACCTTTTTTTTCTATTTGTCGTACAATTATAGGTCAGCAAATAAGCACTAAAGCAGCAGATTCAATTTGGAAAAAGTTTGAATCAAAGTGTATTAAAAAAATTACTCCAAAAGTTATTTTAAAGTTGCCTGTTCATTCATTAAAAAGTGCAGGGCTATCTCGTCAAAAAATAACTTACTTAAAAAATACTGCCAAATGTTTTAAAAATAAATCTTTCAATATTAAAGATTTGAAAAAAATGGATGATGATTTAGCAATTGATTACATAACTAATTTAAAAGGTTTGGGAGTTTGGTCAGCTCAAATGTTTTTAATGTTTAACTTAAATAGACGAAATATATTTCCAACAAAAGATATAGGTTTACTAAGAGCAATATCAAAAAACTATAAAACATCCTATCCTCCTAGTGAAAAATTTTTAAATAAAATTTCAAAAAAACATTCAGGAAATCTCAGTTGTTTTACTTGGTATATGTGGAGATCAATAGATCCTATAGATGTTGAATATTAGGTTCCTTCAACAATTTGTAAATTTCTTTCTGTTGTCCCCTTAGCTATTGCCCATCCATCTTGATATTCTTTAGAATTATGGCATTCGAGTGCCTTTTCGTAACTTGGAAATTCCCATACTACTGTTCTTGGAAAATTATCACCTTCTAAAATTAGATGTTTCCCACCTCTCACTAATGGTTTTCCTCCAAAGCTTTTAATAATTGGAGTTACTTTAGCTGCATAACTTTTAAGATTATCCATACTTTCAATTTTTTTATATAAAGCTATCCAATATCCTTTCATTTTAATCTATCCATTCTTTTAATTTGTCTTTATTTAGCTTTATATAATCAGGCAAATTACTAAATTCATATTTTTCAAGTTTTTTTCTTTTATCATCTCCATATTTTTTAGAAGTTTTGTCTCCAAACATATCATAAACCGTTTGATTATTTTTAATAAGTTCATTAATTTTTTTTAAACCCAACTCTTCTACTTCGTAATCTCTATGGTGCAAATATGATTTAAGCTTTATTTCTATATCTTCTGCATTTTTTAAATTAGAAAAATGCCAACCACCACTATTAATATAATATTTATTAATATATTTTGTATCGGACAATAATGTATCAAGTCTCCAAAAAAAAAATTTTTTACTTTTAACGTTTCTCAACCATTGAGGGCTTTTTAAATATTTTTTTTTACAGCCTTTGGTGCCATACCAAGTAAAATTTGGAAGATATCTATTTAATTTATAGTAAAAGATACTTTGTTCAAACATAACTATCCGATTCTGAACTTTTTCAAGCTTAATAGATTCAAAATTAGGTATTTCATCAACATCAGAAATTAAAATTAAATCATTATCTGTAGCATTATTTAATCCTTGTAATATTTGGTTTCTCTGGTCATTCTCTCTTAAATGAGCATTTGTTATTAATTTGTATGATTTAATACTTTCATCATCTTCTTCTTCATTTATTTTATGGATTCCTTGCGGTTCATTTTCATGCACAATATATATAATTTTATTCTCAAATTTTTTATATTTTTTGATGTCAAACTTAAGATGTTTTTCTTTTCCATTATGGAAATATTTACTTTCTACAATTACAAAAAAATCTATATATTGATCTAAGATATTTAATCTAATATCAAGTAGCAAATCTTCATCATAGAACATAAAGCAATCAAAAATTTTCATATTAAATAAATTACTTCATTGGATAATTTTTTATCCAATGTTTTGCTATATCTATTCTTTTACAAATCCAGACGTCTTCATGGCTTAAAACATATTCCAAAAATTTTTTTAAAGATTGTATTCTTCCTGGTCTGCCAATTAATCTGCAATGCAGTCCAACAGACATCATTTTTGGAAATTTTTTACCTTCGTTATATAAAGCATCAAAGCTATCTTTAAGGTAAGTATAAAATTGATCTCCGCTGTTAAATCCTTGATTGGTTGCAAATCTCATATCGTTATTGTCTAAAGTGTATGGAACAATTAATTGTTTTTTGTTTCCTCTTTTCTCCCAATAAGGAAGATCATCACTATATGAGTCACTGTCATAAAGAAAACCTCCTTCCTTCATCACTAAATCTCTAGTATTGGGGCTACAACGACCAGTATACCAACCTAATGGTCTTTGACCGAATATTTTTTTTATAGATTGAATAGCAAGTTTCATATGTTTTTTTTCTTCTGCTTTAGAAATATTTTGATAATCAATCCATCTCCAACCATGAGAAGCAACTTCATAATCTGAATTTTTAATAGCATTGCAAACTTCCTGGTTTCTTTCTAAAGCCATACCAACACCAAATATTGTTATAGGAATATTTTTTTCTTGAAATAATTCATGAACTCTCCAAAAACCTCTTCTGGAACCGTATTCATAAAAAGATTCCATATTTATATTTCGACCTTTAATTGGTTTAGCTCCTATGATTTCTGATAAAAAAACTTCAGAAGTTTTATCTCCATGTAGAACACAATTTTCAGCTCCTTCCTCATAATTTAAAACTATTTGCAGAGCAATTCTTGCATTATTAGGCCATTTCACTTCAGTCCTTTTCGATCCATAACCAACCATATCTCGGGGATATTTTTTATTTTTTGTATTTGAGCGATATTTTTTCATTTTTAAAATTATGAATTGTTAAATTATTGCCCATTCCTTTTCTATCTATTACTAGAAAATTCATATTTTCTGTTGATATTAAAGGAAAATGCCATATTCCAGGCTTGTAGTTTATTCCAGTTTGTTTCGGCACTATGAAAGACTTTATTTTTTTAGTGTTTGGTATTTTGCCTTTTGGAGCAACAAATACTAAAAAAGTAGTTTCACTCATTGGAACGAATGCTTGACTTCCAAGAGGGTGTTTTTCCATCATTTTTATATTCATTGGAAATTTTCTTTTTTTTGCTGAAAAAATACTCATGATTGTATTTCCATTTTTTAATGAAGTATTAATTCTACATAAATTACTGAATCTTTTTGCATAACCATTGTTGATATTTATTGGTTTAACTTTTTTTGCAGATATTAGGTCACCAAATTTTTTAAAATTTTTTCGTGTTATTTTTTTTGGTTTAATAATTATTTTCATCTTATAAATTTTCCAAAGGTTCTAATCCTTGAAATTCCACCATCAGGATAAATATTAATTCTAATTAAATTAATTTTATTTTTTTGCATTATCTTATTATTAAAACTATGTTTTTTATTAGCATAAAGCTTTACTTTATTTAAAATAGGCTTCCATTTATTAGATTTTTTTATTATTGAATAATTTGATAATTTATTAGGAGCATATGTTGCTTGTACCGAGCACATATCTGGATAATTTCCTTTGAAATGATGGGTATCAATTTCTATTCTATTAACAGTTCCTGCACGACCTAATTTTATTATAAGCCAGTCAAAATTTTTTCCTCTGCTTCTTCTTGTTTCCCATCCATCGCCCATATTTTTACCTTTACCTGGTGCAAGGATATTTTCAGCTTTTCCAAAATGTTCATTATTACAACCCACGATAGAGGCTCCGTTTAACATAGAAGAAAGATTAATTACCTTGTTTCCAAAATTGACATTTTTCATTTCAACTTCTCCATAAATTCTAAGCCTCGCAACTCCCCCATCTGGATAAATATTTAATTTAATGTGAGTGAAAATAGATTTATTTTTGATTTTAAAGTTATGATTTTTATTTGGTCCAAGTTTTTTCTTATTTAAAATTTTAGTCCACCTTAATTTATTGTTTGGTCTTTTATTACTGTAACAAGCTTCTAAAGATGTATATGTTGGGTGATTTCCTGAAAAATGAGTTGTATCAATATCAACATTAAAAATTTTCCCTGGCTTTCCAAGTTTTATGATTAAATGATCAAAACCTTTTCTCCTTCTTCTTCTTGTCTCCCATCCATCCATCCATTTTCCATGTTTATCAAAAACTCCTTCTTTAAAGATTGGCGGGTTTGGATTGATTATTCTATTTGCAGATGCAAAAAAATCATCAGTTTTAAAAATTACTTTTGAACCAAGTCTTGGCTCTGCCAGGTTCATCATTTTACCATTAATAAATTTTTTCATAATAATTATTTAATTATTTCTCTCAGACGTAAGTTTGCAATTTTTTTTACCTGCTTTTTAGCTTCTTCAAATTCTAAATTTATATTATTTGTTATTCTTTGTCTAAAACTATTCAAAATTTCTTCTTTATTTTTTCCTTTAACAGCAACAATAAAAGGAAATCCAAATTTTTTTTTGTATTCTTCATTTAATTTTTTAAACTCTATAAATTCTTCATCGGTACATTGATTTAAACTTGCATTTTTTTGCTCATTTTTTGAATCTTTGGTTAATTTTTTTTCAACAGCCAAGTCAGGGTGGGCATTGAGAATTTTTAAATGGTTTTCTTTATTAGTATTTTCAAATGTTTCCATCATTTTTAAAAACAATTCTTCAAAATTTTTATAAGGTTTTAAATCATAGGATTTTTGAGCAATCCACTCCGTTTTTTCAAAAACATTTCCAAAAATGGATATAAAATCAGATTTACTTAATTTATTAACCTTATCTATTGAATTCATATAAGACTTGCTCTTATCTCGGTTTTAATATTTTAATTATGCATTTATTGTATATTATATACATATCTATATGACAAAATTAACTACACATGTATTAGATGTTTATTCTGGCAAACCAGGTAGAGGCATTAAAGTTGATTTGTACCACATCCAAAATAGCGAAAGAGAAAAGTTAACCAGTGTTATATTAAATAATGATGGTCGGACTGATAAGCCCTTAATTGAAGGTTCAAATTTTAAAGAAGGACAGTATGAGCTTGTTTTTTTTGTAGGTGATTATTTTAAAAAAATAACAGAAGTACCTAAAATTCCTTTTTTAGATGATGTTATTGTAAAATTTGGAATTTCTAATGCTAAAGAACATTATCATGTGCCTTTACTTGTTTCACCTTGGAGCTATTCTACTTATAGAGGAAGTTAAATGACTTCCAGTGCCATTCAGTTTATTTGGAATAATAAAATTTTAAAAATTGATAATCCAGACCCTAACGAAACTTTACTTAATTTTATTAGGTTAAAAATAAAAAAAACAGGAACCAAAGAAGGTTGTGCTGAAGGTGGATGTGGTGCTTGTACAGTAGTATTAGCTGAATTAAAAAAAAATACTTTAACCTATAAAGCAATTAATGCCTGTATTTCTTTTGTTACAATTTTACAAGGCAAACAATTAATTCTCGTTGAGGATCTTTCAAACAATGATGGATCTTTACATCCTGTACAAAAAGCAATGGTGGATTATCATGGTTCACAATGTGGATTTTGTACACCAGGTTTTGTAATGTCATTGTTTGCTCTGACAAAAGATTATTCTTCTTACACTGAAGAAAATATTAAAGATTCTATTTCTGGAAATTTATGCCGTTGCACTGGTTATAGACCAATCATGGATGCTGCAAAAAGTTTAAACAATAAAAATAGATCAGACAAATTTGTTAAAAATAAAAAAAAAATTATAAATCTTTTAAAAAAAATAAAATCAGAAAACATAAATATTAAGAATAAAAATAAAAAATATTTTGCACCAACTACTGTTACTGAATTAAAAAAAATCATCAAAGATTATCCAAATTCAAACTTTTTAAGTGGTGGCACTGACCTTTCTTTAATTGTTACAAAAGATAGAAAAGATATAGATAATATTATTTCTCTAAATTCAATTAATGAACTTAATTTTATTGAGAAAAAAAATGAAAATATAATAGTAGGAGCATCAACCCCATTAAGAGAGTTTGAATTATTTATAAAAAAATACTACCCTGATTTTGCTTCTATACTTAACAGATATGGTTCAGTTCAAATAAGAAATGTTGCAACAATAGCAGGTAATATTGCTACAGCTTCACCAATTGGTGATACCTTGCCACTATTATTATCTCTTGATGCTAAAGTTGTTTTACAAAGTTTAAATAAAAAAACAATTTTGCCTCTAAAAAATTTTTTTGTCAGTTATCGTAAAACAAAGTTAAAAAAAAGACAGTTTATTCACTCAATAATAATTCCAATATTTAAAAAAAATATTTTTAAAGCTTATAAAATATCAAAAAGAATAGACGATGATATATCTTCAGTTTGTGCATCTTTTAATTTAGAAGTAAAAAATAAAAAAATAAAAAATATAAAAATTGCATATGGGGGTATGGCATCAATTCCAAAAAGGGCAATTAATTGTGAAAAAAATCTTATTAATACAAATATATCTGAAGAAAATATTGAAAAAACAAAAAAAACCTTAGAGAAAGATTTTAAACCTATTAGCGATATGCGAGCAAGTAAAAATTATCGTATGGAGATAGCAAAGAACTTATTAATGAAATGTCTTATGGAAATTAAAAATAATAAATTGTTAAGATTAAATTAAATAATGAGTAAAAATATTTTTGTTAACGAAAAAAGACCACATGACAGTGCGTCAAAACATGTAAGTGGATATGCTGATTATACAGATGATATTAGTGAACCAAAAGGGACTTTACATGGAGCAATTGGATGGAGCAAAAAATCACATGCATTGATTAAGAAAATTGATCTAAGTGAAGTATGGAAAAGTGAAGGTGTTATTTCAGTAATTGGATATAAAGATATTCCTGGAAGAAATGATGTAGGTCCTGTTTTTGATGGTGATCCAATATTTTCACCTAATAAAGTTGAGTATTATGGACAACCTTTATTTGCTGTTGCTGCAATTTCTACTGAACTAGCAAGAAAAGCTGTTTTAAAAGCTAAAGTTATTTATAAAGTTTTAAAACCCATAGTAACGATAAAAGAAGCATTAAAGAAAAAAAAATTTGTTTTAAAAGGAATAAAAATACAAAGAGGCAACCCTTCCAATGCAATTCGTAAATCTAAAAATCAGTTAAAGGTTAATTTTACCACAGGAAGTCAGGAGCATTTTTATTTAGAGGGACAAGTTGCCCTTGCAATACCTAAAGAAGATAATGATTTTTTAGTCTATAGTTCAACACAACATCCATCAGAAACACAACAAATTATTGCCAAGATGCTTAATCAAAAAAGTAATTCAGTAACAGTGTTAGTTCGTAGAGTTGGAGGTGGTTTTGGCGGCAAAGAAACTAATTTTATGACTTCAGCTATTTGTTCATTACTTGCTTACAAAACAAGGAAACCTGTTAAACTTAGATTAGATAGAGATGATGATATAATTATAACTGGCAAAAGACATGATTTTTATTCTGAGTCTGAAGTTGGTTTTAATAGTTTAGGAATTATTGAAGGATTAAAAATTAAATTATCATCAAGGTGTGGAATATCTCCAGATTTATCAGGTGCAATCAATGGAAGAGCAATAATGCATATAGATAATGCATATTATATCCCACACATCCGGGTGCAGAACTATCTTTGTAAAACCAATACAGCTTCAAATACCGCCTTCAGAGGGTTTGGTGGAAATCAAGGAATGATGGTTATAGAAAATATAATTGATAATATTTCAAGGTATTTGAATAAAGATCCTTGCCAAATTAGAAAAAATAATTTTTACCAAAAAAAGAAAAAAAACATTACCCATTATGGAATGAAAATTGAAGATAATGTTATCCAAGAAATTTTTAATAAGCTGGTAAAAAAATCAAATTACAAAAAAAGATATTCAAAAATTAAAAAATTCAACCAAAAAAGTAAATATTTAAAAAAGGGCATTGCAATCACACCGGTTAAATTTGGTATTTCGTTTACAACTACTCATCTTAATCAGGCTGGAGCATTAGTGCATATTTATACTGATGGAAGCGTTCATTTAAATCATGGTGGAGTAGAAATGGGGCAAGGAACTAACACCAAAATTGCCCAACTTGTTGCTAATGAGCTAGGTTTATCATTTGAAAAAATAAAAATTTCTTCAACAAATACATCAAAAGTTCCGAATACTTCTGCAAGCGCCGCATCTTCTACAACAGATTTAAATGGAGCAGCAGCACTTGATGCAGTTTCAAAAATCAAACAAAATTTAGAAAAATTTATCAAAAAAAAATATAATATTAAGAATATTAAAATAGTTTATGAAAAAGGATTAATTAAATTCAATAAAAAATCATTTAAATTTGAAACAATAATTAAAGAAGCTTACTTGAATAGAATTTCATTATCATCCTCTGGTTTTTATTCAACACCGAAAATTTATTTTGATAAAAAAACATTTTCAGGAAGACCTTTTTTATATTTTTGCTATGGTGCTGCAGTAACTGAAGTTACAATAGATATACTCACAGGAGAAAATATAGTAGAACGAGTTGATATTTTACATGATGCAGGTAAAGCTATTAATCCAGCTTTAGAATTAGGTCAAATTGAAGGAGGATTTGTTCAAGGACAAGGATGGTTAACAATAGAAGAAGTAAATTGGAAGACTAATGGTCAAATTACTACAGTATCACCTTCAACTTATAAAATACCAGCAGTCAGCGATATGCCAAAAAAATTTAATGTAGAAATTTTTAAACAAGGAAAAAACAAAGAAAATGTTGTTAATAAAGCTAAAACTACAGGAGAACCACCTCTTATGTTAGCCATGAGTGTATTTTATGCAATCAAGGATGCGATTGCTTCTGTAGGAAAATATAAAAAGATACCAATTCTTGATGCTCCAGCGACACCAGAAAAAATTTTAATGAGTTTAAATGAGTTAAAAAATAGATTTAATCATATTAGGTAAAAAAATGGATTTAAAAAATAAATTTATGTTAAGAGCGATAGAGCTTTCAATAAATAGCGTTAATACTGCTGGCGGGCCATTTGGTTGTGTTATTGTTAAAGAAAACAAAATAATTGCTGAAGGTTCAAATAAAGTTACCTCTTCAAATGATCCAACTGCCCATGCTGAAGTTGTTGCTATTAGAGAAGCATGCAAAAAGTTAAATATATTTAATCTTGTTGGATGTGATTTATATACGAGTTGCGAACCATGCCCAATGTGTTTATCTGCTATTTATTGGTCACATCTTGATAATATTTTTTATGCAAATACTAGAGATGATGCAAAAAAAATTAATTTTGATGACTCATTAATATATTCAGAGATTTCTAAAAAAAATGAAGATAGAAAAATTCCAATTAAGCAAATGATGAGAAACGAAGCTTTAAAAGCTTTTGATCTTTGGGATAAGAAAATTGATAAGATTGAATATTAAAGCATGGAATTTATACCTTACACATTAAAATGGTTAGAGCTTATTTTAAGATGGGGGCATGTTTTATTTGCAATTCTTTGGGTTGGTAATAGCTTTTTGTTTAATTATCTAGACAATAAGCTTAACAAGAATATTTCAAGCGATGATGTTGATGGAGTAGGCTATCTTATGCACTCTGGATATTATTATAAATTAATAAGATTAAAAAAATCACCTCCTTCAGAATATCTTAACAATTTAGTAATTTTTAAATGGCAAAGCTATTTAACATTTATAACAGGAATTCTTCTTCTAATTATAATTTATTATTACAATTCTCAAATTTTAATGGTTGATAAACGAATTTTGGAAATATCCTCTTTTAACGCAATATTAGTTTCAATTTTATCCCTAGTTATTTTTTGGTTTATTTACGATTTTTTATGTAAATCTAAAATAATTAAAAATAATGCACTTTTTATATCAATTATTTTTATTTTATTAGCTTTAGTTTCTTTTGGTTTAACAAAAATATTTGGTCCACAATTTGCCTTTTTGAGCGTTGGTTTAATTATTGGTTCAAACATGTTTGGAAATGTTTTTACTGTGATTATTCCAAATCAAAAAAATATCATTAATAGTAGTTTAAAAAATGAAAAATTTGATACCAGTCTCTCGTTAGCTGCTAAACAAAGATCTATTCACAATAATTATTCAACATTTTTAGTTTTATTTATTATGCTATCAGGCCACTATAGTTTTATAGTTTATCACAAATATAATTGGTTAATTTTATGTTTAGTTGCTTTAATTTCTGCAGTAGCAAGGCATTACTTTAATTTAAGAGGGAAAAACATTCATAGGTTGAATATCTTAATTTTTTCTATTTTAGCTTTTATAACACTTGCGGTTTTTCTTTTCATTTTTAAAAATTAAGAATATAGAAATATATGTCTGAAAAATTAATTGTTAATTGGGATGAGTACAATAAAACAGTAGAGAAGTTGGCGATACAAATTCATGAAAGCGGTTATAAGCCAACCTTGTTAGTTGGTATAATGCGTGGCGGCGCTCCAATGATAGATGTTTTAAGTAGAGTTTTTAAATTAAAGTGTGCGTATTTAGCAGTTGAATCATACAGTGGTAAGGGAGTTGAAGATGAGCAAGGCGACATAGTCTTTTCAAGAGAAATGAGTTCGATTGCAAAAAATATGGGTGGCAAGATTTTATTATGTGATGACCTTTCAGATACAGGAATTACATTAAATAAAAGCGTGGATTGGTTAAAAAAATATGAACCAATAAAAGATAAAATTGAAGATATTAAAACAGCAACATTATGGAAAAAACAAAAGTCAACCTTTGAACCAGATTATTGTGCGGTAAAATTATCTGATAACCCTTGGATAGTTCAGCCATTTGAAATTTATGAAGAAATTAGAATCGAAGAAATTAAAAAAAAACACAGTAAATAAAAAAAAGGGCCAGAATAAATCCGGCCCTTTTCATAGAAGTTTTTTTTAAAGTTTATACTATAAAGTTTATTACACTTAACGCTGCAACAATCCAAATAGCAGACGAAACTCCTTCATATTTTCCACTTAAAAGTTTAATTAATGCATAAGTAATGAACGCAATAGCTATTCCATTGGCTATAGAATAAGTCAGAGGCATAACTATCATACATAAAACAGCCGGTGCTGATTCAACGATGTCATTCCATTCTATATCAACGATATTTCTAACGAAAAGAACCGCTACATAGACAAGTGCCGCACCATCAATCTCTTTTGGCAAACTAGTTGCAAGTGGTGCAAATCCTAAACATAATAAGAATAGAACTCCAATTACAAGAGAAGTCATACCTGTTCGGCCACCAGCTTTAACACCTGCTCCAGACTCTACATAACTAGTTACTGTTGAGGTTCCAACTAAAGCACCTGCAACTGTTCCAACGCTGTCTGCAAGCATTGCTTTTTCTATATCTTTAACTTTACCTTTGCTATCTACTTTTCCAGCAACGTTTGCTACCGAAGTGAGCGTTCCAGCCGTATCGAAAAAGTCTATAAAAAACAATGTGAATAAAACTGACATTCCTCCTGCAGACAAAACTTTTCCTATTTCAAATTGAAATAAATAGGAAGGATATGTCGGCGTGTCAAAGATTCCATTAAATTTTGATAAACCTGATCCGCCTTCAATACTATAGCCAGTCCATCCCCATATTGGTAACCACGCAATTGCACTGAAAACAAGTATACCAATAATGATATTTCCCTTAACTTTTTTCTTCTCCAACACAATCATTGTAGCAAATGCTAGAGTAGCTAATATCACCAGTGGATGTTTTACATTTCCAAGAGTAACTAAAGTTACTGGATGATCAGCAACTACTCCCATAATTTCTAGGCCAATAATAGCTAAGAAAAGTCCTATTCCAGCGCCAATTCCAAGTTTTAAACTTTTTGGAATTGAATTTATTATCCAAGCTCGAACAGGAGTTAACGATACAATTAAAAAGATTATACCCGCAACAAGTACAGCACCTAGTGCCTCTGCTGGAGTGTAACCCAATCCTGCTACTATAACAAAAGCGACAAAAGCATTAATCCCCATTCCTGGAGCTAAGCCTATTGGCCATGTCTTTCCATAAAAAGCCATTATGAAACAAGCTATAGCAGTTGCCAGAATCGTTGCCGTAAATACTGAATTAAAATCAAAAAATCCTGCATCAGTGCCCGCAAACTCTCCTGACAAAATAAACGGATTAAGAAACATTATGTAAGCCATCGTCAAAAATGTTGTAACGCCAGCAGTTACCTCTGTATTAAAATCCGTTTTATGTTTTCTATATTCAAAATATTTATCCATCATAAATATTTACCTCCATAATTAATTAAGAATAAAGTTTAATAGACCTTATTATAGAAGTCACAAGAAAATAACATTGATTACTGTGAATAATTAAGCGTACAATACAACTTGAGAGTTTATATCTGTTTATAATTTTTATGATATTCTACATTTAGTTGAAACTATGAAAATTTTTCAAATATTTTTATTAATAACATTTATTTTTTTATTTAATGGATGTGAAACTATAAACAAAAAATCTGATGAAGCTGTAAAAAAAGAAAATAAAAAATTAAGTCAATTTATTGGTCAACCAGTTTCTGAATTAAAAATTGTTATGGGCAATCCTGACAGTGAGGCCAAAAGCGAAACTGGCTCAAAACTTTTAATTTATAATACAAAAAAATATGGAATAAAGTGTGAAAGAAAATTTGAAATTGATAATAATGAAATGGTAATTGGTTTTATTTCTAAAGGCTGTTTTTAATACTTGTGGGGAATTTTCCCCCACAAGCAAGGTAAATACTTATTTAATTTCAATAAGCTTTTTCTTTTTGTATTCTGGTACAATTCTTTCACAAGCTATCGTCAAAAGACCATCTTTAAGTTCGGCACCATCTACTTTTACATCGTCTGCAATTGTAAATGATCTAGCAAATTGTCTTTGTGAAATACCTTTATGAATAATTTCACCATCTTCATTTTTGTCTTCAGACTTATTAACTTGTTTGGTTCTGACAGTTAATAAATTATCTTCAAACTCAACTTCTACGTCCTTTTTGCTAAAACCAGCAAGAGCAACTTCAATAGAGTATTTGTCCTTTCCAGTTTTTCTTATGTTGTATGGTGGATAGTTTGATTGCATACCCAAACCTCCATTTCCCAACATACTTTCAAATTGGTCAAACATATCGTCAAAACCAATTGAAAAAGGTCGTAATGAGTTGAATATAGATAGATCCTTACTTGTCATAATATCCTCCTTTGTTAGCAAGGTTATTTTATGTAAGCCCCATTAGGCGACTTACTTAATATATGTGGGTACTAATTTTTTATTTTCAATATTTAAGAATTAATTTTTTTTGAAATTTTTAATGCAAATGCATAATCAATTGCTATTTCTTCTATAGCGCTATCTCTTCCTGATTTGCCACCATGGCCAGCATTCATTTCTGTTTTCAAAAGCAAAAGATTATCATCTGTTTTGTATTCTCTTAATTTAGCGGTAAATTTTGTAGGCTCATCAAATAAAACTCTATTATCGCTCAAACTAGTTGTGATAAGCATATGTGGATAATCCATTTTTTTAATATTATTATAAGGCGCATAAGAATATATATAATCAAAATGTTCCTTATTTTTCTTAGCATTTCCAAATTCTTCAAACTCCCCAACAGTTAAAGGCAAAGAGTGATCTAAATTAGTTGTTAGAGAATCTACAAAAGGAACCGCCATTATAATTCCTAAAAATAATTTTGGCGCTTGATTTACAGCTACACCCATTAATAGTCCACCAGCTGAACCACCCATACCAATAATTTTGCCATTTGAAGTATATTTTTTTTTTATTAAAAATTCAGCAACAGCAATATAATCTTCAAAGGTATTTTTTTTATTTAAAAGTTTTCCTTCTTTCCACCATTTCATTCCTCTTTCCATGCCACCCCTGATATGAGCAGTAACCCAAATTATATCTCTATTTATTAAGCTCAATCTAGTTGATGAAAAGCTTGGACTCATTGAACTTCCATAAGATCCATAACCGTACAGTAATAAATTAGCAGATCCATCAATTTTAGTTTTTTTGTGTCTAGTAATTGTAATAGGAACAATTCTTTCATCATGAGACTTACATTCCAAACGTTCAACAATATAATTTCTGGGATTATGTCCAGACGGAATTTCTTGCTCCTTAATTAATTTTTTTTCCTTATTTTTTAAATTGTATAGATAAACTCTTGATTGAGTTTTTGGAGATGAATAACTCAAATGTATATAGTCAGTATTTTTGTCTCTTTGTTTTAATGAAATTCCTGGATCAATAACTTTTTCATCTGTAAATTTAATTTCTTCCTCGATATTTGTTTTAATATTTTTTACAAAAATTTTTCCAAGTGCATTGGAAACTTCAGATCTAATAATCCAATCATTTAAAAAAACTAATCCTCCAATTAATACTTCTTCTTTTGCTGGAATATATACCTCCCACTTTTGACTAGATAAATCTTTGCATATTTCAATTTTAAAGTCTTCGGCATCTTCATTGGAGTGATTATAAAAAAATCCACCCCATGAATTAATAGAGTAGAGCACACCTTTTTTCCTTTGTTTAATTAACTTTGGTCTTGGATATTCTTCATTTACTGAAAAATAATGCTGTTCTGAACTATTATGATCTGAAGTCGTAATAATAAAGTATTTTTCATCAGAACTTAAACCGATCCCAACTGTAAAAGCTTCATTTTTTTCTTCAAAAATTAAAGTATCTTCTTTAACCGAAGTTCCAATTTTATGCCTAAATATTTTTTTTGGACGATGATATTTGTCTAATTTTGAGTAAAAAAAATATTTATCATCAAGGCTAAAACTGATGCTTCCAGAAGTATCTTCTATTTTTTCTGTTACTAATTCTTCAGTTTCAATATCCCTAACACAAATTGTGTAATATTCAGAACCTTTTAAATCCAATGAATAACCTAAAAATTTATCATTAAAGCTCACTTCTAAATCACCAACACCAAAGTACTCAGTTTTCAGTTTTTCTTTTTCTTTGTCTCCATTCCATATTTCTTCAATTTTGCTAGAATTAATTTTTTTTCTTAACTTAATAAAATAGTTACCTTTTGTTGTTGTTTTAGTCCAATATTCATAATTGTAATCTTTATAGGGAAGAGATTCGTCATCTAGCTTAATACGACCTTTAATTTCATCAAATAATTTTTTTTGAATATTTTTTGTATCTGACAAATTAAAGTCAGTATAATAATTTTCCTCTTCAAGATATTTTCTAACTTCAGGTAGTAATTTTGAACTATCTTTTAAAACTTCAAGTATATTGTTTTGATGTATCCAGCTATAATCATCTCTCCATTTTGTGTTATGACAAGATTTT